>JAFGKA010000217.1 GCA_016928855.1 Phycisphaerae bacterium
CAGCTACGGTCGACGGCGGCTTGGTGAGGATGCACTGTTCCGGCACTTCCCGGCCGCCGTTACGCTGCATGGCAAGCTGTTTCTCGACGAAGCGGACGACCGCACGTATCTGGCGCCGGAAGGCTGGCCCGCGCGCTATGCGCCGGACTTCAAAGCATCCGTGCAGATGCTGCGCCGCCAGTTCGCCAACGCCATCAGCCGCGGCGTCGGCCTGTACTACATGGATCAATCCGGCACGTTCTTCGCCGACCCGCTATTGATCGCCGAGCTGGGCCGTCTGAAACGGTGGGGCGACTACTCAATGACGCTGCCGCGAACAAGCGTAGCGCAGGTAGCTGTTGTCTCCTCGCTGCAGAGCGAGTTCTATACCGCCGGCCGCGAGACGGGCCGAATCCATATCGGGCAGGCCCTGTACGATGCGCAGATGGCTGAGCTGTGCCGCAGCGGCGCACCGTTCGATTGGATTCACATCGACGATCTTGCCGAGGAGCGTCTGCGTCCCTATCGCGTGTACATCTTCCTTGACGCCTTCTATCTCACACCGTTGCAGCAGGCGGCGATCGAGAGGCTCAAGACCGACGGCCGGACGCTACTCTGGTTTTATGCGCCCGGCTTTGTTGGCGAAGACGGGCTTTCGCTTGATCGAATGCAGGCGGTGACGGGCATGCAGTTTGAGCAACAGCCCGAGGGCGCGCTCCAGGTAACGCTCGATCGCAACGCGTTCCCGCATGCACCGGCAGCGTTCGGCTTCCCCATTTCGCAGTCGCCCGTGTTCGTACCGACCGATGCCGATCTTCGGATCTGGGGTCGAACAGCGACGGGCACACCAGCCTTCGTTGCCCGCGACGCGGCCGACTGGCGATCGGTCTATTGTCTGACGCCGGCGATTCCATCGGCTGTGCTGCGCCAGGTCTTCCGCGATGCCGGGGTGCATATCTACTGCGATAGTGACGATCCGTTCTCTGCAAATGCGAGCTGGGTTTGTCTCCATACCGCGACAGCCGGCCGGAAGACGATCCGCCTGCCGGCTTCGGCGCCGGTCTTCGATACCGTGGACGAGAAGCTCGTTGTGGCATCCGATACCGAATTCGCTGTGGACCTGGATGCGGGCGAGACGGGCATCTGGGTGCTTGCGCGGCCCGGGCCGTGAGCAAGCCGAATGGCCGCACCCGTGAGCAAGCCGAGCGGCGATGCCCACGATGCCCTTGTGACAGGACGCAATCGCGCGGGTAGGGTATTTACATGTTGCATGTGGCAAAGCGAAAGCCGATTCGAGACAGGGTACGCCCCCGGCGCCTGACCGTGGTGCTGACTGCTGCGTGCGCCGCGCTGACCGCGACTGGATGTGCACCAAGTCGGGGTCCCCGGCCGCTCGTGATCGCGCCACCGGAATCTTGGACGCTCGATCATGGTGGCCTCGTCCGCGGAGACACATCACAGAAGCGCATGGCGCTGATCTTCACCGGCGGTGACTATGGCGAGGGCACGATGCACATCCTCGACACGCTCGGGGCGCGAGGCATTCGCGCTTCGTTCTTCGTCACGGGCGACTATATTGCGAAGCCCGAGTATCACGTACACCTGCGGCGCATGGTCGCCGAGGGGCACTACCTCGGGCCGCATTCCGACAAGCACCTGCTGTACTGCGCATGGGAAGACCGATCGCGGACGCTCGTGACGGAGGCGGAATTCAAGCAGGACCTGCGCGCGAACATCGACGCGCTCCAACGATTCGGGGCGATGGCCGGTGATGGTCCAATCTACTTCATTCCGCCCTACGAGTGGTTCAACGCCGATCAGGTGCGGTGGGCGACGGACATGGGCGTCGTGCTGTTCAACTTCACGCCCGGCAGTGGTTCGAACCGCGACTACATGCCGGAGAGCCACGCGCGTTTCGTCGATTCGCAGACGATCCTGCGTGATATCCTCGCCTGCGAGCGCAAGGATCCGCATGGGTTCAACGGCTTTCTGCTGCTGTTGCACCTCGGCGCGGCCCGGCAGGACAAGATGTTCCTGTTGCTCGATCCGCTGCTCGACGAGCTGATCGCACGCGGCTATGCATTCGCCCGCGTCGATGAGCTGCTTCGTCTGCCGGCGGCGGGATCGCAGCCGCATGAACGGCCTACTGGCTGCGCATCGAGGCTCGGGCTACACTAGTCTGCGAATCGTGAACGACGCGGAGTTCGATCCTGCCCATAACGCGCGAGGTTGCCATGAATGTGTATTTCCACCGACCGATGCGAATCTGGCTCGTTTCGATGCTTGTCGTCGCCGTGCTCACGACGCTTAGCGGCTGTGCCCGGCCGCAGTGGTTCAAGGGCAATACGCATACGCATACCTGGTGGAGCGACGGCAACACGCCACCGGAAATCGTCGCCAAGTGGTACAAAGATCACGGCTACGACTTTCTCGTGCTCAGCGACCACAACATTCTGAGCCGCGGCGAGACGTGGGCGCCCTGCACGGGCCGGAAGGTGGCGATGGCCGACGCGTACGAGCAGGCGTTCGACAGCACGTGGATCGAGAAGCGCGAGGGCGAAGACGCCGTCGAGTATCGGCTCAAGACACTCGACGAGGTCCGCTCGCTGTATGAGGTGCCGGGCAAGTTCCTGCTCATCGAAGGGGAAGAGATTACCGATGCCTGCAACAAGATTCCCGTACATCTCAATGCGCTGAACCTCGCCGAACTCATTCCACCACCGCACGGCGAGACGGTCCTGGCAACGATGCAGAACAACTTCGACGCCGTCGCCGCCCAGGCGGCGCACCACGGTCGGCCGATGCTCTGCCATCTGAACCATCCGAACTTTGTCCGGCAGATCGTCGCGGAAGACATCGCGCGGCTTCGCGACGCACGGTTCTTCGAGGTGTACAACGGCCATCCC
>JAFGKA010000218.1 GCA_016928855.1 Phycisphaerae bacterium
AGAACGCCATGCCGTTGGAACAACCGGTGCCCTTGAAGAGGTTGCGTACGGCCCCGTCGGGCGTGATGAGATAGAGCCCGCCGCTCTCGTTGTTCTTGCCGATCGTGCCGGCATAGACGCGGCCTTCCGGGTCCGCGATGACATCGTTGAACCGTTGCATGTCATCATCGATACCGTCGGCCAGGCGCTCGAGCGCCCCGTCCAGGCGCAGGATCGAGAACGCGTTGACCTGAAACAGCAGGAGCGAGCCATCGCGCTGCAGCGTGAAGCCGCCGACCGGCTCGCCGCTGTAGATCGGCTCGTGATGGCCCGTCCTGGCGTCGTATCGGAACAGCCGCCCGCGCGCGATATCCGTCCAATACACGGCTTGTCGGCGGTCATCCCACAGCGGATTCTCGCCGATCTCGCAATGGTAGTTCGCGATTATCTCGGGCGCCGTCGTCTCCGGCTCCGATGGACGGCGTGAAACCGCGGCCGGCTTCTCCCCGTTCGCGCAGCCGCCACACAGCCTCGCCATGCTTGCCGCCCCAACCAACCGCAATACGTCTCTCCGTGTCACGCATCGCATCGTAATGGACCCTCCTGACTGCGCCGGCCCGCACCGAATCCCGCGGTCGGTCTTGTCTGCCAAAGTCTCGGTTCTTGAGCGAAAACGCACGTCACCGCCGCGCCCCGCGAACCGCGATCCGGACCATCTTGACGGGTCGCCGCCACTCTGGCAACCGGCGACCGCCACGCCAGGGCCAAGCGTCCGCTTGACGCGGGCATCGGCGGACCTCACGATACTGGCGCAACCGCAAGCCGGCGACGCGTTGTCTTGTCGCCGGAACGGATTGAACGAGCAGAGTACGCATGGAAGCCACCCGCTCTGTCGCCGTCATTGTGGCCCACCCGGACGATGAGACGTTGTGGGCCGGCGGTCAGATCTTGCGCCACCCCGATTGGAACTGGTTCATCCTGTCGTTATGCCGTGCGAGCGATCCGGACCGGGCCCCGAAGTTTCGTCGCGTGCTTACGCGGCTTGGCGCCGCGGGTGACATCGCCGACCTGGACGATGGGGCCGACCAGCACCCGCTGCCGCCGGGCCAAATCGAAGCGGTAATCACGGCGAAGCTGCCGACCACGCCATTCGATCGGATCCTCACGCACGGCCCCCACGGCGAGTACACCCGACACCGCCGCCACGAGGAGGTTTCGCGCGCCGTCGCCGGTCTGTGGCGCGACGGGTGCCTGCCGACGCACGAGCTGCGGATGTTCGCTTACGAGGATGGTAATCGAACGTACCTGCCCCGTCCGCGGGCCGACGCCCATGTCGTCTGCACGCTCGCAGAACCAATCTGGCAGGCGAAATACGAAATCATCACTGCGCTCTATGGATTCAGTCCGGAAAGCTGGGAAGCCCGCGCCACGCCGCGAGATGAGGCGATGTGGCACTTCGACAGTCCGACGGCCCTGAGGCAGTGGTTCCATGACCAGGGAGTTTCGACATGAAGATTCTTGTTCTTTATGACTACCCGGCATCGCCGGGTGGATTGGCGACGCAAGGTGATCTGCTCTACAAGGGCCTGTTGCATCACGGCGTCGATGCGTACGCCGTGAATTTTCAGTCGGCCCAGGAAAAGGAATGGTACTACCGCTGGTTCCAGCCGGACGCGGTCGTGGGCATCGGCTACTGGGGGCACTCCCAGCATCTCATTCTGCATCCGCAGCGCTTCGGCGTCCGGCCCGTTCCGTGGCTCGTCGCCGACGGCTACGTGGCCAACTACCGCGAGGTTCTCGAATCGCTGCCATTGATTCTCACGACGTCCGAATGGGTCAAGCAGGTCTATGTGCGGGACGGCATCCGAAACGAGAACATGGTCGTGCTGCCGGTGGGGTGTGACACGGACAGCTTCTGTCCCCGCAGCCAGGACGAGCGGAAAGTCGCCGTCGTGCGAGAAGCACTGGGCATTGAGCCCGACGAGATCATGATCCTCACCGTCGGTGGTGATGCCGCCTCCAAGGGCGCCCAGGAAGTCATGCAGGGGCTATCGCTGCTGGGGCCGAATACGGCCAAGTGGAAGTATGTCTGCAAGGTGTGGCCCCAGGGTCGGACGGAACAGCAGAATCTGCACGACCTCCAGCTCGCCACGCAGCTTGGTATCGAATCCCGCGTCGTCTACACGACCAACGTCGTGAGCCGGAACTTCATGCCCTATTTGCTCGCCGCGTGTGACATTTATGCGGCCCCATCGCGACTGGAAGGCTTCGGCATGCCCCAGGTGGAGGCAGGCGCCTGCGGCAAGCCGGTGATCGGCATCAAAGCCATGGCGATGCTGGAGACCCTCGTCCACGGCGAAACCGCTTTCCTCGCCGGCGTCGCCCAGGAAAACCGCATCGGCGAGGCGCTGCTGGGCCAGGAATCCGGCTTTGAGGACAAACGGCGGGTGGTCTTCGAGGATTTTCGGATCGCGGACTATCGCGCGAGCGTCTACGACATCGCCGACCACCTGCGGACACTCATGGCCGATGCCGAACTCCGACGCCGCATGGGCGAGGCCGGCCGGGCACGGGCCGTCGAACGATACGACTACCGCGTCGTGGCCAGGCAATTGATCGACACGCTCTCCAGCAAGCTGGGAATCTCCTGATGAAACGTGACGCGAACGGAGACACCGTCGAACAGGCCAAAGCAGCCGCCATCAAAGTCCTGCTGCACAACCGCGTCGGTCCATGCCATGGCCTGCCGCGCACTGCCGCGTGGGGCTACCCGGAACCGTACACCCGCGACATGATGATTTCGGCCCTGGGATTCCTTGTCTCCGGCCGGGAGGAGTTCGTCGACGCATTGCGGCGCGTCCTGGAAACCCTCGCAAAGAACCAGACACGACTCGGCCACATTCCCTCGCTGGCGCACGACCCGGATGACCGCGGTGCCAGTGACACGACGCCGCTGTTTCTCTTCGGACTCGCCATCTACCGGCGCGCCACCGGTCGCAGCGAATTCCTCGACGTCGCGGCCGAGCGCGCTATGCGATGGATGGAATACCAGAGCCCCGAAGACCTCGTTATGGTCGCCCAGCAGCCGACGAGCGACTGGCGCGACGAACAGTGGGTGCTCGGCTATGGCCTCTACGTCAACACGCTCGTCTACGCATACCTTCGGCTGTTCGGCCTCCACGGTCAGGCCGACTCGCTGCGGGCCCTCATGAATCGACTGGACATCCACAGTCCCAGACGGCAGCGGCATGTGCATGAGGGCCTCGTTGTCCGGCACAAACCCTATTACGCCCTGTGGTCGTTCAAGGTCGACAACAACGAGCGCTTCGACCTGCTGGGCAACAGCCTCGCGATCCTGACGGGTGTGGCCTCGCCCTCCCGCGCGAGTGCCATGGCAAGTTGGATTGAAGTCGAATGTGACGCAATGGAGGCCAAGGGCGAACTCGCCGTGGATCTATCGCCGAACCTGTTTCCGTTCGTCCGGCCGAGCGACCCGGACTGGCGCCCGCGCTACGAGCAATACAACCTGCCCGGCGAATACCACAACGGAGGCATCTGGCCATTCGTCAGCGGCTTCCACGTCGCGGCGCTCGTCGCCGCCGGCCGACCGCGGCTGGCGAAACGCAAGCTGCTCGCGATGACGGAACTCGTCCGCCCCGCGCGGAAGGCCGAGGTGACCTTCGGCTTCAACGAATGGATCAAGGCTCAGGACGGAACGCCGCGCGGCCAAGACTGGCAGACCTGGTCCGCGGCGATGTATGTCTACGCCGCCACCTGCGTCGAACGAAGCTGCACGCCGTTCTTCGATGAAATCCGGAACGCCCCGCCGAATTCCCCCGGCCGGACTGGAAAGGCTCGCCCGTACTGAACCGCGACTTTCGCCTGTCGCGAATTGCCTGTATCCTGGGGTTCTCAGTCAACGCCTTTTCGCGGTGGAAGGAGGTGCAGCTTTGACCGCGCCGCATTCGCACGACTACTGTCCGAACCTGCCCAAGCCTCTCCAGGGACCGCGGATTCAACCCCTGCCGATGGCGGGCAACGAAAACATCGCGGACCTGATCGACAACGTGTACGCCGCCTCCGGCTTCAACGGCCGGCGACTCGCCGAAGCCGCCCAGCTCTTCAGCCGGATGATCCGCGAGAACGCCACCATCGCGCTGACCGTCTCGGGGGCCATGACGCCCATCGGCATGGGCGGCCCCATCATCGAACTGATGCGGCGCGGGTTCATCGATTTCATCATCTCGACCGGCGCGAATCTCTATCACGACCTGCATTTTGCCTTCGGCCAGCCTGTCGTCCAGGGCGATTATGAGGCCGACGACAACGAACTTGCGATTCAACGCGTAGCCCGGATTTACGACGTCTACATCGGCGATGAGGAGACCCTCGAAGCGACTGACCGCGTGGTGATCGATGCCTACCGCCGCTTCAAGCACGAGCACCCGATGGCGACAAGCGAGCTGCACTGGAAGCTCGCGGCGGAACTGGCCGAGATGGCCCCGCATCCCGAACGCTCTTTCTTCATCGAAGCCCGGAAGCTCGACATCCCCCTGTTCACGAGTTCGCCCGGCGACAGCAGCCTTGGCATGGACCTGATCCTGCCGCGGCTCCGGGGCGATACGGCCTTCATCGACCCACTCAAGGATGTCATCGAGGCGACTGCGATCATTCGGGCCGCGGACAAGAACGGCGTCGTCCAGCTCGGCGGCGGAAGCCCCAAGAACTTCTACCTCCAAACGCAGCCGATGCTGAGCCAGATTCTGCGCGACCCCGTGCCGATGGACGGCCACGACTATTTCATCCAGCTCACGACGGATGCGCCTCACTGGGGCGGCCTCAGCGGCGCCACCCCGCAGGAAGCTCGAAGCTGGGGCAAAGTCAAGGACGCCCTGACGAACAACGTGGTCGTGTACTCGTGCGCATCCATTACGTTCCCGCTGCTCGCGCAGTATGTGTTGATCCGGAACGAGGCCCGGCCGCTCAAACGGCTCTACCCGAGGCTGCCGGAGCTGTCCGAACGCATCCGGAAGATCGCGTTGCAGGCTGCTCAGAAACCGGGACACATGGCCACCAGCGTCGAACCGGACTAGCGATCACAGGAGCCCAGCAGAGACCATGGCATCGATCCCAGACAACTTCCTCGGCCTCAGCGGCGCCGCCGCGAACTACGCGAAAGCCCGTTACGCCGTACTGCCCGTTCCGTATGACGCGACAACCTCGTTTCAGGCCGGCACCCGCGGCGGGCCACGCGCGATCGTGACCGCCAGTCAGCAGGTCGAGCTGTTCGACGACGAATTGCTTGCCGAGTTCGGTGACGCGGGCATCGCCACGCTGGATCCGCTCGAACCGATCATGACCGGCCCCGAGGCGATGCACGAAGCCGTCTTCGCCGCGGCGAAACGGATCGTGCGTGATGGCAAATGCCTCATCGGCCTCGGCGGCGAGCATTCGATCAGCAGCGGCCTCGTCCGCGGCGTCATGACGCGGCACAAGCGGCTCAGCGTGCTCCACGTCGACGCCCACGCCGACCTGCGCGACCAGTACGAGGGTACGCCGTTCTCACACGCCAGCGTCATGCGACGGATTCTCGATCTCGGCGCGACGATCGTTCCCGTCGGCATCCGGAACTTCTCGCACGAGGAACATCGCTTCATGCAGAAGGCCGGCATCAAGCCGCTCACCGCACGATACTGCCACAGCAACTCCGACTGGATCGAGCAGGCCGTCGAGCGACTGGGCGAGACCGTCTATGTCACGATCGACATTGACGGATTCGACCCGGCCTTCGCCCCCGGCACCGGCACGCCCGAGCCCGGCGGCCTCGGCTGGTACGGCGTGACCGGCCTGCTGCGCCGTGTCATCGAAAGCCGCACGGTCGTCGGCGCCGACGTCGTCGAGGTCATGCCCATCCCCGGCAACGCCGCAACCGAGTTCCTCGCCGCCCGGCTCGCGTACAAGATCATCGCGTACCGTGAGCACGCACAAGGCCAGCAGCCAAGACGCAAGAAGTAGGGTGCAGGACATCCTGAAGCGCGAGACGGGTCAAGCGGGCGCAGCCTTTGGAGTGCGCCGCGGACAGCGGCGCTTTGGCTTGCGGCGGAGCCGCGTCCGTCGGCGACGTCTTCACCTGCCGCTGACGCGCGCGAGCAGACAACGCGAGATGCGTTCGCCGGGCCCGGAAAAGCGGCGTCAAGCCGCCGCAGTCCAAGGGGCTGACGCCTCCTTCCCTGCCCCCAGCCTCCCTCATGGCTCGAAGCTCCGCCTTGGATCTGCGTTCGTCTGCGCGAATCTGCGGATAGAGGGTTTTCGGTTCGGAAGATGTCGCGGCTGCCGACCCGAACTGCCTATCGGCCCCCCCGCCTGACGGATCGAAACGAAGCCGGCAGTGAAGCAGGCGAGGATGCTCTGGGGCTCCATCTTGCGCAAAACATTTCTCGCCTGCAAGTCTTTTCCAGATAGAGAGTTACGCACTGCCTCGCACTCGATATGCAATATATACTTGACATGATGACTGTTATGTATTACATTGAGTAATGCATACATTGCTTTGTGCCATGTAAAAATGTCACAGCGGAGCCGAGATGAAAGCAGGAATCAAGCTGAAGATGGCCCGCGTCGAGCACGACCTCACGCAGGCCAAGCTGGCGGAAAAGGTGGGCGTGACCCGTCAGACGATCGGCCTCATCGAAAGCGGCGGGTACAACCCCACCCTGCATCTGTGCATCGCCATCGCCAAGGCGCTCGGCAAGACCCTCAACGACCTCTTCTGGGAGGAATCCGACCATGAAGGATGAACGCATCGAGACCACCATGAACCGTGTTGCGGCACTGGGGTTCTTCTGCATCTGTTATTTGTTGCTGCCGATTTCCGCCCTGTATCGGATGTTGATTCTCGAGCAGCACCCCCGCGAGTTCTGGGACATCATCACCATCTTCGGCATCGGCATGTGCTTCTTAGGCGTCGCATATGCACGAGCTGGCTTTGTCCCACTCGTTTCAAAGCGGCAATGGCTGACCGTGGGCATCGTCAATCTCATCGTTCTGTTCACGTTGTTCTTCGTCATGGGCCAGATGCATTCCGTCGTCGAGGCGGGAGCAGCGCTGCTCGGGTTTATACCCGCAACAGTGCTGGTCGTCGGGATATTCCATTTCCTCCGGCGGCGATGGGAGCGAAGAGAGGCAAGCGAGGAGGAGCAGTGAGAAATCGCGAAAGAAGAGAATGACGGGACCAGCCCGCCCAACACAGGTCGCCTGACCACACAAGAAGACACGTTCAGAAGCGAACGTTGTTGCGCAGCCTTTTGAGTGCGGTGGCCTGACACCGCTTTGGCTTGCGGCGGAGCCGCGTCCGTCAGCGACGTTGTCTTTCGCCGCTGAAGCGCGGTGTCGCTATTCGCAAGTCTCTTGCGCTGGGCAAGAGAAAGCGGCGTCGCGCCGCCGCAGTCCAAGGGGCTGACGCCTCCATCGCAGGCCCCAACGCACACTGCGGCCCGGTACACCGCCTTGGCGCGTGCGAGGGGGACACCACTCATTGTTGCTGGCTGGTTCCACCAGGATGGTCCCATCCCCATGCATGGCTGGCGTACCATTTCAGCAACAATGAGTAATGTCCCCAGACGGGCGCGGCGCAAAAGGTGAGCCCGACACGTTGGCGCCGGGCTCCGGGTATTGGTCGCTCGTGGCCGCCGGGCCGCTCGCCGGCATGCGCGAACCGCGCTACTCAGGCCGCCAGCTCTGCAGCGTATGCATGTAGTTCGCCCGCTCGAACGCCTTCGGGTTCGGGCACTTCAGCAGACCCATGCTGCCGTGCGCCTGGGAGAGCGACTCGTATTCGTTCTCTTCGAGCCACTGCGCCATCTCGCTGCGCACGGTCTCGATATGCTGCGGGCCCTTTTTCAGCAACGCGGATACCATCTGCACGGCATGCGCCCCGCACATGACCGCCTTGATCGCATCGATCGCCGTATGCGGCCCGCCGGTCACGGCCAGATCGGCCTGCACGCGGCCGGACAGGATCGCCAGCCACCGCAACCGCAGCAGCAGCGCGCCGGAATTCGACAGCTTCAGGTCCGGCACCACTTCGAGGTTTTCGAGGTCGATGTCCGACTGGTAGAACCGGTTGAACAGCACCATGCCATCGACACCAACGTCATCCAACTGCTTGGCCACGTTCGAGACTGACGAGTAGTACGGCGATAACTTGATCGCCACCGGAAGCTTCACGGCCTTCTTGATCGCGCTGACCATCTCGACGGTGCGCCGGACAATCGTGTCGCCCGCTTCGTCCGGGTCGGTCGCCAGCACATAGACGTTCAACTCGAGCGCGTCGGCGCCGGCTTCTTCCATGAGCTTCGCGTAATCCAGCCAGCCACCTCGCGTCGTGCCGTTCAGTGAGGCAATCACCGGGATACCCACGGCCGCCTTGATCGTGCGGATCTGCTCGAGGTACTCGTGCGGCCCGAGCACGAACTCTTCGGGACTCGGGAAGTACGTCAGCGCCTCGGCGAAGGACTCGGCGTGCGTGTCCATCGAACTGTTCGTCGCCAGCCCTTCGGACGTGATCTGCTCCTCGAACAGCGATCGCATCACGATGGCCGCGGCACCCGCGTCTTCCACCCGCTTGACACTATCCACCGTGTCCGCCAGCGGGCTCGCGCCGGCAATCAACGGATGTGGCAACTCAAATCCAAGATACGTCGTGGAAAGATCCATCTGCGGAACCTCCGGATGGTCAGGTTAGCGTAATCTCCTCAGGCCTCGTCTGGCGTCCCGTTCCCGTTACTCCCCGCTGCCGTTCCCATCGCCCTTGGGCACGGAGAGCTTCGCCATATGGTCGTAGAGTGCCACGCGGCGAGCCGACGCGGCCTGCGCGTCGAGCGACAACTTCCGGAACCGCTCCGGATTGATCTTCTCCACCATGCGGAACCGGGTTTCATTATGCATGTAGTCCTTCACCGCCGCCTTGCCGCCGGCCGAATCGAGCACGAGCGGCGGCTCGCCGGCCAGCCGGCGCCGCGGGTCGTAGCGATACAGCGGCCAGATCCCGCTATCGACCGCGAGCTTCTGCTGGTTGAGCCCGAACTCCAGGTCGTAGCCGTGGGCAATGCAGTGGCTGTAGGCAATGATCAGCGACGGGCCGGGGTACGACTCCGCCTCCAGGAACGCCTGGACCGTGTGGTTGTCCTTGGCGCCGAGCGCGATGCTGGCCACGTAGACATGGCCGTAGCTCATTGCCATCAGCCCCATGTCCTTCTTGGCAATGGATTTGCCCGCCGCCGCAAACTTCGCCGCAGCGCCGAGCGGCGTCGACTTCGACGCCTGCCCGCCGGTATTGGAATAGACCTCAGTGTCGAGCACGAGCACGTTTACGTCCCGCAGCATCGAGAAGACGTGATCGAGCCCGCCGTAGCCGATGTCGTAGGCCCAGCCGTCGCCACCGAGAATCCAGACGCTCTTCTTGACCAGGTAGTCGGCCAGCCCGTGCAGCCGCCGCGCCTCCGGCGAATCGACGCCGTCGAGTTTGGCCCGCAGGGCCTTGACGTTCTCGCGCTGCGCCTTGATGCCCGTTTCGGTCGTCTGGTCAGTTGTCAGCAGGACGTTCACGAGGTTCTCGCCCACCTGGCCGGCGAGCTTCTGCAGCAGCTCGGTCGCCTGCTCCTTGTGCTTATCGACGGCCAGACGGAACCCGAGACCGAACTCCGCGTTGTCCTCGAAGAGCGAGTTGCACCACGTCGGCCCGCGTCCGTCGGCGTTCACGCAATATGGCGTCGTCGGCAGATTGCCCCCGTAGATCGACGAGCACCCGGTCGCGTTCGCGATCATCGCCCGATCGCCGAAAAGCTGCGAGAGCAGCTTGACGTAGGCCGTCTCGCCGCAGCCGGCGCAGGCGCCGGAGTACTCGAACAGCGGCCGCAGGAACTGCGAGGTCTTGACGTTGATCTTCTCGATCGCGGTCCGGTCCACCTCGGGCAGACTCAGGAAGAATGCGTAGTTGTCCCGCTCGCGATCGCGGATCGGCAACTGCCGTTCCATGTTGATCGCCTTATGCTTCGGATTCGACTTGTCCTTCGCCGGACAGGCCCCGACGCACAGCCGGCAACCCGTGCAGTCCTCCGGAGCCACCTGAATCGTGAACTTCATCCCCTTGAATTCCTTCGTCTTGTAGTCGGCCGAGCGGAAGGAATCGGGGGCGTGCTCGAGCAGTGCCGGATCGTAGACCTTCGACCGGATCGCCGCATGCGGGCAAACCAACGCGCACTTGTTGCACTGGATGCAGACGTCCGGATCCCAGATCGGAATATCGAGGCCGACGTTGCGTTTCTCCCATTGCGTCGTGGCCGTCTCGAACGTCCCGTCGACGGGAAACGCGCTGACTGGCAGCACGTCGCCCTTGCCGAGCAGCATGACCGCCGTCACTTCCTTGACGAATTCCGGCGCCTCGGCGGGAACGATCGGCGGCCGGCACCGGTCGGTGCCCACCTTGGCCGGCACGGTCACTTCATGCAGGTTTTCCAGCGTGCCGTCGACGGCCGCGAAGTTGCGGCGGACGACCTCGTCGCCCTTCTTGCCGTAGGTCTTCTTGATCGCTTCCTTGATCTTGTTGATCGCCTCTTCCCGCGGCAGCACGCCGGAGATCGCGAAGAAGCAGGTCTGCATGATCGTGTTGACGCGCGAGCCCATGCCCGTGGCGCGGGCCACCTCGTATCCGTCGATCACGTAGAACTTCAACTTCCGCGCGATGATCGTCTCCTGGACCTCCTTCGGCAGGTGGCCCCAGACTTCGTCCTTGCCGAACGGCGAGTTCAGCAGGAACACCGCGCCGGGCGCCGCATAGTCGAGCACGTCATACTTCTCGAGGAACTCGAACTGGTGGCAGGCCACGAAGCTCGCGCGCCGGATCAGGTACGGCGAACGAATCGGCCGTGGGCCGAACCGCAGGTGCGAAATCGTCATCGCGCCGGACTTCTTCGAGTCGTACACGAAGTAGCCTTGGGCGTAGTTGTCCGTCTCTTCACCGATGATCTTGATCGAATTCTTGTTCGCCCCGACCGTGCCGTCGGCCCCGAGCCCGAAGAAGACCGCCCGCACCACATCCTTCGGTTCGATGTCGAACTCTTCATCAACGTCAAGCGAAAGGTGTGTCACGTCGTCCACGATGCCCACGGTAAAGTGCAGCTTCGGCTTGTCCTTGCCCAATTCGTCGAAGACGGCCTTGACCTGCGCCGGCGTGAAGTCCTTGCTCGAGAGACCGTAGCGGCCGCCAACTACACGCGGCGGCACCGCCAATGGAAGTGTCCCAGCGGCACGGGCCTCCTCGATTGTCGTGATCACGTCCTGATACAGCGGCTCGCCCAGACTGCCCGGCTCCTTCGTCCGGTCCAGCACCGCGATCGTTTTGACGCTCTTCGGCAGCGCCTTGAGCAGAGCGTCCGCCGAGAACGGGCGATACAGCCGCACCTTGACGATGCCCACCTTTTCACCCTGACCGAGAAGGTGCTCGACCGTCGAGTGAGCCGTCTCGACGCCCGACCCCATCAGCACGATCACGCGCTCGGCATCCTCGGCGCCGACATAGTCGAAGAGCCGGTACGCCCGGCCGGTCCGCTTGGCGAACCTGTCCATGACCGCCTGCACGATGTCCGGGCACGCCATGTAGAACTTGTTGCACGCCTCGCGGGCCTGGAAGAACGTGTCGGGATTCTG
>JAFGKA010000034.1 GCA_016928855.1 Phycisphaerae bacterium
AGTTCCGTCGTCGGTCCCGCCTCGACGGCACTTGGTTTGGCGGGCGGCTCCGTTGCCGGTTCGGGCGCCGCGGGTTCTTCAGGGGCGCTGGGCGTCTGCGGCGCGGTACGGCCAAAACCGGACATCGCGTTCCATTCACACCCGGCCGCGCTGCCGAGCAAGGCCACCATCGCGAGACCAATCAGAACGTTTCGCATCCGTGCCATGTCATGCACTCCATTGCATGCTCACCGCGGAAATCCTTCGCCGGGTGCGTCAGCGGCCTCGTGCCGCTGTGTGATCAAGGATGAACTCCTCAATCGAGGTCTGCACCGAGGACATTCCGGTCTTGCTCGCCACGTCGGCTTCGCAAAGTTGATCGAGTTGTCGGTAAAGCCGCTGCGGCGTGAAGACGCGCAGCCGCGTTTGCAGTCGTTGAGGGTCAGTGAAATACCGTTTGGCCAGCGCCCCGACGGGCACGCCGTCACGCAGCGCGCTGTGCGCTGCGATCATCTGTCGCACACCCCAGGCGATGCCGCCGATCGCGCGGGCTTGAGCGGCGCGGTCGGTCTGCCAGACCTCTTCCCACAGCCGCAGCGCTTCCGCCCGGTCGCCGTCAGCCATCGCGCCGAGCAGGCCAAAGACCTTCTGCTCGCGTTGCTGGCCGACCAGCGCGGTCACATCCTTCATCGTGATCGCCCGACGCTGTCCGACATACAGCGAAAGCTTCGCCAGCTCGCCGTCGAGCTGTCCGAGATCATCGCCGATCTGCTCGACGATCAACCGGGCGGCCTCGAGATCGATATTCTTGGCGTATTCGGTCCGGCAGCGGTCGACCAGCCAGGCCGGCAGCGTGTACTTCTTCGGCGCTTCACAGGGAATGCACTCACCGATCGCCTTGACGCTCTTGTACAGCCGCGTGTTCGATGGAAACGAACGGCAATCGAGAATCAGCGCGCCGGTCGGACTCGGCTCGGCCAGGTACGACTCCAGCGCCGCCCGATGCTCCGTGATGAACGGGTCCGCATCGCGGAGCCAGACCACCCGCCGCGGCCCGAGGAACGGCAATGTGCGCAGATCGTCGAGCACGTCCGCGAGAGAGGCGCTGGCACCTTCGTACTCGCCCAGGCACGTGCCGCGGTCGCCCGGAGCGAGCAACGCGTCCAGAATGCCGTGAATCGCCCGGTCCTTCAGAAACTGCTCCGGGCCGAAGACCACATACACCGGCATCGGCCCACCGGCTCCGCCGCGCGAGGCCTCATTCGCAGTGCGTTTTCCAGCGTGGGTGGCCATGGCCTACTTTCCCTCTTGCGGCGCGGCCGTAGCGGCCGTCAGCGGGAAGAGCGACAGCCGGTTCTGGGCGATCCGGATCACCTCCGTGGCCGTCGGATCCACGCTGGCCGCTCGACGCCAGTTGGCCCGCGCGCCAGGCAGTTGCCCCATCTGGTAGAGCACGTCGCCGAGGTCCAGCCAGGCTTGTGCGTTGGTTTCTTCCCGAAGGAGCAGGCGTTCGAGCATCTCGCGGGCGCTAGCATACTCCCGCCGGGCCGAGTATGCCATCGCTGCCCCTCGCAGAGCGGTCGGCCGGTCCGGGTGGTCCTGGAGAACCTGCCGGTACTCTTTGACCGCCTCGGCAAAGCGGCCTTGGCCGGACAAGGCCCCCGCCAGATTGGTCCGGGCGGCCAGGAGCGTCGGGTCAAGCTCGATGGCCTCGCGGAAGCGCTCCTCGGCGTCGGCAAACTGGAACCGTTCGGCGTGCCAGAGGCCCTGTTCGTACAGCCGCTGCGCCCGTGCCCGACTGGCCGGATCGATCGGGCCGACCAGCTCCGGCCCCGCGGGCGCCTCGGGGCTGGCTTGCACGGCCTCCATTTCGGCCGCGGGCTGCGAGGCCGGCGGCTCCGGCGCCACGACGAGCCGCGGCGAACTCAACGAGATCGGGCCGAACAGCCGCTCGATGAGGTGGCCGCCCAGATCGCGGACACTCAGCTTGAAGATCACGCGGCCTTCACAGTCTTCGGGCGGCTGCCAGTCGAACTGCCCGGTGTTCGGCAGGGCGTTGTCGATCGTGTGCCATTGGGCCTGGCCGGCGATCTGGTACGAAAGGGCGATCGGCCGCGTGTCGAGGTTCGCATCGTGGGCGACCCAGTCGAGGGCGACGCGCCGGGCCTTGTCCTTGTCCGTGAGTACTTCGACGTTCTTCCATTGCGCCAACGGCGGGGTGTAATCCACGTAAACCCATCGCTGTGGTAGCGTACCGGCCGTCGGCTCGGGCGACGAGGCGCCCTCGGCACCATGCGCTACGACGTAGAAGCCGTACAGGCCCTCGCCGTTGGCATCGAAGACGATACGGTCCTGGCCGGCCGGCGCTGTCTTGCCCTGGTGCCAGGTTTCACCGCGGTCGCGTGTGTACCAGAGCGTCAGCCGGCTCGCCTCGGCCGAGTTCTCGGCCAGGCGCACACGCAGCGCGAAGCGCTTCGCCTGGATGGCCGTCGGCGTGGCGGGCTGGGCCAGAACGGCCGAAGCGGCGCAAAGCACGCCGATCAGGCCGATGGCCACGGAGACGCGGGGACGGTGCCAGTGCCGGAAATGCACGATCGGGCTTCCTACCTTCATGTGCGACGGACCCTCCGGGTCCGGCTTTTCCACGCGGCACGAGAACGCCGCGGTACATCTTATCGGTCTGAGTCGCGTGCTGGCTTGACGGCATCTACGGAGGGCAAGCCGGAAGCCTCTCAATCGTAACTTCATTTACCACAAGTGGATAAGTCTTCCAAATGGTGCATAGGCCGCCAGAAAAGTCAGCTCGCCAAACGCCCCAAGAGCCCAGACCGAGGCGCGCGTCTGACCGCCAAGCCGCCAGCTCAGCATCACACCGACAACGTAAACGACCCCGAGTGTGACGCCGGCGATCAGCAGGCCGGTCGCGAAGTCCCGGTGCTGACTGCAGTACATCACCGTCAGGGCAGCGCACGGCAGAAACCACCCCAGCACGGTGCCCAGCCGGGTGCCGGCTACGAGGCGGAGGAAGTCGGCCGGTTCGCCCGGCCGGGCCCGGCCGAGGCTCAGACCCAGCAACGTCGCCCAGCGCCCCCACATCGCCATGAGGATCAGCGGGCGCAGCACCGGCTGCGGGTAGAGAAACAGGAGATGCCGTCGCCAGTCGCTCGGGGCACCGTCCTGACCACGCGGCAACGTCAGCAGCAGCGCGAACTTCACGAGGAGCCATAGCACGAGGCAGAGCGTCGCGGCTCGCATGCCGGCGGCGGGCTCGCGCGGCGTCGCGGCGAGTTGCTCGGTAATGTCACACGTGCCGCGAAGCAGATGGCGGCCGAGCAGGCCGGCGTCGAGGACAAGCAGGATCGCGGCAGGCACGAGACGCAGGCCGAAGTACTCGCCGTAGAGGCGCCACACGCCGGCGAAAAGCGCTGCATAAATGACACCAATGATCAGCCCAATCGGGACGAACCAGTGCGCCGCGCGCCCGCACGCCGCCGGTGCCGCTCCGCCAAGTGGTAACAGGAAATGCACGGCGGCGCGAAGGTCGCTGGCGGCGGCCTTGTGGTTTGTCGATGGTACATCGTGGTCTGGCTGCATCATGCGCTGCCCGCTCTGGCGTTACGAAGCGCGTGCGGTGCCCATAACGCTGCCGCGCGCTGACGTCCATTATGTACGCTGGCGAAAACGCCGCCGTATCTGTTTAACGACCCCGGAGAGTTGTCGCCCCGGAGGGGCGAAGGTGTGTAGCCAGGGGCGTGAGCCCCTGGACGCAGGGTTGTGTTGGCCATCAAGCCCCAACGGGGCGACAGATTCTTCTTCGCACTGAAAACAAAATGGCAACAGAGGCAGGTGAGACTTTGGCACATCATGGCGTCTTTGTTCTGTCGCCCCTTCGGGGCTGGTTGGTGCCGGTGGCATTTGTACCAGGGGCTTACGCCCCTGGCTTCCATGAAAACCCGTTGGATGTCAAGCAGCTTTCGTCGGTTCACATCATTTCTTGTTCCTCGTTAACGGAGTAACCCCACGGCGGCGTTCGGGTTCTGCCCAGGAGGAGTCCGGCCCAGGGAGGGGCCGGCTGTTCGGAACCCATGGACGGGTGGAGTCCTGGGCAGGTTCCGAATGCCGCCGTATGCTGGAGTCACGAGGAAACGCACGTTGCAGAGATCCCACTCTTCCATCCGAGCTGCAGCTGACGCCGCGCCCAATCGGGTTGCTTTTCGAGACCGCGATGACTGCCCCATCTACATACGAGTGCAGAACCCAGCCCAGGGCCGAGCGCGCCACCGCAGCACAGGAACGCAACAGTGTGTTTCCAGGCTTCTCCAACGTATCACCCGCTCAGGCTGCCTGCATGTTCGGCTGCATCTGATGGAACAACCAACGAATCCACCGATTCGCGACCGCTGCCGCTACCACACTTCCGGGTTTGCCGTTGGCCCTCAGAGCCACGGCGAATGCATGCCACCGTTTGTCGTGTCGAGCCAGGCGGTGGGCAGCCTGAATCAGTACGGCTCGAAGCTCGCCGTTCCCGGTGCCAATGAGGCCAGCCGTCTTTGGCCGAGAGTCGGTCGAGCTGTTCCGCGGACTCAAGCCGCAGAACTTGGACAACTGCTTGCCCGTCCGAAAACGATCGAATCGGCCGATTTCGGCCCGGATGGTCCAGGCCGTCACCGGGCCGATGCCGTTGTGCTCCTGGAGCTGCGCGACCACGGGATCGTTCTGGGTCACCGCCTCCAGCCTCTTCTTCGCAACGGCCAGAGCAGACTTCAGCCGCTTCATCTCCTCGAGGTGCCGATCCATG
>JAFGKA010000219.1 GCA_016928855.1 Phycisphaerae bacterium
ATGTTCGTGGTCAACAGCGCGCCGTCGAACCAGATCAACATCTTCAACAATGCATCCACGCGCAATGGGGCTGTGGCGCCGGATGTCGCCCTGACGGTCCAGGGCGCGGGCTCCTTGACCGCCGTCGCCGTGGACTCCAGCGGTAACGGGTACATCATCGATAACACGGCAAACGCGATGTACGGCTACGACAACATCGCGACACGCAACGGCCTGTTGCCGCCGGATCGAACGCTCCAGGGCGCCAACACCCAGCTCCTCGGACCGATCCGGGTGTTCCTGCTGGAGTAGGACCGCCGGCTGGCGGATTGAGTCGATCAACGGGGGCCGGTTCCGTCGCAACACGGAACCGGCCTCGCCGTTCGTTGGCAGTGGAACGACGCTAAGAAGCGTGCTTGCGATGCCGCGATACATTTTGCCAACCGGTAAAAGCGATTCTGTTGGAACAGGCTTGCCGGTGCTGGAAACGGATTGAATCAACTCAAGGCGGCTTTGTTGCTGCATGCAGGCGCACCAAGCCGATTCAACGATTCTTCTGCAGCGGTTTGGGGAGCCTGCGTCTGCGTGGTATAGTCAACTTCTCGCCCGAATCGCAGGCCGGGCAGGAGCCTGCAAGCTTGGTCCTTCGGCCAAGGGGAGGAAGCCGTATGACCGCCCGCCAACGCACACCGATGCGAAGGTTCCTACCGGCGATTCTACCACTGCTTGCCTGGGCGCCGTCATTCGCAACGGGTGGCGCCGACGACCTTCTGAGCGATACGTGGGTAGCCACAGACGCCCTGGGCCGAACGTTGCCTGGGCACGCCGAATGCGGGCTGGCGCGGTCTGGCCGGTACGTCGGAGTGTTCTACTTCCTCTGGCTGGGCGCGCACGGCACCGGCGGGCCGTACGACATTACCGAGCTTCTGGCCGCCAACCCGACCGACCCTGCCTGGGGGCCGCTCAACGCCTTTCACCATTGGGGCCAATCCGAACTCGGCTACTACCTGTCCGACGACGAATACGTGATCCGGCGCCACTGCCACATGCTGGTCGACGCCGGCGTGGACACCATCATCTTGGACGTTACGAACGGGTTCGCCTACACCTCCAACTACATGCTGCTCTGCAGCGTGTACCAGCAGATCCGCACCGAAGGGGGGCGCACGCCGCAGATCTGCTTCCTGGCCAACACCAACAGCGACCTTGTGGTCCAGAAGCTGTACAACGAATTCTATTCGCCGGGCCTCTATCCCGATCTGTGGTTCCGCTGGCTCGGCAAGCCGCTGATGCTGTCCAAACCGGATGGGCTGAGCGCGACGATCCGTGACTTCTTCACCTTCCGGCAGAGCTGGGCCTGGAGCGGCACCACGTGGTTCGGCGACGGCTACGACAAGTGGCCGTGGCTGGACCACTACCCGCAGGCCTACGGCTGGCACACGCCAGGCGTACCGGAGGAGGTGCCTGTCTGCGTGGCCCAGCACCCTGTCTCGAACATCGGCCGTAGCTTCCACGACGGAAGCCAGCCGCCACACGATGCGTACGGGCTGACCGGGACCGAAGATCAGGGCCTGTGCTTTGCCGAACAGGCCGAGCGGGCCCTGCAGATTGACCCGGAGTTCCTCTTCATTACCGGCTGGAACGAGTGGGTCGCCCAGCGGTTCATCAGCGACGGCACCCAATGGTTTCTGGGCCAGCCGCTGCCCTCCGGCGGGACGTATTTCGTTGATGCGTATACCCAGGAATACAGTCGCGACATCGAGCCGATGCTGGGCGGACACACGGACAACTACTACTGCCAGATGATCGGCCTGATCCGCCGATTCAAGGGCGTGCGCGACCTGGAGCCACCGTCACCGTCGAAGACCATCACGATTGACGGCAGTTTCGACGATTGGACCAACGTGCAGCCCGAATACTGGGACACTACTCATGACACAACTCACCGCAACCACGCGGGCTGGGGCAGCGCAGGGACGTACGTCAACACCACCGGGCGCAACGATTTCACACGTTCGAAGGTCACGTACGATCCCGACAACATCTACTTCTACGCCGAGACAGGCAGTTCGATCACGTCGCGCAACGGCGCGAACTGGATGCTGCTGTACATCGACGCCGACAACAATCACGATACCGGCTGGGAAGGGTACGACTACCTCGTCAACAGCTCCGTCGTCAATTCGACCACGACCACGCTGAAGCGCCATACGGACGGCTACAACTGGTCGCTTGTCGGCAACGTGTCATACCGGGTATCCGGCAACCGGCTCGAGGTGGCCCTGCCGCGAACGAGCCTCGGCCTGACGGGCCCCGATCTGGTCTTCGATTTCCACTGGGCGGACAACATCCAGCAGCCCGGCGACATCATCAGCTTCTGCATTTACGGCGACAGTGCCCCGAACCGACGATTCAACTACCGCTTCAGCACGCTGGCCGGTCCGCCGGCGCCGGTTTCGGATTTCGCCACCGAGCCCCTGAGCGCCAGTCGCGTCACGTTGCGGTGGACGAATCCACTGACGGCGGATTTCGCCCGAACGTCCATCCGCGTCAGCACGGCGGGCTTTCCAGCCGAACCGGCCGATGGCACGGCCGTCACCGACGCAGCCGGCGTTCCCGGTTCGACGGATAGCTTCGTTCATGAAGGCCTGAGCCCCGGGATCATGTATTACTACGCTGCCTTCACATGCGATTCGGACGGCTACTACTCGTCGGGGATCACGTCGAGTACCCAACTTACCCTCGCGGATATCGACGGCGACAGCGACGTGGACTTGGCCGACTTCGCCCTGTTCTCGATCTGTTTCAACGGGCCAAACCGTTTGCCGTTGTGGACGTTCTGCGGGGAAACAGATCTTGACACCGATGGTGATGTGGATCTGGTGGACTTCGCCGCGTTCTCCGTATGCTTCAACGGCCCAAACCGACCGGCGGCGTGTGAGTGACGGGTGTAGGGCCCGGCGTTACGGCTGGCGTAGCATGCCCAAGCGAAGCGCGGGCATGGACTTTCGTTGCGTCGGCCGCAGGACATGCCGGCGCCTTCGGCATTGGCATGGCACCCCGCAAATAGACCAGATCGGAGATCGGAACAGGTTCGTTTATTGGGAAAAGAGGCTGCTCGAATCGTCAGACCGGATGTTGCGGCAGGAAGTACGGCGCTGCGGCGGCGGAGTTGGCGAAGCCTGTGGAGTGCGGTGGCAATCCCGATGTGCATCGGGACCGCTTTGGCTGGCGGCGGAGCCGCGTCCGTCGGTGATGGCACGGTTCGCCGCTGAGACCCGCGAGCACGCAACGCAAGCACCCGGCGCCGGGTTAAGAAAAGCGGCGTCGCGCCGCCGCAATCCAAAGGGGCTTCGGCCGTGAACTCAGCCGAACGGCTGACGCCGCCTTCGTTACCTCCATCGCTGTCTGCGGTCTGGAGCCCAGCCTGGAATCTGCGAATGATGTATACAGACGGGAATGATCCGCAGATTACACGTATCATGCAGATTGAATGGACGGAATGACGGGCCTTCTTCAAATCGGCGGAATCAGCGAAATCTGTGGATGAAAAATACGGAAAAGATCGATCCGCAGCTTATGCAGATTAGGGGGAAGAGGCGGAAGGCAGCAATAGGCAGAAAGCAGAGAAGATCGGCCGGTAAAGTAGAAGACTGAGGAAAGGCAGCAACCTCGCCTCAGTCCGCTACTCTACTGGTAGGCGCCTCTTGTCTACGCCTCCGCGTCTCCGCGTGACCCACCCCCTGCATTCTCCGTTGCCCGCTTTGCGCCTTTGCGTTACACAATTCCTGAATCCCCGGCCGGTGATCGTTACGTGGCGGAGGTGTATCGGCTGACCGCGGCGGTGAGGGCGTCACGCATCTCTTTGCGGAATTGCGCCGGCCGGCGGACGACGGCGTGTGGCCCAAAGCCCAGCAGCCATCGTTTGAACTCGACCGTGTCGCGCAGGCGGTACGTCGCCACGATGCCGCCGTCCGGACGTCGCTGGAGCTTCTGGCTCGGGTGCCATTGCCGTTCCTCGATCAGGATGGCGACCTCGGGGGCGAACTCGACGACCACATCACAGTTGAGCCCGCGGGCGTGCATGATCCCGAAGCTGCCGCCGAAATGCTCGTCGAGTGAGAAATCCGCCGGTGGCCGGAACGTGCCCGCGCCGAGCTTCGCGGCCAGGATCCGCATGATCTTGAAGACGCGAATGTCCTTCGCTCGCTCGCTGTAGCCGACGACATAGAGATCGCCGTCGAAGTAGACCAGCCGGTATGGCCGCATGCTCGTCGAGTAGGTGCTGGGGCTCTGCCAGGCCTTCCGATAGGTCAGCTCGACCGGGCGGCGTTCGCGAACCGCTTGCGAGAGTACGGCGATCGTCGCCTTGTGCCGTCGGTGGTCGGTTCGACCCGTCGAGCGGACGAGAACGACCTCGCCGAGCCCGCGGAAGTGGTTCAGGGCCTCGTCGGAGAGCCGCCCGCGGATCTTGCGCAGGACCGAGCCGAGGCCGTCAGCCAGCGTCGTGCCGGCCAGCGGGGCCAGGACGCGGCTGGCGAAGTGCAGGCTGATCGCCTCGGTGACTGACAGCACGAAGCCGCCGCCATCGAGGAACTTCGCGGGCAGTCGCCACAATCGCTTGCCGAATTCGCTCTCCTCGTAGGCGATGGGGAAGCCGGCGTTGGTGAGGATCTTGAGATCCCGCTGGATCGTCCGTGCGGCGTAGCCGGCCTGCTGGGCCAAGTCTCGCAGCGAGGCGCCCTGGCGCCGGACCTGGAGGATGTTGAGCAACTGCCACTGTCGAGCAACGGATTCACCACGTGCCATCGGTCCATCCTTTCACGTTGTGCTGTGGTTGCCAGCCGGAGATTACGGCTCGCCGTAGCCGATGAGGACGAGTGACGCGGCAGACTTGCCGTCGGCCAACAATTCCATCTTCACCGTGCCGTACATCGGGGCGGCATCACTGTACCACGTGCGTCGAATGTAGTGCACATCCTCGTCGGTCCAGGTTGTCGTTGCGAGGCGGCATGGCCACGTTCGACCGGCGGCCTCGACGGTGGCATTTTCCCACGCGACGTCCGCCCCGACACGCTCGGCGTCGATGCGGATCGGGTCGCAACTGAGCGGTTCGGCTCGGACCACCGGCAGGCCGAGCGGCTGGCCATCGACGAGCATCTGCGTTTCCACGTGCACCAGTTCGGGCTCGACCCGCAGGATGCGGTACGCGACGACGCCACCGTCTTTGGCGGCGTAGTGTGCCCATTCGCCGACCTTCGCGTCGGCCAACGGCGACGTCGCAGGATGTACCGTGTTGAGGTGGCCAACGGCCGGGATCGGCGGCGTGGGTGGCCGGACCGGGGCCTCGGTCGGCGGCTCGGCGGCGGGGGGCGGCGTTGGCGGCGGGCGGAGCGGGCCTTGTGGCGCGGTCGCGGCAGCATCGGTGCTCGGCGGCGCGGGCGCGGCCGGTGGGGTCTCATCCTTGCGGCAGGCCAGCAGGATCAGCGCTGCTGCGCCGGCGAGTCGCGCTACCCGGTATGCGTTGTGCGGTTGCATCGGCTGCCAGTGTAGGCGCCCCCGCGCCAAGCACAACCGGACCGCGCAGAAAAACGCCCGCGGCTGCCGAGACGACCGCGGGCGAGGATGTTTACGGTTCGTCGATCGCGGACCGCTCAGCTATCGTAGTAGAGGAAGAACTCGTACGGGTGCGGCCGCATCAGCAGCGGATCGAGTTCGTTCTCCAGTTTGTAGCTGATCCACATGTCGATCAGGTCCTCGCCGAACACGCCGTCGGCGGTAAGGAAGGCATGATCTGCCTTGAGGGCCTCGAACGCCTTGCCCAGTGTGGCCGGGGTGTTCGGGATCTCGGCGGCGTCTTCTGGCTTCATGTGATAGATATTGACGTCGAGTGGCCGGCCTGGATCGAGTTTGTTCTTGATTCCGTCCATGGCCGCCATCAGCATCGCGCTCCAGGTCAGGTAGCCGTTGCATGACGGGTCCGGGCAGCGGAACTCGAGCCGCTTGGCTTTCGGGCTGTCCGAGTACATCGGGATTCGCACCGCGGCCGACCGGTTCCGCATCGAGTAGGCGAGGTTGACCGGGGCCTCGAAGCCGGGCTTCAGCCGCCGGTACGAGTTCGTCGTCGGTGCGGCGAACGCCAGAATCGCCGCCGCATGCTTCAGAATGCCCGCGATCGCGTGCATCGCCATCTCGGACAGGCCCGCATAGCCGTTGCCGGCGAAGAGCGGCTTGCCGTCCTTCCAGAGCGAGAAATGGCTGTGCATGCCGCTGCCGTTGTCGTCGAACACCGGTTTGGGCATAAACGTGACCGTCTTGTTCGCCCGTTTGGCGACGTTCTTGACGATGTACTTGTACCACATGAACTGGTCGCCCATCTTGAGCAGCGGCTCATACTTCATGTCGATTTCCGACTGGCCGGCGGTGCCGACCTCGTGGTGGTGCGCTTCGACGCGGATGCCGATGCGTTTCATCACGTACGCCATCTCGCCGCGGAGATCGTGGTACGTGTCAGTCGGACTGACCGGGAAGTAACCACCCTTGTACGACGGCTTGTAGCCCAGGTTGGGCTCCTCAAACCGGGCGGTGTTCCACGCGCCTTCGACCGAGTCGATCTCATACATGCCGCGGTGCTGGTTCTGGTCGTAGCGAACCTCGTCGAAGATGAAGAACTCCGGCTCCGGGCCGATGAAGCATGTGTCCGCGATGCCGCTCTTGAGCATCGCTTCCGTCGCGAGCTTCGCGACGTGGCGCGGATCGCGCGAGTATTCCTTCTTCGTGACCGGGTCGGCGATGTCGGCGATCACGCTGACGGTCGGCTCGGCGAAAAACGGATCGATGCATGCCGTGTCCGCCTGCGGGATGGCCAGCATGTCCGACTGGTGGATGTCCTGCCAGCCGCGAATACTCGAGCCGTCGAAACCCAGCCCGTCCTTGAACGTGTTCTCGTCAAGTTCATCGACCGGATACGAG
>JAFGKA010000220.1 GCA_016928855.1 Phycisphaerae bacterium
ACATACTCGATCCGACCGGAAGGATTCTCGATGCCGAGAATCAGCATGTGCTCGGCGAGCCAGCCTTCCTGACGCGCCTGCCAACTGGCCAGCCGCAGCGCCATACACTTCTTGCTCAGGAGCACGTTGCCGCCATAGCCCGAGCCGACACTCCAGATCGTGTTATCCTCCGGGAAATGCAGGATCAAACGTCGATCGATGTCGAGCTCGGCCTTGCCATGCAGGCAGCGCGTGAACTCGCCATCGGTACCAAGCTTGTCGAGCACGGTCTGGCCGCACCGCACCATGATGAGCATGTTCAACACGACGTAAATGCTGTCGGTCAACTCGACGCCGATCTTCGAAAACACCGAACCGACCGGGCCCAGCGAGAACGGAATGACGTACATCGTCCGGCCCTTCATCGAGCCGGCGAAAATCTCTCCGGCGCGACGATAGCCGTCCTCCGGGCTCATCCAGTTGTTGGTCGGACCGGCATCCTCTTCCTTCGACGTGCAGATATACGTGAGATGCTCCGTTCGCGCGACATCGTTCCGCGCCGTCCGGTGGTAATAGCACCCTGGATATTTCTTCTGATTCAGTTCGATGATTTCGCCCGTCGCAACGGCCTCCGCGCGCAGGGCGTCGCGCTGTTCGTCGCTGCCATCGATCCAGACAGTTTTGTCTGGCTTGCACAGCTTGGCGCATTCATCAACCCACTTCTTCAGTGCCACATGCTCAGTCATGATGATTCAGTCCTTCATACGCGCGGTCAATCCCGAGATCGGCCGCATCGGCGCCACCGCATCGCGTGCCCCCGAGCCCGCGTCGGAGGCCACAAAAAACCGAGGATTGTCACGGCCGCCAGCAGCAACTGTCCGTCGCCTTGCCGGAACCGGCCCATGCGAGAAAGGGCACGTTATGGTAACACGAGGAAGCCGGTGTGCCAACCCCGATTCCAACACGGCGAAAACCGGCACGGGGCCCCGGCGCGGACATCCTTGTCGCCGCGCCCGAAAACACCGGCCGGCCGACCCGCCCCAGGCCTCCGGCCACCTCGCCCTTGACCTGCCCCGACCCGTGTGCGAGACTCGGTTGCGCCATTCTCGACCGAAGACTTCGTGAAGCCGCAGTCAACCAAGGAGACCACGATGTTCAACGGTATCTTCAAGGTGCCCCAGCCGGCCAACGAACCTGTCCTGAGCTACGCCCCAGGGAGTCCTGAGCGCGCCGCGATAAAGCGCACACTCACCGAACTGCGAGGTCAACGCACGGAAGTACCCATGATCATCGGCGGCAAGCCGGTTCGCAACGGCAAGCTCGCGAAGATGGTCTGCCCCCACAATCACCATCACATTCTCGGCGAATACCATCAGGGCGACGAAGACTATGTGCACCAGGCCATCGCCGCGGCCAACAAGGCCAAGAAGGGATGGAGCGAGATGCCGTGGGATGCGCGCGCCATCGTGCTGCTCAAAGCAGCGGATCTGCTCGCGGGCAAGTATCGCCAGATCGTCAACGCCGCCACAATGCTCAACATGAGCAAGACGCCGCACCAGGCAGAGATCGACTCGGCCTGCGAACTGATCGACTTCTGGCGATTCAATCCGCATTTCATGGAAATGGTCTATAGCGACCAACCGCTGTCCACGCCCGGCGTCATGAACTACATGGAACACCGGCCGCTCGAAGGGTTCGTGCTGGCACTGACGCCGTTCAATTTCACGTCCATCGCCGGCAACCTTCCGACGGCGCCGGCCTTGATGGGCAACACCGTCGTCTGGAAGCCCGCATCGAGCGCCGTGCTCCCGGCCCACTTCATCATGCAGGTGCTCGAAGAGGCCGGCATGCCGCCGGGAGTCATTAACATGGTACCGGGGCCGGGGCCGGTCATCGGCCCACCCGCACTGAACCACCTCGAACTTGGTGGGATTCATTTCACGGGCAGCACGTTCGTGTTCTCGACGATCTGGCTGGCGGTCGGCTCGGACATCCGCAAGTACTTCTCCTATCCGCGCATCGTTGGCGAGACCGGCGGCAAGGACTTCATCTTCGCGCATCCAAGCGCCGAGCTGGACGCCCTCGCGACGGCGCTGACACGCGGCGCGTTCGAATACCAGGGACAGAAGTGCTCTGCCGCCTCACGGGCGTATATCCCCGACAACCTGTGGCCGGGGCTGAAAGATCGGCTGCTCGCCAACATCGGTGCGATTCAAATGGGTGACGTCGAGGATTTCAGCACGTTCATGGGCGCCGTCATCGACGCCAATGCCTTCAAGACGATCACCGGCTTCATCGAAATCGCCAGGAAGAGCCCCGACATGGAGATCATCACGGGCGGCGGCTACGACGATTCGACGGGGTACTTCGTGGAACCGACGATCGTCGTAAGCAAAGACCCCAAGTCCAAGCTGATGGCCGAAGAGATTTTCGGGCCGGTCCTGACGATCCACATCTACCCGGAAGGCAAATACGAGGAAACGCTCGAACTGTGCAACCAGACGTCGCCCTATGCGCTGACCGGCGCGATCTTCGCGCTCGATCGCAGTGCGATTGTCAAGGCGATGAACGTGCTGCGGCACGCCGCGGGCAACTTCTACATCAACGACAAGCCAACCGGGGCCGTCGTCGGCCAGCAGCCCTTCGGCGGG
>JAFGKA010000221.1 GCA_016928855.1 Phycisphaerae bacterium
GCGTCCGGCACGAACGACAAGGCCGGCAGTTGGCTCAACCTCGAACGGTGGGTCTCGCCACGGACGATCAAGGAGACGTTCCTGCCGCCGAGGGACTTCCGCTATCCATACATGGCGGCGGAATAGCAACGGTACCGATTGGCCCAGGACGGCTCGAGCACAAGAGTGGCGCGGCCGCAGCCGTCGCCACGGCCGGACGCACGACAAGGAACGTCCATGCCGCCCAACCTCGTCTGGTTTCGCCAGGACCTCCGACTCGAAGACAACGAGGCGTTGCTGGCCGCGGTCGAATGCGGCGCGCCGGTCATCCCTGTATTCATCAACACCTTGGCGCACGACGGACAATGGGCTCCCGGCGCAGCAAGCCGCTGGTGGCTGCATCACTCGCTGGCCGCCCTCGACAAACGCCTTCGGCAGCGTGGGTCGCGCCTGGTCCTGCGCCGGGGACCGGCCGCCGACACGCTGATACGGCTCGTGCGTGAGACCGGCGCGAGCGCCGTCATCGTAAACCGCCACATCGAGCCCGACGACGCGCAAACGGACGCCGAGTTGGCCACCCGGCTGCAACGGCTCGGCACCCAATGGCTCTCGTTCCAAAGCAATCTGCTGTTCGACCCGGATGCCGTTCGCACCCGCCAAGGCCGAGCGTTCACCGTCTTTACGCCATTCTGGCGGGCCTGCCTGAGCCAGGATGAGCCGCCAGCCCCCCGACCGGCACCGGCCCGGATCCCCAAGCCCCGCCAATGGCCCACGTCGCTGCCGTTGAACGAACTGGAACCGCTGCCGGAGATCGACTGGGCCGGCGGACTGCGTACCGCATGGACACCAGGCGAGGCGGGCGCCCAACGCCTTCTGACGGAGTTCGCCGATCGTCGTTGGCGAAGCTACGACCGCGATCGAGAGCGGCCGGACCTGCCGGGCACGTCACGGCTTTCGCCACACCTGCATTGGGGCGAGATCGGGCCGCGACAGATCTGGCACGCCCTGCACGCCCGCGCCGCGCGCAGCCGCGCCGCCGACGCTCGCGATAACGCCGCAGCGTACCTGCGCCAGCTCGGCTGGCGCGAGTTTGCGCACGGCCTGTTGCACCATTTCCCGCAAACAACGGACAAGCCCATGCGAGAAGCATTTGCGCGTTTTCCGTGGCGTAAGGACACAGCCGCCCTGCGGACCTGGCAACAGGGGCAGACCGGTTATCCGCTCGTGGACGCCGGCATGCGGGAGCTGTGGCGGACCGGCTGGATGCATAACCGCGTCCGCATGATTGCGGCCTCATTCCTGACCAAGCATCTGCTGATCCCGTGGCAGCAGGGCGCGGCGTGGTTCTGGGACACACTCGTGGATGCGGATCTGGCGAACAATACGCTCGGCTGGCAGTGGGTCGCCGGCTGCGGCGCGGACGCCGCCCCCTATTTCCGCATCTTCAACCCGGCCAGCCAAGGTGAAACGAACGACCCGAACGGGAACTACGTTCGACGATGGGTGCCCGAGCTTGCCGAACTGCCGGCGAAATGGATCCACCGGCCGTGGAAAGCCGACGCCGCCACGCTGGCCGCGGCCGGCGTCAAGCTTGGACACACCTACCCCCGGCCAATCGTGGACCACGCATTGGCGCGCGAGCGCGCGTTGGCCGCATATCAGACGATCAGGAAGAGAAACGCCCCATCATGATTTCGGGAATATCGACGTTGCCCGGCCGGGATACGCAGTACTGCACGGCCTCGGCGACATCTTCCGGACGAAGCATGACTTCGCCGGCAAGCCGCTGGCCAAGTGATGTGCCGGCAATCAGATCTGTATCGACGCCGCCGGGGCAAAGTGTGTGAACGCGGATGTTGTGGGGTTTGCCCTCCAACGCCACGGCCCGGCCCCAGCCGAGCAGCCCCGCCTTGCTGGCGGCATACGCGGACTGGCCGACATAACCCTGCAGCGCCGCCTTCGATGCGATATTGACGATGATCCCCCCGCCGCCATCGACCATGTCGGCCCAGACCGCCTGGGTCACCAGGAACGGCGCCGTCAGATTGACGCGCAAGATGTGTTCCCACTGATCGAAACCGATCGCTGAAACCGGACGATCGAGGAAAACGCCGGCATTATTGATGAGCACGCGGATCGGCCCGAGAGCCGCCCGCAAACGCTCAATGGCATCGCGGATCTTCACGGGTTCGGCCAGGTCGCACGACACAAGCTCGGCTGTCCCGCCGGCTTCGGTGATTCGCTGCACGACATGGTGCATGGCGCCCGCGTTGCGGGCGATCAGCCCGACGGGCCGTCCTGCCGTGGCGAGGCGCAGGGCAACGGCCCGCCCGATCCCACGGCTCGCACCCGTAACAAGGGCAACGCCATCGTTCGGGACGAGCTGATTCGATCCATCCGTCATGGCATTCTCGAACCGGCGAGTGGTCAGGGCGATTCGCCGCTCGGCTGCGTGGCCGCCGGCGCTGTCGTCGCCTGTGTAGTCGGCTGCGTCGTCGGCAACGACGGCAGGATTTCGACCGGCTGCAGCCGCTGGTCCAGCGTCGCAAGGTGCTGGACGGCGATGCTCTGGTACATCGTCACCGCCGCGAGCTGGGGCGTGTTGATGATCGCCTCGTAGTGCTTGCGGGCCTCTTCCTTGTCATAACGGTTCTCGGCCAGGGTGGCCAGACCGAGATGGGCCCGGGCAGCGGCCTCCGGGCGGTCGGAGAAGTCGCGAACAATCCGCTCAAACGCCCGCTGCGCCGCCTCGGCAAGCTCCCGCTGGCCCTCATCATCGCCGCCGTCCGTCGCCCCCAGAAACAGCCATTCCCTCGCGCTGGTCGCTTCGCTGCCGATCATCTCCAGGGCCGCCAGGACCACATCGCTATCTTTCGACGCGTCGGCCACCTGGTTCATCTCGTCAATGCGATCCGGCAGCGGCTTGGTTCGATCGGCCCGCAGACTGGCAAGCCTGTTGAGCCCCTCGATCTGCGCGGCCTTGCGGCTGTGCTGCTGATACGAGTACAGGCCGATGGCCAGGCCGATCACGACAAGACCGCCCACAATCCAGTTCCAGCGGAGGACGATGTAATCCTTGATCTCAATAAGTTGCCGAACGAGTTCGTTCGCGCGCAAATCCTGTCGACGTTTGGTCTTCATGTTGAATCCGTTGCTAACTGCCTGTTCTTCACGCGTTCAACCGCGTACCACGCCATGCGCTAACGCTGCGCCTCGCGGGGCGGGGGTTCACGCCCCGTCCGGTCGATCGGCAGGATGACGACGCGGACCGCGGCCCGATCGCCCCACCCGCCGGACTTCGGACGAATCACGATGTCGCACGACTCGTTGCCCTTCTCGAATCGCAGCGTGATCTCGCCCTGGATGTTCTGGTCGCTGATGCGCGTCCAGCGATACGTGGGCATCTGTTCCTGATAGAACGCCCGCAGCGCCGCGGTATCACAGCCACCCTCGTACTCGTGGCGAACGACACGCACGCCACCACTGCTGTAGTCGTCCGTCATCTTGTCGACGAGCTTGAACGTCGCCGGCACCGGCACGTCCGGGATATACGGCACCGGCCGGGCGACCATCCGGCCATCGCCACTCTTGCCGCCGCCCTGACAGCCCACGCCGACCAGCACAGCCAGCACGAGGCCCCCCACACCCGCCAACGCCCGGGCCCGCCGGCCGACCCATCTCCCATCCATCCTTGTCATGGTGCGTCGCCTCCTGTAGCCCAGCGTAATCCCGTCAGAACCTACCGGAAAACGCCCCCGCCCACAAGGTACCCAGCGGAAGAGACCGCCAGCCCGGTGATTTCACGCGGACGTGAGAACCAAAGGCCGGAGTCTCGGCCCATGTGGCTCACAGAAGCAATCAGGCAGCTTCCGGCCTGGGTCCGTTGCTGACGACCGATGTGTCCCGCGGTTCATACCGAGCATCTGACGAATCGAGGCAGCTATTTACTCGTGCGCCTGATGATCCGTGCCGAAGACGCTACCGGTAATCCTTGCCGTTGAGGCTGGCGGCGACCGACGAAAGCCACTTCTCCAGATCCGCTCTCATCACTTGCACACGCTCGGCCTGCGCGCCGGCCAAGTCGGCCTTCTCGTCAGGATCATCCGCCAGGTTGTAGAGTTCGAGCGTGACGGCACCGTCCTCAGCCTGAATGCGATGCAGCTTCCACGGCCACGCCAGCCAGGCTGCGTGCCCCGGGAAGCTGTCTTCCGGATACTGCGCCGTGATCTTCGCGGCGTCGAGCCGAAGACGGGCCTCGTCCGCGATCTCGTTGCCCGCCTTTTGCGCCTCCAGAAGCTCGGCCATCCACTCGGCGCTCGGCGTCCGGATGCCCCGCGTCGGATGATTCCAGAAGCCCATCGGCCTCGGCCGTTTCGTCATCCGGCCATTGAACAGTTCCACGAGCGCCACGCCGTCAAGCGGTCGGTCGTCCTCCAACTCGATGCCCGCAACCTCCAACAACGTCGGAAAGATGTCAACCGTGTTGGCCGGCACGGCCGTGCGCGCCGGCTTCGTGATCCGCGCAGGCCACTCGATGATCGCCGGAACACGAAGCCCCCCCTCGTACACCATGCCCTTGTGCCCGCGCCCGCCCGTAGCGCCCAACTTCGGCAAGCCGCCGTTGTCGCTGCAATACCAGAGCAACGTGTTATCCTGAACACCCAGCGTTCGCAGCGTACTCCGCAACTTGCCGATCGCCCGATCCATACCGGTGATCTCGCCGTAGAA
>JAFGKA010000222.1 GCA_016928855.1 Phycisphaerae bacterium
CCGGCCACGCCCGCCGGTGCGACAGTCGGCGCCGATGGCTGCACGGTCGTGCCCGCCGACGATGATGGTGATGGCGTGGCGAACGCGCAGGATGCTTGCCCGAACACGCCGGCTGGCGAGGCGGTTGACGCGAATGGCTGCTCGTGCAGTCAGCGCGATGGCGACAACGACGGTGTCAACGACTGCAATGACCAGTGTCCGGCCACACCCGCCGGCGCTGCGGTGGATGCGAATGGATGCAGCGATACGGGCGGCGGCGGTGGCGGAGGCGGTGGAGGCGGCGGCGTAGTGTCGTTGTCGGCGCCACCGGAACCGCCCATGGTTGCGGAAATGCCGCCACCGAGCTACGACCAGATCGAAGTTACTTGGCAGGATGACAGCGACGACGAGGACGGGTTTGAACTCCAGCGACGAACAGAACCCGGTGGTGTAACAGTTGCGGCAGCCACGGATCAGGACTGGCGCTGGTTGGCGAGCGTGCCGGCCAATACGACATCGTACGTGGATCATGCGGTGGAGGCGGCTACGACCTACAGCTATCGCGTGCGTTCCTTCCGTGCGAAGCTGTTCAGCGATTGGGTGGTGATCGGGCCCGTTTCGACCGCGTCGTTGCCGTTGCCGGCGATGCCGGCGGGGTTCGTGGCTTCCGCGGTTGGCCCGACACAAATCAATCTGACGTGGAACGACGGAGCGGACGATGAGGTCGGCTTCATTGTTGAACGCCGGGTCGGTGGTGGTCCATGGCAGGAGTTGGCCACATTGCCGGCCGGCAGTCGCGCCTACGCGGATCCGACCGTGACGCCGCAGACGACGTACACGTACAGCCTGCAGACATTCAACGAATTCGGGCTCAGCGACATGGTGATCTCGTCTCCCGTGACCACGCCAACCGTGCCGGAGCCGGCGCCAGAGCCGTCCGCAACGCCGGAGTCAGCACCGCAGCCGGCTCCTGCGCCGGCAGCAAGTCCGGCGCCGCGCGGGATGTGTGGAGCGAGCGTCGGTCCGATGGTGATGATGACCTTGCTGGTGCTCTACGCCGTCCGTCCACTGCGCCGCCGCTGGCGATAGACAGGTCCCGCACGCTTCTCTTCTCACCGACGGAATGCCCATAGGGCCAGGCGATCCATTGCCGGACGTCGCCGTGGACGCTGTGCGCCGAAGACCGTATCCTGGGGTCCGCGAGTGTGGTGAATGCAGATACCCTTGCCCGGGGGATTGCCGCGGGACAACAGGAGCGGTCATGGTGAAGGATGAGCAGGTCCTTGTGGTCGAACGGAAGGTACTCGAAGCGGTCGGGATGTTTCAGGGGCTCGTCTTCGATGTCGAGCGATATCTCTCACGGTTGTTCGATTCAGGCGTCCCGCGCTTCATGCCGCGACCTCAGGCCGAGGCCGATCCGTCGTTCAAGCAGCTTATTCCCTATGTGATCATGACGCACGGCGCGAAATGCCTCAGCTACGTTCGTGGTCGTCGTACGGGCGAGACTCGTCTTGTCGGAAACCGTTCCATCGGCATCGGCGGTCATATCAACCCGGTCGATGACATGCCGCTCTTTGCCGACTTCCGGGAGACCTACCTCACGGCGGTTGCCCGCGAGGTCGCCGAAGAGGTGATCGTGGACACGACGCACACTGATCGTATCGTCGCACTGCTCAACGACGACTCCAACGAGGTCGGTCAGGTCCACCTGGGTATCGTGCACTACTGGACGCTCGACGCGCCGACGGTGACGCGGCGGGAACAAATGATGACCCAGATGGCGTTCCTGACGCCGGCCGAGCTTCAGGCCGATCGAGAGAGCCTTGAGACGTGGTCTCAGTTGTGCCTCGATGGCCTTGACAATATGGCCGTGACGTGACGGACGTTTCGTTGGGTTTCCTTCATCCCCCTCGGGTCAAAGCCGATACATCGGATCGGGCAAATGTGGGCGGTAGCACGCTCCGTAAACGGTTCTCGCATCGAACGCTAGGCCTGGTAATGGGCGCTGGGCGTTCCCGGGTCCGGTTCCCTGTTTCCGTTACGGACAGATCGGATCGGTCTTTGAAGATCCGACGTCGCAAGCTTTCAGCCAGCAATAACTTATCTGACCTTCTGTGAGAGCCGATAACCAAGTCCGTGGGCTTTGACGGTGCGTCTCTATTAATCAAACGGCAAGCGCACCGGCGAGGAGTCGATTCGGAGGTATACCGCGTGCGAAATCCTGTCGGTGCGGCTCGAACGTCGCGGTCCGACAGCGTGGTGCCGGCTTTGCGGAGGGGGCAGGGAAGGCTAACGTGCTTGGAAGAGTGCAGACCGTAACCAGGATCCGTCTAATGCGACTACGCGCATTCTCCGTGCTCGTGGTTGCCGCGGGAATGGTCTGTCTGACGTGTGCGCCCCCTTCGGATTCCACGCCACTGGCCGCGGAGCTGAGTCTTTCGGTTTCCGCCGATACCTACCAGACATTTCCGTTCAACGGTCGATCGGTCGAGGTGTCGTCGATCACCGTTCATGCCGAGCCGTCCGGCGGCGTCGAACCCTATAGCTATCGTTGGTCGGTCACCAATCCGCGCGGGCAGTCCGACGACGGGCGGCTGAGCGCGATCGATGTGCGAGCACCGGTGTTCACCAGCGGTGATCTCGTCGGTCCGTACACGCTGACGTGCGTGGTGACCGACGCGGCAGGCCGGACAGTCAGCGACAGCATCGTGATCACGGTCGGTCAACAGCTCGTGCTGGATCTGCGGCTGGGCAGGCAATGGGTCGCCAGCGGCGGCGGGCTGAACGGACAGTCGACAATCACCGCCAAGCCGATTGGTGGGACCGCTCCGTATACCTATGAATGGTCGGCCATCGGTCCGGATGGCGAGCGGGACAACGACCGGCTGGCGGACGCGACGTCGGCGACGCAGGTCTTCACCAGCGGCGATGCGGTCGGCACTTATATTGTCTCATGCTCGGCCACCGACGCGGAGGGGCTGCTTTTCGCGGATTCCGTCACGATCGTGGTGAGCAACCTTCTCTCGGTCGATGTCGGCGTTGATCGGCAGCAACTCGTGCCGGGCGGCGCCGCGAACGGGGCTGCCTTCCTGACGTCCTATGTCGAGGGTGGCGCGCCGCCGTACACGTACGCGTGGACCGTTACGGGGCCGGACGGTTTGACTGACAATGAGCGTCTCGATGATGCGACGGTTGCGCAGCCGTGTTTCACAAGCGCGGACATCAATGGCACGTATCGCGCGGCCTGCACGGTCACTGATTCTTCCGGCCAGCAGCTTAGCGATTCGGTTCTGATTCTAGTGGGTCCCGGTGTGGTCCTGACAGTGACGGCGACTCGCAAGGAGGTCGCCGCGGCGGGTGGTGGCACGGGCCAGGCTGGTCTGACGGCGACGGCGCTGGGCGGAACCGGGCCACTGACGTACCAGTGGTCAGTGACGAATCCGGATGGCCAGCCGGAGAACGATCGGCTCGACAGCCTGACAATCCAGTCACCGACGTTTACAAGCTCGACGACGCTGGGGACGTACCGCATTTTCTGCACGGTGATCGATGCGGATGGACGCATGGGCTTCGATTCCGTCGAGGTGTTCGTCGGACAGCCGATCAGTGTCGATGTCGTCACGAATCGGCAGGATGTTCCGGCGGATGGCGGCGAAGCAACGCTGACCGCCAATGCGCTCGGTGGGCTGCCGCCCTATCAGTATAGCTGGCGGGTCTACAACCCGAGCGGGGCGATGGAGAATGCTCGGCTGAACAGTGCGACAGTGTCGTCGCCGGTCTTCACGAGCGTGCTGACGACCGGGACATACACGGTCACGTGCACAGTCCTCGATTCGGGTGGCTTTGCGGCGGTTGATTCCGTAGGTCTGGTTGTCGGCGGCGGTTTGGATCAGGGGCTGGCGCTTGATGTGGCCACGAATCGGCTGAACGTCCCTGCGACAGGAGGCGCGGCAACATTGGCCGCCGTCGTATCCGGCGGCGTGGCGCCGCATACGTATCA
>JAFGKA010000223.1 GCA_016928855.1 Phycisphaerae bacterium
ACGTCCTGATTCGCACTGTTCTTTGCCATCGCCATACTCTCATCCACGGGTTCGGAGTTGAATCACGGGCCGGGCGGTCGTCGCTGGTCCCAAGGATGGCGGCGACCGCATACCGGCGCTGTACCGATACCACAGACACCGGCCAGAATCCAATCCCGGCGCCGATCCGGCCGGCTGCCGTGGCGAACCCCCGCGGGATGACAACGCCGGACCCGTCGGCTACAGTACGCGGGCAATTTCTCATCTCGCGGAGGACTCGGTAGCCCGCCAGGGCCGCCCGTGCGGAAAAAGGAGAGTTGGGTTGGAATACCTCAACGCAGTCGATTACACGGTGATGGGCATCTATGTCTGCTGCCTGGTGGCCCTCAGTCTGTACCTCACGAAGCGGGCATCGGCGAGCCTCGAGGATTACTTCCTCGGCGGCAAGAAGCTGCCCTGGTGGGCCCTCGGCATCTCGGGCATGGCCTCGTTCCTGGACATCACCGGAACGATGATCATCGTCTCCTTCCTGTACATGATTGGCCCGCGCGGCCTGTTCATCGAGTTCCGCGGCGGCGCGGTCCTGATCCTGGCGTTCATGCTCCTCTGGACCGGCAAGTGGCATCGGCGCAGCAACTGCATGACCGCCGCCGAATGGAACATCTATCGCTTCGGCGCCGGCCAGGACGGCCACGCCGCCCGTATCGTGACCGCGGCCGCCTCGGTCATCTGGCCGATCGGCATGATCGCGTACATGGTCAAAGGTGTCGGTCCGTTCCTGGCCACGTTCCTGCCGTTTTCGCCGACCGTCTGTGCCATCGCCCTGATTTCGATCGCCGCCATCTATACGATGGTCTCGGGTTTCTATGGTGTCGTATTTACAGACCTGTTTCAGTCAGGCATCATCCTGATCGCCGTCTTCGTGATCTCGACGATGGCGATTCTTCGGGTACCCGATGTGGAGACGCTGGCAACTGTCGCAAGGGAGGTCACCGGTAACGCCGACTGGGTCAGCCCGGTTCCACACGTGCACACGCCCATGCCGCGAGGCTACGAGCCGTACGAAGCGCTGGCCATGTTCATGCTCTTCTACCTGATGAAGAACTTCGTCGGCGGCTTCGGTAGCGGCGGCGACCCCAAGTACTTCGGCGCGCGAAACGAACGCGAATGCGGCGTGCTCAGCTTCTTCTGGACCTGGCTGATGATGTTCCGCTGGCCGATGATGACCGGATTCGTGGTGCTGGGCCTGTTCCTCGTGCGGGAGCAGTTCCCCGATCAAGCGGTCCTGCAACAGGCCGAGTTCCAGATCAAGCGCCATCTCGTCACCCAGAAGTCTCCGGACGCCACGCTCGATCTCGAAGCCGGCGCCTACGTGACCGACACCCTGCGCGGGCGCGGCTGGGTTGCCGACCCGAAGGGCGTCCTCGCCAAGGCCACGCCGGAGCAGACCGGGGCCCTTCAGGATGCCCTGGGCAGCGACTGGCTCGCGGTGATTGAACAACTCGCGGCGGAACAGAAGCTCGTCGATACCGTTGCGCCCAAGCCGCGTTGGGGCGACATCACCGCGAATATCGCGAACAAGCCCGACGCGTTTCCGGGCCTGGTCGATGATATCCAGGCCACGCTCGGCAAGAAGCAGTGGAAGGAGAAACTGAAGATGGTGAGCTTCGACGGCACGGTCGATCCGGAGCGGATCCTGCCGTCGGTAATCCTGTTCGATATCCCGGTCGGTTTCCGCGGCCTGCTCCTGGTTGCGCTGCTGGCCGCTTCGATGTCCACGTTTGATTCGAACATCAACATGGCCACCGGCTTCTTCACGCGCGACATCTACCAGGGGTACCTTCGCCCGAAGGCCAGTAACCGTGAGCTGATCAACGCGAGCTACGGCTGTATTGTTGTGATGGTCCTGCTCGGCTTTGCGCTGGGCTACACGACCGAGAGCATCAACGATATCTGGGAATGGATCATCATGAGCCTGACCGCGGGCCTGGCCGTCCCGGGCGTCCTGCGGTTCTACTGGTGGCGGTTCAACGCCTGGGGCGTCATCGGCAGTACCGTCGTTGGGCTCGTGGCGACGGTCATTCAGCGGCTCTGGTGGCCGGCGATGGATGGCCGGGTCCAGTTTGCGGTGATGACGCTGCTCTCGCTGGCCGGCGCGGTGATCGCCACGTACCTTACGTCGCCGACCGACGAACGCGTGCTCGAGCACTTCTACAGAACCACGCGCCCGTTCGGATGGTGGGGCCGGTTCAAGAACCTCCTGCCGCCCGAGCAACGCAAGGCCGTCACGCGCGAGCACGTATGCGATCTGTGCGCGGTCCCGTTCGCGCTGCTCTGGCAGATCACGCTGTTCCTGCTGCCGATGCTCGCGATCATCCGCAACTGGCCCGCGTTCCGCATCACGGCAGTCATCTTCGTGGTTTCGCTGGTCGGGATGTACTTCCTGTGGTATCGCAACCTGCCACCCGCCCGCGACGGCGTGCCGGACGGCGGCGATCTCGACTACGTGAAGAGCTTGTTTAGGAAACAGCCATAGCAAACACACAACCGACATGGTGTGAAGTGCTCACTCGCTGGTACTGAAAACATCGGCATCGGTCTTTGCGAGTTCACGCTGCGTAACTCAGTACTTTGCGATTGTGCACACGATAGCGGTTCGGCCTACGGCGCCAGCCCGAACAGCTTCGCGTCGGCTGGCTGCTCGGTCGCCCATCCATGGCGAGCGGCCCGCCGTTCCAGATCGGTCATGACTGCCTGGCGCTGCGCATCCGTAGGCAGTTCCAGAATCGCCTTCCGCAACGCGCGGCCGAGCGTGTTCACCGGCTCGCATGCATTGCGGTACTCGCGGTCCCATCGCCATCGCAGCGGGTCGGTCGGCTGGTTGTAGTCAAAGTCGTAGGCTCGGCGTCGGAGACGGTTCGTCAGCATCGCCGCCCGCCATTCCGGCGTCATGATTGCCTCGGCCTTTTCCCGGTATTCGGCGAGGATGGCGTCCGCCCGCGCGGCCTGCTCATCGTCGAACTCGAACGTTCTCTTGGCATTGACAACGAAACGAGCCCATCCGGCCGGCCCGATTTCGTTGACCTCATATTCGGCCCAGCGTCGTGACCAGCGGATGTGATGGCGCGTTTGCTCCATGGGATCTGCTTCCAACGGAGGGCCGTCCTCCGGACCAAAGTGATCGACCTGTGGCGACTCGCCTTCCTTGAAGCCGCCGTCGGCCCAGCGCCGCATCTTGTTCTCAAGCCGCCCGAGATCATGATAGTCGCGGCGGAGCTTGCGCTCCAGCTCGGCATACTGTTCGGGCGAAAGCACACGACGCGAATCCTCGGCCACGCCGTCAAGAAAACCGTGCATCACCCGGAGAACCGGCTGCATCCGCTGGCCGAATACACGGCTCGTCTCTGGGCCAAATCGCCCATCGTCGGCCAGCGTCATCGCCAGGCACCCTTCGCATGCATCGCGCAGGTCCGTGCCGCCTTCACTAACCAGCCGGCGCGAACGCCGAGCGAGCAGTTCACCCAATTGCGCTGCCTGCTCCTGGCTCATGTCCGCACTGTGCTCAAGCTCCTCTGCAACGTAAAAGCGTCCGAATGCCCGGGCCAGCACCGGCGTCAGGCGCAAGCTCTGCTGCGTCGGCTGCATGAGTCCGGCGTCGGCCGCCGCCGCCTCTGGCTGCGCGATTGTCGTCGAGACCGGCAACCCGACCGCCGCCACGACAATCACCCACACACATCTTCGCCACCCATACCGCATGGCTCACCTCGTCTCGTCCAGGAGAACATCATACCCGGTGCCGGCCATCGCCGCGCGGATGCGCTGTTCGGCGGCCTCGCGCTGCGCATCGGTCGGGATCTCGTCCACGCGCACCCGCAACTCCTCGCCAATCTCGTCAAGCACGATCTGCTGCTCGTCGAGCACGTCCACTAAATGAGCATGAGCAGGGTGATCGTAACTCAGTCCCATATACCGCCACAGGTGCGACCAGACAGCAATGCGATAAATGCTCTCGTACCACGTCGGGGCGGTCTTGATCTGCTCGGCGCGACTGATCGCTTCGGCCAGGATCGAATCGGCCGTCGCCGCCTGCGCCTCGTCCAATGCATACAGCTCCTTGGCGTGCGTGACGTACTGCTTCCAGGAAACCTGCTTCGAGTCGGCCACGGACCATTGAGCCTGGCCTTTGGCTCGTTCGAGCGCCGGCGACTCGCCTGTCTGGCCCGGCTCACTATCGCTTATGTCGGGCTGAAAGGGATTGGCATAGGGATCGACATCGCCTTTCGACCACCGTTTCATGTGGCTCTCGAACACATCCATCGCCGCACCGAGCGCCATCATGTCGCCCATCAGGCGCACCTGTTGCTTGGGCGGCAGCAGCGGCTGAGCATCTTCCCGGACGCCCGCGATGAGCTTCCGAACCGATGGCATGATCGGCAGCATGCGCTTGCCGAAGCCCGTACCCAGGCTGCGTGGAATGCCGGCACGCCCGGGCTTCCTGTCTGGGGCATTGAAGTAAGCCAGCATCTCGCCGCCGATGAATTCGGCGAACTCCTGCGCCTGATCCTGATGCTCATGCGCGAAGGCCATCAGCCGATGAGCTACGCGATCAGCAACATCATCCACGCGTTCCGGAGCCATGTCGTAGCGATTCACGAACATCTCTTTCGTGATTAATCTGGCCATACCGCGGGCTATCTCAGGCGTGAACCGCAGACCGATCGTGTCGGCGGCCGAAGCCGGCTCGTCCGCCGCGGAGCGCACCGGTGCAACGCCGGCCGCCAGAACAAGAATCATCCATGGCGCAGTCGTCGCACCGCAACGAGATAGCAATCGCCTCGAAGCTTCCGACACGAACATCCTCCTTCGTTTACATGAGTCCAACTCACGAACTGAAAAAGGTGTCAGGATGATTTTCTGGCAGCCGCAAGAATCATCCCTTTTTCGTGGGACACCTCTTCATGTCAATAATCATCCTGACACCTTTTCTTCAGGGAGCCAGGCCGAGGAGTTCGGCATCGCCTCGTTCCAGCGTCCAGCCGTGGCGCGTGGCCGTTTCCTCGATCTTGGCCAGGAGGCTTCGGCGCTGTGGCTCTGTGGCGAGGGCCAGTACGGCGGCCCGGAACGCCCGACCGAGTTCGTCGATCGGCCGACTGGCGTCCTGGTACTCCTTGTCCAGCCGCCAGCGAAGCGGTTCGACCGGCTGGTCGTGAATGAAGTTGTATGCCCGTCGCCGCATGCGGTTCGCGAGCATGCACGCCCGCCAGTCTGATGTCATGATCACCTCGGCCTTTTCCCGGTATTCAGCCAGAATCGCATCGGCCTTGGCAGCCTGTTCGTCATCGAATTCGAAGACACTCTTGGCTCTGGCCAGAAAGCGGGCCCACTCGTCCGGCCCGATGCGATTGACTTGGTATTCGGCGACACGCCTCGCCTGCCGTTCAAGCCGGCGTGAATGATTCACCTCCTGCTCTGCATCCAGCGGCGGGCCGTCCTCCGGCTCAAAGTGATCGAGTCGCGGCGCCTCGCCTTCCTTGAAGCCCCCATCGGCCCATCGCTTCATCTTGTTCTCGAACCTCGTCAGGTCGTGGTCATCACGACGCAGTTTGCGCTCCAGCTCGGCGTATTGGTCGGAGGTCAAAACACGGCGCCCGTCTTCGCGCAAACCATCGAGAAAGTCACGCATGGCCGGCACAATTGGCTGAACCCGCTCAGCGAACACACGGCTGGTTTCCGGCCCGAATTGACCGTCACTTTCGATCAGCATCGCCAGGCAACCTTCGCAGGCATCCCGCAATTCGATGCCGCCGTCGCTGACGATCTTGCGCCAGCGCCGGCCGATACCTTCAGCCATTTGCGCCGCCTGCTCTTCGCTGACCTCCGTGATATTCGCAATCTCCTCGGCGGTATAGATCTGCCCGATCGCCCGGGCCAATGTGGGAGTCAGGCGCAGTCCTTGCCGCGTCGGTCGCATGACATCCGCATCCGCCGCACCCGGCTCCTGTGCTCGTGCACTCGCTACGGATAGCGCGGCAACCGCTGCCAACACCCCATACAGACTGATGCTCGACTCGCACCGCACGGTTCACCTCGCCTCATCAAACTGGAAGGCGACACCCTTCTCGACTAGAACTGCCTTCATCCGCTGCTCGGCCGCCTCGCGCTGAGTCTCGGTCGGGATCTTGTCGATTCGCGCCCGCAGTTCCGCGCCGACCTCGCGGAAGGGTGCGAACTGTTCACTAAACACGTCGGCAAGGTGGGTATCGACTGGATCCGCGTGGCCAAGCCCGGTGTGCCGCCACAAGCCGGACCAGACCTGGCTGCGAAAGGTGCGTCGCCGCCACGTGGGGTCCGCGGCGATCTGCTCGCCCCGGGCGATGGCTTCGGCCAGGATGGAGTCGGCTGTCGCAGCCTGCGCATCATCCAGCGCATAGAGCTTCTTGGCATCCTCGACGTAGCGTTCCCAGGTCGACTGCCATAACGTGTCCACCATGTTCTGGGCGTGCTGCTTGGCATTCCGCAGCGCCTCCGACTCGCCGTGTTCGTCCGTCTCGACCTCGCGATCCGCGGAATTGAACGGATCTGCATACGGGTCCACGTCGCCCTTAACCCAACGTTTCATATGGCTCTCAAAGGCGTCCATCGCGGCGCCGGCAGCCATGATGTCCCCCATCAGCCGCATCTGCTGCTTGGGCGGCAGCATCGGCTGGATGTCCTCGCGAATGCCTGTAACAAGCTTTCGCACGTCCGGCATTACCGGCAAAACGCGCTCGGCGAAACCCATGCCGAAACTGCGCGGAATGCCTGGATTCCGGCGCGTCTCGGCCGACTCCGATAGAAGCTTGGCCATCTCCGAGCCCCAGAACTCGACCAGATCCTGCCCCCGGTCCTGATGCTCGTGAGCAAAGGCCATCAGCCGACGTGCGATGCGCTCGGTTGCCTCATCCATCTTTGCCGCGTCCAGCTCATAGCGACGCTGGAAGACGTTCTCCGCAACCCGCTTTCCGATACCCTGGGCCATCTCCGGCGTGAACCGCAAGCCGAGTTCGTCCTCTGTCTGGGCTCCCTGCTCGTCCGGGGCCGGCTGGGCCCAGACGCCGCCCATCCCGAACGTCAGAACCGCCCAAAGCACGCCAGCCGCGCGCCACGGACATGTTCGCCGACTCGAGACTCGGAACATTTGCGCTCTCCTAGTTCCAGGGGAAAACCCCGGGGCCGTTCCAGGCGCAACTTCCCCCCGAGCGGGGGCAGGCCCCGCGGAGGTATGGACGCCGCCAGCGTACCCCTGTTAGTACACGAATGACACCACGAAAGTTGCCCGGCCGCTCTGCTCAGGCCAGGGCGCCCAGAACCTATCCCAATACCGCTTGAAGAAACAGTCCCGTTGGGCGGCGAGTACCCCGCAAATCGGGACAGTCCCCAGCGGTTTGGGAATAGGTTCTAGTCCATCGGCGGCGTCACGACGACCGTATGGCCGATCAGCGGCGCGGTGGTCGGAACCGAAACCTCGCGATCGGCCCCGACGACCCGGACGTAATACTCCAGGCCTTCGGCTGGAACGCTTTCGCTGGCCAGCTCGACGCGATAAACACCGCGATCCACACGAGTTAGCGGCATCTCGCGATACGCACCGCCCCCCATTGGCCGCCAGCAGAACACCGCCGACGTCGGCGGCGCCTCGGCCAGCACGATTACCTTCAGCCGCAGCGGCTCACCGACATACAGGCTAGTCCGCATCGTCGGCACGATGACGCGAGTCGGCCCCGTGTAGCCGGTGGGAAGCTGGGCATCGGCCGGCAACGGCTCGCCGAGGGCCTTGGCCAGCGCCTCGCCGGGCCCGTCGAGCACGATATCCTGCACATGCTGCTCCCAGTTCGCGACGGTGCCCATCTCGCCGACCGTTTTCACCGTGGCCAACAGATGCTGATACACCTGGGCGACCAAGGCGATCATCTCTTTGCAAACCGGAAGGACCGTCTCGCGAGCAAGGGCCTTCTTCGCCTCAGCATCACCCTCGGCATCAACGGCTACCATCGCCGCGTTGAACCGACCCCAGGCGCAGCGCAGTTCGCCCATCGCCCGCATGTAGCGGAAGTTCTCGAGCCAGTAGTCAAAGCGTTCGAGGCTGCCGGGACCGTCAATCTCCGGCCGAAACGCCGCCAACTCATCGACGAACGCATACGCCTTCCGGACCTCGGCCCACGGTTGCCCGTCCGGCTGCATCCCGCCGGGGCCGCGTACCCAGGTCGCCGGCTCAGGTAACTGTCCGTCCATACGGTCAAAGATGGCCGCGATCCGCGGACCGACGTCGGCGCCGAACTGCGTGCACGCCCAATCGAGGTAGAAGCTCGCGGCCGGAAGATCACGTGCAGGTCCCGGACACGAGCCCAGATCCGCCTCGAAATCCTTGTAGACCGTCCCTCCACAGTTGATTTGACGCACAACGCCGTCGCCAGCCACGACGATGCCCGCGATGCAGGGGTATTCGATCTCATAGATGAAGTCGATTCTGAGTGTCCCGCCACTGACCTTGATACCCTCGAACGTCCGATCGAGTGCCCGGTTTTTGCCGACTTCGGCGAACATATCGAGCCCGCGAATGCATTTCTTGCCCTGGATATCCACGCCGAAGACGCGTTTGCCCGCCTCGCTGTAGGCCGGCTCGCAGAACTTGAGTGTCACGCCGTAGGTGCCGTCGGGCACACCGATGCGATAGCCGGCGACGTCGTAGCGGACGCACCGGTAGAGCGGATCGTCCTCCGTGTCGGCAATGGCGCTGCGGGCATAATCAACGACCTTACCGCCCACGACGCCCTCGGCGCACGGCGGCTCAACCAGTTCGCCCGCGCCGTCGCTCCAGCCACTCTGATCCCAGGCCGCCCGGGCGAGCGCCGAAACGTTCGGCCCGAGGATGCGCGTGCGCCAGTGAATGCCCATCAGCCCGGTGCAGCCGTAACGCAGCGCATCAAACGCATCCCGCCGCATCCGTCCGACCCACAACTGCGGAATCGTCATGGCCGGATCGTCTTCGAGCCACGGAATCGCCCATTTCGGCCGGCCGCGCACGTTCTTGAAGCCGGGCTCGACGGGGTCCTTTCCGACCTGCCGATTGATGCAGCTCATCGGCATGGCCTTGGGCAACGCCTTGTCGAAGAGCGCCCGATCCTGCGGCGGGCCGAGCACCCAGCCGCACGTTGCCAGCGTGAACGGGGCATCGACGGCTTTGGCCGCGGCGATGGCAGCCTTCAGATCGTCGAGCGTCGCCTGGACCTGGGCATCGGTCGCGCCGCTCCATGTCCAGCCCTCGGGTGTCCAGAACCAGTAGTAGTTCAGCGGATGCGCCGCGGCGATGCGGCGGAACATGCCTTCGTAGATCTCCTGAACCACGGCAGGATCAGCCGGATCCTTGCCGGCGGCCTGCAATCGCTCGCGGACGACCTTTGGGATGATCAACGGTGTCTCGGTGCCCACACAGGTCTGGATCCCGAGCGTGTACGCGTGATGAAACGCTTCGCGCAGCAGCGCGCCAAAGTCGTTGAATACCTTATTGCAGTCGTCCGGAGTTGCCGGCCAGGGCGTCATGCCCTCCATGTAGTCGGCGCCGAAGGCGTCACGCTCGAACATCGCCGACGCCCCGAGCGCAAAGTCACTCGTGTTCTTCGGCTTGGAGCCCCACGTGCCGCTGTGCGTGGTGAAATGGCGTGATGGATAGCTGGCCGTGACGTTGCCGTCTTCGCCGATCTCATCGGCCGTGCCGATCCAGACCGTCGGCTCGGGCCCGACGTTGTTCTCGGGATAGGTGTGAAGCCCGAAAAAGTTCATCCGCAGCTTGGGCAACTGCGATAGAATTGCCTTGTAGTCGTCGATGTTCCACCAGTCCGGCCCTTCTGGAAAATCATGGAACGGCTGGATGCCCCGATGCTCGAACAGCGGTCGGCCGATCACATCGACCTCCGGCAGCGCGAATTCCATGTAGGTATCCGGCACAACGTCGCCGTGCAGATAGAAGCGAACACCGAGGTGCTCGGCGAACTGATAGGCGCCGTACAGCACGCCCGCGTCGTCGCCACCGGCGATGACCACGAGGCGCTTTCCCGTGCCCGGTGTGCTCTTGAGCACGTACTGCTGCGCCCTGAGTGCGGCCACCATATTGCCCGCGCGGAGACGCGTCGCGGCGGACCGGACGACCGGGCGATCCTGGCGTCCGACGACCACGCCGCCATGTGGAAGCAACGGCACGGTATCCGACACTACGATCGGCAGGAGGACGCCTGTCCGAACATAGATGTATCGACACACCTCGCGCGCGGCGAGCTGTTCGGCCAGCGAAGCCTTGGTATCATGGATCACTCCCGGAAACTCCGACCCCGACACTGGCGCGGCAATCGAGAAGGCGGCACCACACACGAGCAGGATTCCAATCGCCTTGTACACAGTACCAATGCAGCTCATCGTCGCTCCTTCGCTTCTCGATCGGGCTATTCTCGACAACGACATCCCATACACCTGTACCCATCCATTCCAGATAGAGCAAACCCATTACAGGATGCCATCCTTGGCATGACGAAACGCGCGGCCGAGGTGGCGCGGGCAGACCTTCAGGCCGGAGGGGCGGCCCGTGTTCGTTCCGCGCCGCCTTCTCGCGCCACCACAGGCAGGATGCAACCTATTCCGACGCCGAGACGCGCGGCAGCGTCATCTCGACGAGCTCGAACGCCGTCACCGAGACCGGCCCGAACAAACCCGACTGCGTCTGATTCTCGAATACGTGCGCGCTCGGATGGCCTACGCCGAAGTGCGGGCCGAGCGTATTGAGCACGCGCAGCTCGATCTGGTTCGCGCCGGCCGTGGCCGCATCCGTGATGTCGAACCGATACGGATGCCAGATCCGCGTGCCGCACGGCGTACCGTTGACCGTAACGTCCACACTACCCCGTACGCGGCCGAGGTCGAGAATCAGCTTCGCGCCGTCAGGCTTGGCCAGCGTGACACGCGCGCTATAGCGGATTCCGCCGGAATAGTGCGGCAGACCGAGTTGATCCCACGAGCCGAACGGCATCCGACCGGCGCCAACCTCGAACGTGATCGGCGAGACAATTGCGGCGCCCCGGGCGAAGCCGGCGATCGATTCGATTCGCAGCGCGGCGATGCGCTCGGGCGAATCCGGATTCGGCAGCGATGCCGTCCACGCCCCGTCGCGTGGCGTCAGCGACACAAGCTCGCCGTTCACATGAAGCGCAGCCCTGCCGGGCGTTCGCAGCGTCATTATGGTGGCGCCCGGCGGAAGCCGGAAGCGATACCAGCCGGCCGGCGGCGCGTCCGATGTCGCGGCGGCAAAGACCAGTCGATCGAACGGCGCCGGCGGCGGCGGATCGCCGACCAGCCAACCCGCCAACGGCAGCGGATGCGGCCGCGGACGCAACAGCAGCGTGGCGGTTTCGCCGAAGTAGCCGTGCGCCGGACCAGCCAGCAGCCGCGCGGGGCGCGCATCCGACGCCGCATCGCCAACCGCTGTCGTCCGGAACGACGCATCCGACACGAACGCCACCTCGCCGCCGTGGATAAGCTTGACCAACCCATCGAGCAGCAGGCCGGTCGGCGTGCCGGTGTCGCGGGCTGTGATTTCGAGCACGTTTTCGCCGGGCCTCAGGCAGCTCGTAATGTCATAGCGTTCCGAGCGGCCGGTGAAGTATGGGTCGAAGTTACCCTGGTCAGCGACCAGCTTGTCATTGATCCGGATCTGGTGCAGGTCGCCCAGGGCAACGACCATCGCCGCCGACTGGATGGGACCGGGAACCGCAATACGCTTGGTGAACCGCGTCTGACCAGCCGGGGCACTCGTTTCGCTCCAGATCCACTGCGCATCCGGCATCACGCCTTCCGCCGGCAGGAACTGATAAAACAGCCGCAATCGCCCGTCCGTCACGCGCGCCGCGAGCAGTTCGAGGCGGTTCACGCCGGGACGCATTTCGACCGTTGCACGCAGGATGCGCGCGGCTGGATCGCCCTCGAAGTGGACGGCCTCGCCGTTGAGGAACGCGCGCTTTTTCGCCGCGCCGCCGATGCGCAACGTCGCGGCCACCGGCGCATCCGCCGGCAAGGTCACGAGCGTTCGGACAACGAACACGTCGCCCGCCTTCGTCGGACCGAGATCGATGAACTCCTCGGGAATCCGGCCCTTGCCACCCAGGGCGCTCGGGTAAATCGGATCCTCGTTGATGCCGAGCTTCAGCGAATACTCGATCGGCTTGAAGGTCGCCGCCCCTGCCGCCGACGGCTCGATCGTCTCGAACAACTTGCCGCCAGCGATGGGCCCAGCCGATTCGGCACGCGGCCCGTAAGACGCGATGACCGTCTCCCACGCACTGTCATCGAAGTCCGCCGACGCCCATGGCGCGGAATCGTCGCCCGGGTTCTCACGGCGGAACCGGAAGCTGCGAATCTCCACGGGCATCGGTCCCGCCGACGGCGGCCAGGCAAAGTCGCCATACTGGTTGTCGCACGTCGGCTCGAGCTGGCACGCCAGCGGCCCAGCCACGTTCACCACGCTCGGCACGACCGCTGGCAGACGCGCTTCATAGAGGCCGTCGGCGAACGTGATCCGCGCGGTGTGCTCAGCAGCCGCATCCGCGCTTCGATCGAGCCGCGGCCAACCACGCACGATGACCGGTTCGTTCGGCGCACCGCTGTGCCGATAGTCCACGATCTGAAGATCGGATTCGATGGCGAGCGGTTCGTCCGGCCGCGCCGGCCGGATCGCGACCAGCGGCGCCGGCGTCGCCCCCAGGTCCGCCCAGATCGCCGTCCGCCCGTCGGCCCGCCGATAGTTGAGGATCCGTGTCACGCGCCCGGTCGCCGCATCCCATTGCTCGGGCACGCCGTCAGCCGCCACGTCGAACTCGAGCCACCCGCCCTGTGCGGCCGGTAGTTCCCAGAGCTTGCGCTGGTTGATCGCGTACTGGGCGTTGAAGTTCGGCGGCGTGCCGTCATCAGACATCACAAAGTAGAGTTCGCGATTGCCGAGCCGCCGATGCAGCGCCGGCAGCGTCTGTGTCACATCACGCCCGAAACGAGCTTCCACGAAACCGGCCACCTGATCGGCCGCGTCGACGCGCGTCGCTTTATCCTTGAGTGCGTCAATTGCGTCATCGAAGGCATCCGCAGCCAGCGCCCGATTCGCAGCGTGGCCGGGAAACTCGCCCAGCGCGAGCACCAGGCCGCCCTGCTCGGCAAAACGAACAAGTTGCACCAGTGTCTCGCCGGCAAGCACGCGCGTCGCCGGCAAGACGATAGCCCGCAGCCGTGCCTGCCCGACCGTGAGCACGCCGTCGGCGACGTTCGCCCGCTGGATGGAATCCTCGTCGATGATCAGGTAATCGACGCGACGCTGCCGCAACGAACCCTGTACGGCCCAATACATGTCATGGGCCTCCTGGGCCGCAGCCATACCTGGTCCGAAGCCGGTACACGCATGGACCGTGCTGGCCGGATGGACGATGGCAACGTCAGCCACATGCCGGCCCTGCGTCAACATCCAGCAAAGCCGTGACACGTAATCCGCCAGCGCCGAATAGTGCGCGAAGTATGGCTGACGCCAGCCGGTGTCGGGCGGCGCCCATTCGTAGAACGAGCCGTGCGTCGAATAGTAGATGGCGTGCGGATTGTAGAGCGTGGCGCCATCGGCCAGCCATGGATGCAGCAGCACGGCGATCTCTTCGAGCGTCTGGCCCCAGCCGCTGGAATGAAACGCCTCGATCCACACCCGCGGGCGTTCGTAGAGATCGGCGATCGACTGATGCGGCTTGGCGTCGCCACCATGATCGTTGCCCGGCACGGAGTAATGCCGCATCGTCTTGAAGTAATCCACATAGTACCGCTCGCCGCCGATCGGGTCGGCGTTGCGGACAGTCTGGTCGTAACCGCAGAGCAGGCCGTGCTTCTCGTGCCATTCGTGCAACGGCACGAAGAACGCTTCTTCCGCCAGCGCCGCCGCCACCTGATTCGCCTGGCAACGGATCTGCGCCGTCGTCGGGCCGTCGGGCTCGCCGAACCGGTCGATCACATCGTCATACAGCGCCGGCAGCCGCGCGAGCAGGTCGTAACCCATGCGTGTGCGGAACTCGGCCGGCAGACGATGTGAAAACCGCGGCAGCGGCGGGAATTCGTCCTGAAACGAGCCGGCGATGCCCTTGCCGAGTTCGGCGCCGAAGCGGCGCTCCATCTCACCGTGCACGACGTCGATCAGCGCCGCGCCGGCGTCCGGATTGTGATAATCGAACCCGCCGGTGACCGTGTAGAGAAGCTGTACCCGATGCTCGCCGGCCGGCACGGCCACGCGCAGGATCCCGTCGTTGATCCGATCGGTCACGTTCCGCACATTCCGAATCGCTGTGCCGAACAATGCGGCCGACAACGTATCCATGCCGGACACGACGCCCCACGGCGCGACCGGCATCGCCCCAATGACGTGCGCCGATGCCCACTGCCTGTCGTCATAATCGCTCGTCGTCCAACCGTCTCGCACGGTCGGACTGACGCGGAAGCTGCCATCGCTGACGATGAACGTCGGCTTCGCACCGCGCACGGATTCGGCCGCGTCGGTCAGGGCTACCTCGACGAGCAAGCCGCCGTAGCTGCCGAGGTTCTCCGCCTCGATCGCAACGACGTTTGCGCCGATGCGCAGGTGGGGGCCAATGTCATACCGCTCGGCGTTCTTCCAGCCGCTTGTTTCGACGGAGCGTTCCTCACCGATCTTGACGCCGTTGACATGGAGGACATACGCGTTGTCGCAGGTGATGTGCACTTCGGCCCGCGCGGGCAGCGTGGTGACTTCGAAGCGGCGTCGAAAGAACCGCTGCGAGACCGTATGCACCGCGGCGACGTCCCAGATCCAGCACGCCGTCGTGCCGTCTTCGACCTCGGCACGTTCGGCGACGAACGCGGCCAGGGCCGTGCCACCCGGCGGCGTGCGCACTTCAACCTCCCCCGGCCCGGTCACATCGCGTACGTCGCGCCGCAGTTCGACGCCGCGAAACTCAGGATGCTGCGCCACGACGCGGGCCTGCAGCCCCGATCCGGAGAAGCCGAGCTGGTCATAAAACCACAGCCGCACGCCGACGCGCTTGGCGACATCGAGGGCGTAGCCGAACAGATCCCACCAGGCTTCCGTCAGGAACGGCGGTTCGTCCGCGGCGCTGCCGTACAGCGGCCCCGAGGGTGCCAGGTTCAGGATGATCGCGTTGTGGATACCCCCCGCCGCGATGTGTTCGAGCTGCTCGCGCAGCCGATCACGCTCGATCGCATCACCGCTCCACCACCAGATCGGCACGGGTGAAAACTCCGGCCGTGGCTCGGCGAACTGCGCCACGAGCGCATCCGCCGCGCCGCGCGCCGCGGACAGGGCGTCACGGACGCCCGCATACGCCGGCTTCGGACGATACTGCTCGTCGAACAACAGCGGGTCGTCCTCGCCGAAGAATTTGTCGACCCACGAGTGCGCATCCGTGAAGCCCCAGAATGTCACGCCGATGAAGCCGGGCTCCTTGACGCAGGCCGCAATGACATCGTGATATACCTTGCGCTGCACAGCCAGCCGGGCGGCGACGTCGCCGGGCACTTCCTTGATCCGCACGTCCATCTCGCTGATGTTGACGTGCAGGCCCAGCGCCACCAGCCGTCGAACATTCGCCACAATGTCTTCGATCGCCGGGTGCGAGTGGGCCTTGATGTGCATCTGCAAGCCCACACCGTGAATCGGCACGCCGTCGGCGACAAGCCGGCTCACCAGTGCGTAGACGCGGTCCGACTTCGCATTGAGTCCTTCGGCGCCATAGTCGTTGTAGATCAACAGCGCGTCCGGGTCGGCCTCGTGGGCCACGCGGAACGCCTCGGCCAAGTAGCCTTCACCGAGCTTCTCGAGAAAGAGCGTCTTGCGCAGGCCTTCCTTGTCATCCACCGCTTCGTTGATCACGTCCCAGGCATATACCTTGCCCTTGTAGTGTCCGACCAGCGTCCGGATGTGGTTGTGCAGCGCGGACCGCAACGCATCGGCGGACATCTCGGCGTTGATGTACTCCGGCAATGCCTGATGCCAGATCAGCGTATGTCCCTTGACCTTCATGTCGTGCTCGGCGGCGAACGCGACGAGTTGGTCGGCGGGGCCGAACTCCCAACGATCCGGCTCCGGATGCACACGCCACCACTTCATCACGTTCTCGGCCGTAACGAAGTTGAACTCCCGCCCGAGCGTCCTGGCGTAGCGCTCATCGTCCAGCACACGCGGCGCCACAGCCGCACCGACCAGCAGACCGGAGGCCTCGGCCACATCTCGCAGCGTCGCATCCGCGGCAAATGGACGGGGACTCGCCGACAGCGCGGGCAGCGCAATCGGCAGGCTGCACAGCGCAGCAATAAGTCTGGTATACATGGTCAACCCTTTCTCGCGAGAAGACACGCATGCGACGGTTCCGCCCAACCTCCACCACCAGCACCGGCGCGTCCAACGAACGAAACCGCAACCACCCGTACGATAGGAAGCCCCAGTTGCCTTTGCAACACAGTTCCGGGGCCGCTACAGTGCCTTGGGCCCTGCGCCCCGTGGCCGGTGTGTTTCTCTTCGATAAGGATCTTCATGATGCCCAGTCACTTCCTGGCATGCACGCTGGTTCTACTCGCGGCTCCACCATCGGAGCCGGCTCCGCCTGTTTCACCCTTTCGCCTCGATGCGATGCCAAACGGATATCATGTCCAGGCCTATGACGATTGCGGCGTGGTCGGCCGGCAGCCGCACGTGCGGGCCGAAGGGATGCACGTGTTCCCGGCCGACCACGTCAACGCCGACGAGAAGGCGCGCTCGGTTGCCTGGGGCACGCGGGAAATCACGGCGCGCTATACGGATCTCGAGCCGACGGTCGAGTATGTGCTGGCCGTTACCTATGCCAACGAAGGGTACAATCACCGCACGCAAGGCCTCTGGGCCGGTGCCGTAGCACTGCATGAACCGTACATGCTCCCGAAGGGCAGCGCCGCGCGATTTCTGTTCCGCGTGCCGACATCGGCCGTGCGGAATGGCACGCTCGCGCTGCGATTCACGCTCGAAGATCAGGTCAACGTCGTCGTTTCCGTCATCGAGTTGTGGGCACCGAAGCCTTCGCCGCAGGCGCTGCATATCGAGAACGTGTGCGGCCTCTACGCGGACCTCACGGGCCGTGTTGTGAATCTCACCTATGACGGTGTGGAAACCGCTGGGGTACACCTCGGCCAGGAAGGCGACGCCCAACCCATTGCCACGACCCGAACGCAGCCGGACGGGACGTTCCGCTTCGAACGGGCGTTGTTCGAACAACGAGGGCGGGCACAGGCGTTTCGCGTCTCCGCCACCGGCGGGGACCAGGAAACCAGCGTGACACTCCCCGCCCGTGACGTCTTCTTCGAGCCCGTGCGGTATCGTCCGATGGCCACGTCGGTCGGTGGTCTGGAAACCACGGAAGTGCTTCTCGACGGCACCTGGCGCCTGCAGCCGGCGGCGAATGAAGCCGTTCGCGCCCAGCCGCTGGACGCAAACGACTGGCGCGACTTTAACGTTCCGGGGCAGTGGCTGCAGCAGGGCTACGACCTGCCTCGGGAACAGCCTGTTGCCGTTGCTCACGAATTCACCGTGCCGGCCGAGTGGACGGATTACCGCGTTGTCCTGCGTTTCGATTCCATTCATGCCGGTACCCAGTACTGGCTCAACGGCACGTTGCTGGGCACCAGCGAGAATCTGTACACGCCGGTCGAGTGGGATGTCACCGACACGATCCGCGTTGGAAAGACCAACCGCCTCGACTTGGCAATGAAGGTCGACACAATCTCGGAGCAGCTCTCTTACTCGAGCAACTACGCGTTCCACAATCTCGGCGGCATCGACCGCTCCGTGCGGCTCTTTGCGCTGCCACCGCTGCACGTTCGGACCATGCACATCGCGCCCGAGCTGGACGATGCCTATCGGGATGCCGAACTGAAACTTGATCTGACGCTGACAAACACGTCGGCTACGTCGCAAAGGGATGTCGCCGTTGCGGTCGGCCTGTTTGCTCCCGATGGGTCGCCCGTCGAACACGGCACACCGATCGTAGCCTTCGACTCGGTTTCGCCCGGCGATCGTGTCGTGCCGGTGATTTCGAAGGTCACGAACCCACTGCACTGGAGTGACGAAAAGCCGAATCTGTATCGCCTCGTACTGGAATTGCGCCAGGCCGGCAGGCCGCTCGAACGAATCGAACGCTCGATCGGCTTTCGCACCGTCGAGATCCGCGGTCGCCAGCTCTATGTTAACGGCCAGCGCGTGAAGCTCGCCGGCGCCTGCCGACACGAAATCGACCCGCTCACCGGCCGGGCGAATACGATGCAGCACGCCGAGGCCGACCTCCGGCTGCTCAAACAGGCGAACCTCAACTATGTCCGCACGTCCCACTACCCCCCGCCCCGCGAAGTGCTCGATGCGGCCGACCGGCTGGGCTTGTATCTCGAAGTCGAGGCACCGTTCTGCTGGGTCGGACAACAGTGGACCCTGGCGCATTGCCACGAGGTCCTTGTGCCCACGTCGGCCATGATCGACTACTGCCACGCCCATCCGAGTGTGGCGATGTGGTCGCTCGCGAACGAATCGTACTTCTGCGAGTTCTTCGAAGTGTCGAAACGACTCTGCAACGATCTGGACCCGACCCGCCCGACGACGTTCAACAATCCCGACCCGAACCGCGTCTGCGAAATCGCGAATCTGCACTATCCGCCGATGCCCTACGACAACCACGTGCAATCGGATTCACGCCCGGTGCTTCTGGGCGAGTACCTGTTCCCCGTATGCCACGAGCAAACGGATGTGGCGATCAACCCCGGCCTGCGCGAGCTATGGGCCGCGGGCCATGCCGATCCGCGGTCGGATTGGGGCAACGCCTGCGCGACGAGTTTCGAAAACCCACCCTATCTTCTGCCCGGAGCCCTGCCGGGCGCGTGGAGCCACATCTACCACTCCGAAGCCGTCATCGGCGGCGCAATCTGGGCCGCGTTCGACGAGCCGTTCTACCTGCCCGGCGGCAAGAAGGCCGGCTACATGTGGGTACACGGTCCGTGGGGACTCATCGATGCGTGGCGCCGACCAAAGCCGGAATGGTGGCTGGCCAAGCTCATGTTCAGCCCCGTCTGGGTCACGACACGGCAGGTGGCCTTCACGCCGGGACAATCGTCCATTCGCGTCCCGGTCGAGAATCGCTACGCCTTTAC
>JAFGKA010000224.1 GCA_016928855.1 Phycisphaerae bacterium
ATTTCAACCGCAAGACCGTTTGGCCATCCGCCGATCGGATGCCGGCGGGCGTCGATCCTGCTCAACTGCTTGAAAACGCGAAGAACCCCGGCCTCGGTATTCGAGCGATCCACAAGCGCGGCATCACCGGCGAAGGCGTCAACGTCGCGATTATCGATCAGCCTCTCCTGCCTGACCACCCGGAATACAAGGGCAAGATCGTTGCTTATCACGACACCGGTTGCGGCTTCAAAGACAGCATGCACGGACCGGCAGTCGCCAGTCTGCTGGTTGGTGAGCATTGCGGCACTGCTCCGGGGGCGCGCCTGTACTATGCGGCCGCGCCCAGTTGGCTGGCAGATGCGAAGTTCTACGCGGTTGCACTCGACTGGATCGTCGCGCAGAACGCATCCTTGCCGGCGGGAAAGAAGATCCGTGTTGTTTCGGTTTCGGCGGCCCCGTCGGGGCCTGGTTCACCCTTCAAGAAGAACACCGCGATGTGGGACGAGGCTTGCAGACGTGCCGCTGAGGCCGACATTCTGGTCATCGACTGCAGCCGGTCGCCGCGAGGCTTTGTCTTCCCTTGTTTCCTTGATGCGAAACAACCAGAAAGTCCTGCCGCCTGTAAGCCGGGATTCTCGTCGCAAACCGAAGGTATCCTTTCGCGGTTGTCCGGCAAGTCTCGATGGGCCTTCGCTGCAAAGATTGACAGCGTTTTCGTACCCGTGGCTCCGCGCTCGCCAGCGGAGTTGTACGAGCACGCTGCCCCGAGCTACCAGTACAACGGCCAAGGCGGTTTGAGTTGGGCTATTCCGTATGCCGCCGGCGTTCTGGCCCTGGGTTGGGAAGTGCGGCCGGACCTTTCGCCGGATGCCATGAAACACCTGCTCATCTCGTCGGCGCACCTGCACGCTGAGGGTTTGCGGATTATCAACCCGGCCGCTTTTCTTCAGGCTGTAAAGGATGCTCCCTCTGTGGCCAAGGAGTAGTAGTGAGACCTACAGCAGCTGGGTCACAACTTCTTATTGCGGACGGGCGGGAATCCCTCGAGCACCGGAGTCAACGACGCCGGCTCTGATAACACCCCTCCTGTGAGACAGCGCCTTCCAGGAGGCCACCCAGGGGGGAAGGGGGGTAGCGCCGCGCGGGCGTCATGCCGTAAGACGGAGAGGTTCGCCGATCAGGCCTGCAGTACGGGCTGGCGTTCCGCTGCGCACTCATGGTGCCGGGCGATGTCGGGGAGCTTGCGGAACAGCGATTCCTCGGCGGCCGACAACGTTCGGTTTCGTCGGGCCATGACGGTCCGCGCCACGGCGAGGCACCGCTCGGCATTGTAGGGCTCATCCACTTCGTCCGTCACCCAGCGGAAGGATCCGATGAACTTCGGCGCCAGGTTGCTGGTGGCGACGCTGGAGCCGAACCCGACCACCGCGCCGGTGGGGAAGAGCTGACCGATGCCCGTCTTGCTGTGGTCACCGATGGTCAGGCCGACGAACATCTGCCCGGAATCGACTTCCACACCGTTGATCGGCACCCGAATGCGCCCGTACGTGTTCTTCAGGTCGGAATTGACCGTATCGGCGGCAAGATTGACGAACTCGCCGACGTACGCGTGGCCGAGAAAGCCGTCGTGTTGTTTGTTGGAGTAGCCGTGCAGAATGCTGCCTTCGATCTCGCCACCGATCTTACACACGGGGCCGATACTCGTACCGCTGCGCACGGCGACGCCGGTCTGCACGACGGTTCCGTCGCCGATGTAGGTCGGGCCCTGCACGGTCGCGTTGGGCTGAATCGTGACGCCGTTGCCGATCAGGATCGGTCCATCCTCGGCATCGAGTACGACACCGGGCTTGATGCGACTGTTCTGGCCGACCCACACGTTGTCGCGAGCGAGCACGTGCACGCCGTCGCAGAGTTCCCCTTCGATGCCGCGGTCAGCGAAACGGCGCCACGCGTGAACGATCATGTCGGAGTTCTTGTGCACGAGATCCCAGGGGTAGCGGATCAGCGGCGGCGCGTTTCTCGATGGTTCGACTTCTGGCACGTCGGCCAGTGCGCGACGTGTGGCGTACACATCGAGCAGCGTCTCTGGTGTCAGCCGACCGGCCTGGGCGCGTGTCAACCGGGCCCACAGCAGACGATCATCGACCCACGCGGCCGAGGGCGCGTCGGGCACGTTGAGCGGTTCGCGGAGCAGCGCTCGTCCATTGAGGAACAGGATCGTCTCCGCGTCTGGCATGACGTTGACTCGCAGTCCGACGCGCTCCGTTACCACGGCCGCCAAGGCCGGACGGACGAACAGTGAAAGCGCCGCCGATGGGTAGGCAGCGCGCACGTGGTCCGCCAGGCTGCCGCAGCCGCATCGCAGCTCGAAGACCCCGCGCCAGTACGTCAGCGGCAGGAGGTTGCGATACTCTTCATCTTCAAACAGGACGATGTGCATGGTGCGACCTCGTTTTCCGTGCCCGGCGGGGTTCTTTTCCGGACCTCCGTTTGGGGCTTGCGTCGCCGGCGAACATTTCTATACATCGGTTTGGCCGGGGGCAAGGCGCGGAAAAACCCGATTTCCGATGGAGATGTGCTTGATAGCGCGCTTGATACCGGTGGCCTCATGGTTTCCGTCTAGGAGCGGAGGTTCGTATGCACGTGCGCTTGCCATGCAGGAGGCGAGACCCGGCATTCGGGATGGAGGGCCGATAAGTGGCAGCTTCGGTTGACGCCCGTAGGTTGGTAGCGGCCGTGGCGTCTTCCAGGCACGACATCGCCGGATCCTTCGGGCTGCTGAACAGGTACGTTCCCGGCCCGTCGTCGGCGTGATATAATGAATGTCGGGCCGATCGAGAAGGGCCGATCGAGGTGGTTTATGACGTACCGAGGCAAAGTCAAAGACGGTGTGGTGGTTCTGGAACCGGGGACCCAGTTGAAGGAGGGTACAGACGTCCTCGTTGCGCCGGTGGAGGCCGCCCCGTCGCGGAGTCTGGCGGATCGACTCAGGCCGATCATCGGCAAGGCGAAGGGATTGCCGAGCGACTTGGCTGAGAATCACGATCACTATCTGCACGGTCGTCCGAAGCAATGATCGCCGTATTTGCCGACACATTCTACTACTTGGCATTGCTGAACGCCGACGACGCGGCGCACGAGCGGGCGGTGGAGGCGTCGGATCGAACGAGCGGGAAAGTGGTCACGACGGCGTGGGTGTTGACCGAGATTGCCGATGCCCTTGCTGCACCGGATCGCCGTGAGGATTTCCTGCTGCTGCTGCGGATGCTCAAGGACGATTCCGAGGTCATCATCGTACCGGCCACACAGGATCTGTTTGACGCTGGCATCGAACTCTTTGCGGGGCGTGCGGACAAGGACTGGTCGCTGACCGACTGCATCTCGTTGGTGGTCATGCAAGAGCACGGGATAACCGACGTGTTGACTGGCGATCATCATTTCGAGCAGGCGGGTTTCGTGGCCCTGTTGAAGCGGGCCGGCGCGTCGTGACACCGAATTCCGGTGCACCCTCAATACCGGCTGCGGCGGGTCCGGATTTCCGCGAGGATTCTGCGCAAAAAACTGAGGCCTACTCGCTGGGAGCAAGCCTCGGTTTGAAGAGAAAGGTCTCCACCGCAATGCCGGTGAGAGGTATTGTTTGAACCCTTGTCATAAAGGTGGGCGACACGGCCGTTTCATGACCTCCCGCTCGTGGGGCGGATTCGTCAGTCTGCGGCTTGCGTGATCTCCCCGGGTTCTGCATCACGGTTCAAAAAATGCTCCTCTCGTGTCGAACATGGCAGATCCCTTACTCTCTCTTCACTTATACCATCGGCGAAACAGAAATCAAACCGCAATCGCGGTGAATCGGCGCGCAGCAATTGTCATGCCACGATTTGGCGCGCGGTGATCTTGACTTTCCTTTTCGACTTGTTCTCGCGAATCATGAAAACGGCCGATGGCGACGGTTGCATCGCGCATCGGCCTTGTGAACATTCGCACGATCTGTCTTGGCGCCGCGCGGACCTACGCCGGGCGCGTTGTTGCCGGTGGCGTTGTCGATGGTTCGCTGGTCACCGGCTGCGTCGTCGGCGCTGACGCGGCCGCGGGTTCCAGGAATACGGCGGCAACGGCGTTGTCCGGGGCCTGTGCCGCAACGGCTTCAAACGTCTTGCGGGCCTCCTCGCGCTGGCCGCTGAAGTGTTCCACGAAACCGAGTAAGACACGCGGCGCGATCTCGCTCGGGTGCGACTCGATGTGGCTCCGCAGTGCGGTGATCTGCTTGGCCAGCGTTTCCGCGTCAGGATATTGAGTCCGCAGGTCGAAGAGTGACTGCGCGATCTCCGGATGGTCGGGCAGGACCTGCTGCAACAGCATCGCGGCAAGTTCATATTCGCCGGTCGCGAAATGCGTCAGCGCCAACGCCAGCATCGGGTCGATGTTGTTCGGCATTTCGACCATCGCCGCCACAAACGCACGCCGCGCTTCGTCATAGGCGCCTCGCGCGAACGCATCGCCACCGGCATTCATCTGTTCAATGAACTTCTCACTGAGTCCGTCGGGGGCTTCTGCCGGTTCGGTGCCCTCGATCGTCTGGGCATTCGTCTGCGGCGCGGGGGCCGGCTCAACCGCCGGTGCGGGCGAGATCGCTGCCGGCTCCGGCGAGGGGGCGATCGGCGCTTGTGAGGATACGGCCGGCGCCTCGACAACGGCAGCGGTCGGTACGTTCATCGTGGCCGGCGCGTCATACGCTGCCTTCGGCTGACTTGGTGCCGGCTCAACCATGACGTCCGGCGTCACTGTCGTAGCCGGTGCCGGTTGAACATCCGGCGTCAGCATCGGTGCCGACTCGGTGTAGCCGACGATCGGCCCGGGCGTGACCGTTTCGGCATAGGCTGGCTCCTGCACGACTGTCGTGTTGTAGATTGGCTGTTCGACGATCGTCGTCTCAACCGTGGAGAAGCCAAAGCCGTATGCTGGCACAGCCACAACGGGTGGGTAGTAGTAGTCTGGATAGTAGTATCCCGGGTAGTAGTAGTCCGGGCGGCCAAAACTGAACCCAAACCCGAAGTGGAAGCTATGACGCGGGCGATGGTGATGATACGGCGGGCAGTAGTACCCGGGCCGCGGGAAATGGCCACCGTCGTGCCGGCCATGCGACGGACTGACCACGGCGAATCCGTGGCGCGGCGATGCGTGGCCGAACTGGAATCCGTGCGACGGCCTCCCGCCGAGATGCCCGGTGGACGGTCGGCCATCGGATGGCGACCCGGCGATCGGCGGTCGGATACCGCTGTGGGACGTAGGCAATCGGCCGGCCGAGGTGCTGCTGACACGGCCACCAGGTGTTGTGACGACTGCCGAGCGGGCGCTGGGGCCGGTTGGCACGGAAGGCCGTGCAGTAGCGGACGGTAGACGCATTGGCGTCGAACTCTGCCTGGTGATCGCCGGCCGCGGAGCGGTGATCGTGCTGCGCGGGGCGGCGCTATTCATCACGGACGTCCGAGGCATGACCGTCGGTGCGGGGCGCGCGGACGGGGTGCTTTGAACGCTACTCGGCGATAACCGTGTCGGCGTCAGCGTTCGCTGCACGACCGGGCTGCGCGATGGCGTCGCGGGCAACGTCCGAACGCTCGGTGTACTGCGCGATACGCTCGGTGTGCTCCGTGATACGCTCGATGGCGTCGGCAACCGTGTTGCCGTCGGCGTTCGCTGCACAACCGGACTGCGCGACGGCGTCGCTGGCAGCGTCCGAACGCTCGGTGTGCTGCGCGATACGCTCGGTGTGCTCCGCGACACCGTTGACGGCGTTGGCATCCGGCTTGGCGTCTGGCTGATGCGAGGCGTTGACGATGATCGCGTCACGGTCGGGCGCGGCGATGACGAGATGGACGGACGCGCACGCGATGAGATCGCGGGCGAGCGAGAGACCGAAGCGCTGGGGCTGCTGGGCCGGGCGATCGCGGTGCGGCTCGGGCTGCGGCTCGAGGAGGAGATCCGGGGAGCCGAGGATGATCGTTGGACGATGCCGCTGGATCGCGAAGGGCTGACGCTGGGGGATCGCCGGATGCTGCTGCTCGATGACCGCGACGGCGTACTGCGCGAATAGCTTCGCGATGCGGATGGCGAAGATCGCGAAGATCGCGCCGGTGATCGACCCACGCTACGCGACGAGCCGCGACGATCGGCTGCGGTCAGGTTCTCCGGAAGGATCCCCGAGAAGGCCAGGAATCCGGCCAGAGCCACCACGTACGGGAATCGGCGTTTGGGCACCATCATATGGATCTCCTTACCGAGGGTAGACACGCCGACGGCCGGTAAGTTTGGCATTTTGTGGTCCAATTGGCTGGCGAACCGGAAAAATCCGCATCTCCGGCGGCCAACTCCGTTATCGCGGGAGCAGATTCAGCAGCCCGCGCAAATCCGACACGCGATAGTCGGGTTTCTCCGTGCCGATGTCGCTGATGCGATTCTCGCGACAGACCCAAATCGTAGGCAGCCCGAATGCCTTGGCGCCGCCGATGTCGGAATGGAGCGAGTCGCCGACATGGGCGACGCGACCGGGCGACCAGCCCGTTACCGTAATCGCTTGGCTGAAAATGGCTGCATTCGGCTTGTAGCTGCGGGCGGATTCGGACGAGACGACATGGTCTGGGCGAATGCCCGTATGCTCCAAAGCGAGAAGCAGGTCGTCATGGTCGGCGTTCGAGACGAGGCAGACCGGGATTCCTCGTCGCCGGATCTCGGCCAGCACGTCGAGCGTTTCTTCGCAGACGGGAGGCCGGCGCAGCCACCCCTGCAGATCCGCGACGAAGGGCTCGGGGTCGATCGCCCGCCCGACGAGCGGCTGAAGGCACGTGACGAGGCTTTCGCATTCGATCGCGTGGAGCGTGCGGAAATGGCCGTTATTGGAGACATCGGCCATCGCAAAGTACCCTTTGCCCCACTCGACGCCGAGCGCGCTGGCGGAGATGGGCAGATCGAACGCATCCACGACGCGTTGGCAGACCGCCTCCACAATGGCCCGATCCCCGCCGACCAGCGTGCCATAGAAATCCAGAAACAGACCGTCGAGTGATTCAAGCATGCCCGGCCGCAAGCTCCAGCAATTGAGTCATGGTGTCCTAATCCTATGATTGTAAACATGTTACAGGGGGTAGACTGTCGCCACAAGGCCGGGCGTGTTCGTGGCGGGGTGCTTGTAGTCAGTTTTCGAATAATCCTCTGACAGGCGAACTACGGAAGATGGAGTACAGCCGAGGTTGCCGCCATGAGGCCCAACACGGCCGACGCGGAGCGGGGCGGACGTGTGGTGGGAGTGGTTCTTGACGACCGCAACGGTCTACGCCGATGCGCCGCTGTAGCGGCGGAGGCCGAGGCGCCAGAAGGCGGAGGCGGCGGCGAAGGTGCCGGCGGCCAGGGCGACGGCCGCGAGGACGCCGCGAAGATCGAGCTGGCCGAGCAGGCCGCGCGACGGGACGGTGATGACCAGCCCGATCGGGATGAGGTAGCTCAACCCGTACTGCAGCCACCGGGGATAGATGTCGATCGGATAGCGACCCGCCTCCAGCGCCTGCCAGAGAATCTCCTCAATGTTGACGATCTTGACGAACCAGAAGGTCGTCGTCACCAGCGCGAGCCAGATCGAATACAAGACGATCATGCCGCAGGTCAGGACGACGAGGAACAGAATCGCGTCGACCGCTCCGATGCCGCCGGCCAGCCGGCGCAACGCAACGCTGACGACGATCAGCCCGAGCGCGACATCCGTCATACGGAACAGTACGATGCGCCGAATGCTCGCGTAATATTGGGAGTTCACCGGCTTGAGCAGCAGAAAATCGAGCGTACCGTCGCGGACGTCGCGCATGATCAGGCTCATGTTCGGCGCACAGATCGTGTGGATCAGGCCGGTCACGATGTAGAATACGCCGAGCAGCGCGACCGATTCATCCAGCGTCCAGCCCGCGAGCGAGTCAGTATGCGAAAACACGATGCCAAACGCGCCGAGCGTCGTGCCGATGCCAACGAGCGATTGCGCGAGGCGCGCGAACCAGTCCGTACGATACGCCATTTCGTTCTGCAGGCTGATTCGCAATGTCACCAGGAACAGGCGGACCGCACGCATTCCTTACGCTCCTACCGCCGAGTACTGGCGAATGCCCAGCCGCCACAACAGCCGAAACAGGCCGTAGCCGAGAACCAGCCAGACGAGCTGCATCGCGAGGCCTTCGAGAATCTGCCGGCCGTTGAGTTGGCCGAGGGCAACCTCGACGGGAAAGACCACCATGCTTCGGAACGGGGCGAACCACGCCGCGGTCTGCACGAAGGCGGGCATCAACGCCATCGGGGCGAGCCGGCCTCCGAGGAACTGATCGAACGACCAGTACAGGCTGTTGATCGCATCGACCTTCGTCGTCCAGAACGCCACAAGTGCGATGCAGTAGTTCCAGAGGAACCGGACCGCTGCCCCCAGCAACAGCACCGGCACGACCGCCGCGAGGTGCCACGCCCGTGTGGCGGCGTTTGGATGCAGCGCCCACAGGATCAGCAGCCAGACAGGGACGAGCAGGAGCAGCGTAATCAGCTTGTACGCGATGTTATACGCGATCGCCTCGTGGATCGGATGAATCGGTCGCAGCAGTTTCGGCGAGAGCCGGCCGCTCTGGACGAGATAGCTGAACTCGAACGCGTCCCACGACATCGTGAGATGGCTGAAGATCATCAGCGTCAGAAAATAGGCGGCGAAGTCGGCCCGGCCCAGGCCCACGATCGTGCGGCCATGGGCCGCCGCCGACCAGACCGCCAGTGCGACCAGCGGGTGCACGAAGCCCCATGCCGCCCAGATGAGCATCTCCGCCCGGTACTGGAACATCGTGGTCCAGGCCACACGGAACAACGACGGATAGGCGCGAAGCGTGTGTGGCATGATCAGTCCTGCGGTGCCTCGACACCCGGGGGCGGATCGGCTCGGTCGCCGTTCTGGAAGACCAGATCGATGACCTCCTCGATCGGCGGGTCTTCAACGGTCAGGTCCGCGATCGGCAGGTCCGACAGGATCCGCGCCACGATGCCCGCGGCGGCCGCCTTTGGCACGCGGATCGAGACTTTGCCGTTCTGGGCGTCGACGACGTCGCCGTAGGCATGCCACAGATCGGGGCTGTCGGCGACCGTGCCGGGTTCGAGGTCGACGCGGATCGTCTTGAACGGCGCGAGCTGCGCGGTCATCGCGGCCAGCCCGCCGTCGTACAGGAGGTGGCCGTGATGGATCACGATGATTCGGTCGCACAGCGCGACGACGTCGGCCATGTAGTGGCTCGTCAACAGCACCGTTGCGCCGGTCCGCGCATTGTGCTCGGCGATGAATCGGCGAATCCGTCCCTGCATCGTGACGTCAACACCAAGCGTTGGTTCATCGAGGAACAGCACCGACGGCCGATGCAGCAGCGAGGCGGCCAGCTCGCACTTCATCCGCTCGCCGAGTGAGAGCTGGCGCACCGGCTTGGTCAACAGGTCGCGCAGGTCGAGCAGATCGACCAGCTCGTCGAGGGTCTCGCGGTATTGCCGTTCGGGTACGTCATAGATCGTGCGGCAGAGTGTGAAGGAGTCGATCGCGGGAATGTCCCACTGCAACTGGCTGCGCTGGCCCATGACCAGTGCGATCGACCGCAGGAAGGCCCGTTGTCGTCGCCACGGCGTGTGGCCCAGGACCGACACCTCGCCGCTGGTGGGGTAGAGCAGGCCCGAGAGCACCTTGAGCGTGGTGGTCTTGCCGGCGCCGTTGGGGCCGAGAAAGCCAACGACCTCGCCCGGCGCGACGGTGAAGTCGATACCGTCGACGGCGCGGACGATCTTGTGTTGCCGCCAGAACAGGCTGCCCACCGAGGCCAGCAGCCCCGCGCGCTTCCGTGGGACGCGGTACTGCTTGCGCAGACCGCGAACGACGATCTGCGTCTCGCCGCTACCGGTGGAAATCGGCTGTGGCCGGGCCATGGTCTCATCATACGCTGTGCGGAGGTCGTGGCAACCGGTTTGCCTTCGATTGCCAACGCATTCCGAGTGTTATGGCGGTGGTGAATGAACCGGCTGGCCGAGGTATGACACGGACAAAATCACCGGCCTGCAGGGCTGCCCATGTCACGCTGTCAAGGATGTTCCGCGCGACCTCAGGCGCAACCGACTGGCGGGGGACACCTGGCCGATGCTATAAGAGTGGTGGGAGGGATGCCTTCGGGGTCGGGGTGTGCGGTCAGCCGGCCCCGGTGGGCTCCGAGATCGGAGCATCGGTCATTTCGGCGTTGCCGCGTCGGGTGCGGCCAGAGGAGGCAATCTCATGGTGCGGTCACGTTTTGCCAGGCTGTCTGCGCTGATCGTGTGTGGTGCGATCGGGCTGTGGGCGTCATGCGAGGGCGATTTCAGCTTCAGTTTCACGTTCATCGTGCCCAAACAGGCGACGCTGGCGGAGACGCAGACGGTAGTCTTGCCGGCCGCCGCGGCGGTTCAGATCGCCAACGACAGCGGCAGCACGCGCGTCACGGTCGATCCGGAAGCCACGGAAGCAACGCTCGAAATCACGCGGACCGCCTCGGCGGAGACACAGGAGGCGGCTGATGCGCTGCTGGCGCAGATGGTCGTAACGATCACGCCACCGACGGCGGAGAACGACACGCTGATCGTCAATGCGATCCGGCCGCCGACCGCGACCGTCGACACGAGCGACTTCCAGGCCACCATCACCGAGGACGAGGTGACGGTCGTCGCGATTGTCGGTGCGGCCCAGGTGGCGAACTATCGTTTGCGCATTACGTTGCCGGCGGGGCATCCGGTCAGCGTGGACCAGGGCGTCGGGCAGGTGCGCGCGGTCGGGCTCGACATGCCAAGTGTACTGACGACGGCTGCGGGCTCGGTCCGTTCAATTGCGGCCGTAGCGGCGCTGACCGTGGCGACGGAGGCGGGCAGCGCCGAGATTGAGGCTCATCGCGGTTCGCTCGATGTGGATACGAACGCAGGCTCCGTCGAGGTCGAGATTGTTGCACTGGTGTCGAGCGATACGGTGAATGTGCGCGTCAATGCCGGCAGCATCAATCTCTGGCTGCCGCAGGGTATCAACGCCTCGCTGCGGGCCCTGACCGATCTCGGGCGGGTCTGGTTCCGCGAGCGTGATTTCGACATGGTGACGGGGCTGACCGAAACGCGTGCGTTCGTTGAGGCAACGCTCGGTGCCGGCGGCGCCGCGATCGATCTGCGCACCGACACGGGCAGCATCGACATCCACTCGTTCTGACGAGAAAAAGGTGTCAGGATGATTTTCGTGGCTTTCCGAATAATTCATCCTGACACCTTTTTTGGGGCTGCATTACACGTGTTAGAGCGAGGGGCCGTCGTTGACGGTGAGGCCCTTCTTGGCGGCCTGGGTCTTGATGCATTCGAAGATGGCGGCGTCGAGTGAGCGGGCG
>JAFGKA010000225.1 GCA_016928855.1 Phycisphaerae bacterium
AAGACGCTCATCCAAACGATCGAGACGGAATATGTCGGGATCCTCGACGAGTTCGAGCGGCAGACCCGGGAACTCGAGTCGCTCCGCAAGCCCGGCACAACGCCACCGCCGAGTTCGCGGGCGACAGAAATCGATCTGCAGAAACTCGCTGCCCGATACGAACGCGCCTAGAAGGCCACCCTGAGGCACCTGCGTGCGATGGCCGAGACGCCTGAACGGCATCTGCTGGTACGGCGATTCTTCCTGATCGTACAGGCCGTGGAAGGGGATGCGGGTCTGCTCGGGCACGTGAAGGCTGACCCGGATGAAGCGCATCCGTCGGGGATGAACAAGGTCGAGACGCTTACCGAGGGCCTCAAGGAGACCGAGCAAAAGATCAACGCGCTGCTGGCTTCGCCGGTGGATTCGGAGGCGCGTGCCGAGGCACGGCAGCTCATTCGACAGTTTCAGGGGCTCGCCGGCGCCGCCCACATCCTGCGGACAGACCGGGACCGGCTCAGTGGCGACGAGTCTGTCGCGGCGTTTGATAGCGAGTTGGCGATGTTGTGGTGGGATGACTACCCGCTGTACCGGTGGCAGATGAATCTGCTCGCCTGGCGCGTCCGGGCCGAGCCGACGTTGCGGGGGACGATCCCGGCCGAAGACTGGCATCGTCGCGTGCTCATGGTCGCTCGTATCGACGGCCCGAGTCCGGCGATTGCCCGGCGGCTGATCGACGACGCGATGGCGACCGAGCGGGTCGGCCTGCGCGGAACAGCCTACATCGACGCCCGCGGTCTTACGGGCAAGGATGGCTACGGGGTCTATGATGCCAACTTGCGTGACCTCGCCCGGTCGCTGCAGGACCATACGAAATGGCCCACGGTCCTGGATGATCGCTCGGAAGTCTTCCAGCCTGGACAGTGTCCGGACGCGGCGTTGTATTGCGGCTGGTACAGCCTGCGGAAATATGTCCCGGCCTTCACGTTCGTGCGTGGCGCGGTGGGCTATCATATCGCCAGCGCCGAAGCCGTCGAGTTGCGCCGCCCGGGCGAGACCGGATGGTGCAAGGGGCTGCTGGAAGATGGTATCGCCGCGACGCTTGGGCCGGTGGCCGAGCCGTATCTGCACGCCTTTCCGTTGCCGACCGAGTTTTTCGGCCTGCTGATGACGGGTCAGTTCTCGCTGGTCGAGTGTTACGCGTTCACGAATCAGTTCAACTCGTGGATGATGATGCTGTTGGGCGATCCGCTGTATCGTCCCTTCGCGGCCAATCCAGTGACCGTCATCGAGAATGTGCTTCCGCCTCACATTGTTCCGGTTGAATACGGCGGCAGGGCTGCTCCGCCCGCAACGACAACGAGTGCGCCATCACGCTGACGACATAGTCCGCGGTGACTACTTTTCCGTACCTTCTGCTTTTTCATATTCGGCGAGTCGCTCCTTCAGGTCGGGGGCAAGACGCGAATCCCTGCAAAGCTCAACAGCCTTCCTCTGATGCTTGATCGCTTCAGTCATCTGGCCCGTGTCAAACAGGGCGCGGGCGTACGTGTCCAGTACATCAGCATCTTCGCCGTCAGTCAGATCGTAGGCCGCCTTGGCGGCCTCCATCGCGAGAGGATAGTCGCGCGTCGGCAGACTGCGCATTGTCAGGATTCGCCAGGCCAGGGCATTGAGCACGTCCGCGTTCTTCCTGCCCAGCGTCAGGATTTCCCTTCCTACGCTTCTGGCGTGTTTCTCGAGTCTGTCCTTCTCTCTCCGGCTGTCTGTTCCGTTCATACTTAGAAGCGTCTGGACATACTCACTGATCAGCAGCCGGGCCTTCTCGGCATTCTGGGCTGCCTTCGGGTCGTACGTTCCGCTGACAACTTGTGCAAGAGTGCTGTCAAGCCCTCTGACGGGATGTCCGTGCCACGCGAGCTTGCCGCGCTTGTCGACGATGAAGGCATGAGGAATGCCGGCGATGCCGAAGGCGGTCATGTAGGCGGATGTCGTGTTTCCGTTCTGGTCGATGGCGACGGTGAAGCCCATCTTGTCGCCCATCTGCCTGACAAAACCTGCCACGGTCGCGGCCGGTTCCTTCGAGATGCTGACGATGACGACCCCATCCTCCTTGTACTTGGCCTGCAAGTCTGTCAGGTGGGGTATGCTGGTCCGGCATGGCCCGCACGTCGTTGCCCAGAATTCGATAATGTAGATGCGCTTGCCAACGCCGGCATTCAGGTTGACCGGGGTGCCCTGGATCCAGTTGGCAATGTTCAGCGGTGGGGCCGCATCCCCCAGTTCGAGTGCCATCGCTCGGGTAGCCGGCAGGATGAGCAACAACAGTGCGGGAATTCGTGCGTGATGCATAAGCGGTTCTCCGGTGAACGGTGTCGCGGGCGTGCCCCCGCTTCGCAGCCTGGCTCGGGCTGATTGTAGCAGCCCGGACACGACAAGCCTACCATTCCTTGGGTCGCCGGTTGCGGATGGGGCGGCAGATACCGATCCCGAAGCCAGAATTCCCGCAATGGCGGCGGGTTGCTCCGCGTCGGCCGACGTTCCATAATCAGGCCACCGCCCCGCGGTGGTGAGGCGGGAATGACCCTCTCGGAGGATTCGTGATGAGGCGACAACGAATGCTGGTGGCCGGCGTGTTGGCCATGTGTGCCTGTGTGCACGTCCTGGCGTCCGAAACGCAATCGGCTCCGATGCGCAAGCCCAACATCGTGCTGATCTACGCCGATGACCTCGGCTATGGGGACGTGAGCTGCAACGGCGCCACGCAGATTAAGACTCCTCACATTGACCGGCTCGCGGCGCAGGGGTTGCGGTTTACCGACGCCCACGCCGCTGCCGCGACCTGCACGCCGTCGCGCTACGCCATGCTGACGGGCGAATATGCCTGGCGGCGCAAAGGCACCGGCATCCTGCCGGGCAACGCTGCCCTGATCATCGAACCGGGTCGGACCACATTGCCGTCCGTGCTGAAGAAGGCGGGCTACACGACCGGCGTCGTCGGCAAGTGGCATCTTGGCCTCGGTCGCGGCAATGTGGATTGGAACAAGGCCATCGAGCCCGGCCCGCTCGAGATCGGTTTCGATTACTGTTTCCTGATCCCGGCGACCGGCGATCGCGTGCCGTGCGTGTATGTGGAGAACCATCACGTCATCGGCCTGGACCCCGACGATCCGATCGAGGTCAGCTATGGCAAGCCGATTGGCGACGAGCCCACCGGCAAGGCGAATCCGGAGCTGCTGAAAGTCCATCCGAGCCACGGCCACGACCAGACCATCGTCAACGGCATCAGCCGCATCGGGTACATGCGCGGTGGCAAGGCCGCCCGTTGGGTCGACGAAGACATGGCCGACGTGATCACCCGGAAGGCCGTGGCATTCATCGAGCAGCACAAGGCTGAGCCGTTCTTCCTGTACTTCGCCACGCACGATACTCACGTGCCCCGTGTTCCGCATGCCCGCTTTGCCGGCAAGAGCGGCATGGGGCCGCGCGGCGACGTGATCCTCCAGTTTGACGCCTGCGTGGGCGAAATCGCCAAGGTCCTCGATCGGCTCGGGCTCGCCGATGATACGCTGCTCATTGTCACGAGCGACAACGGTCCGGTCGTCGATGATGGCTACAAGGACGACGCCGTCGCGAAGCTCGGCAGCCATGCGCCCGCGGCGCCTTGGCGGGGGGGCAAGTACAGCAACTTCGAGGGTGGCACGCGCGTGCCGTTTGTCGTTCGTTGGCCCAAACGGCTCACGCCTGGCGTCAGCGAGGCCCTCGTGTGTCAGACGGATTTCCTTGCGTCGTTTGCCGCGCTGGCGGGCCAGACGCTGGACGTCGCGGCTGCCCCGGACAGCCTGAACATTCTCCCGGCGTTGCTGGGCGAGTCGAAGACCGGCCGCGACCATGTCGTGGAGCAGGCCCGCGCGCTCAGCCTGCGTGAAGGGCCCTGGAAGTACATCGAGCCCAACGAGGGTCCGAAGCTCCAGCGGCAAACCAATACGGAACTGGGCAACGATCCCGATCCGCAGCTCTATCATTTGAGCGTCGATGGCGGTGAGACGAAGAACCTCGCGACTGAGCAGCCCGAGCGGACAGCGGAGATGGAGAAACGGTTGAAGGCGTTGCGTGCGGGCGATCGTTCTTCGGGCGGCTGAGGCGAGACGGCCCGCGTCCTCGAACTGTCTGCATGACAGTTGTCCTGAAAAGAAGGGGAGGGTCATTATGACTTCACAAAGACCGACAGGCCGGCATCGTCGGCGACGAGGCGCCCGGCGTTCGCCACCTGGGACTGCTCCGGGGACGTTGCGGCATGATCCCGAGGCGCCGCCGTCCGCCGTCCATGTCATTGCGTACGGACCGGACGCCCTGGAAGAACGCGAGATCCGGGATCCGGCCGAGATTCAAGGGTTTCTGCGCCGCTTCCCCGTGGTCTGGGTCGATGTGCACGGCGTGAGCGATGCGAAGTGGATCGGCGAACTCGGCAAGCTGTTCGGCTTGCATCATCTCGCGACGGAAGACATCATCAATGTCGGCCAGCGGGCCAAAGTCGAGGAATATGACGATCACCTCTTCATCGTGACCCGTATGGTCAGGCAGACCGATCATCTTGAAACGGAGCAGGTGAGCCTGTTTCTCGGCGAGCGATTCGTGTTGACGTTTCAGGAACATGACGGCGACTGCCTGGACTGTGTTCGGAACCGCATTCGCAAAGCCACCGGCCGGATTCGCCGTGCCGGCTCCGACTACCTGGTCTATGCGGTGCTAGATGCAATCATCGATCACTACTTTCCCGTCCTCGAACACTACGGTGAGGTGCTGGACGATCTCGAGGAGAGGATTCTCGGTCAGCCCGACAAGTCGCTGGCCACATGGATTCACCGGGTTCGCCGGGAGCTGATGATGCTGCGTTGGGCGATCTGGCCACAGCGGGAGGCGATCAATGTGCTCTTGCGTGAATCGACACCCTTCGTGACGGCGGAGACGCGCGTGTATCTGCGCGACTGCTATGATCACGCCGTGCGGATCATTGACCTGATCGAGAACTATCGCGATCTGGCCTCGGGGCTCATGGAGGCGTACCTGTCGAGCCTCAGCACCGCAATGAACGAAGTGATGAAGGTCCTGGCTATCTTTGCGGCCCTGTTCATTCCGCTCACGTTCATCGCCGGCATCTATGGCATGAACTTCGATTCCGAGGCGAGTCCCTACAACATGCCGGAGCTGCACTGGTTCTTCGGGTATCCGGCGGTGCTGACCCTCATGGCGACCGTGGCGGTGGGCATGCTCGTCTACTTCCGGCGTAAGGGCTGGCTCGGCTCGCCCGCTCGTCACGGCCGCGACGTGGAGGAGCCGCCGACACGGCCGGCGGCGCCGTGAGCCCGTCGGCGGGCCTTTCGGATTCGCCCTTGCCGAGAGGGCCGAAGCCGGCTATGCTGGGGATATGCTCAGTCGGACGTCCTATCGCCATGGTCGCACCGCAGGTCTCGCCTCCGTCGGCGGGAGCATCGCTATTCGTGCGGAGGCATGCCGGTAGGGCGGCGACGCGCTAAATACGGAACAGTCGCAGGCCCTGCCCATTCGGCAGGGTCTTTTTTTAGCAGGCGCAACAGCAGCGGCCGCGAGGGCGAAAAAAGGTGTCAGGATGAATTATTTCGCCATCAGCGCAGCCCCCACGGCCGAAAAATCATCCTGACACCTTTTTCCGAGGGATGCATCGATGTCGACCAAGCCAACACGAATTGAGCTTTACGATACCACGCTCCGTGACGGCGCGCAGGCGTTGGGCGTGAGCTTCAGCGTGCAGGACAAGCTCCTGATTGCGCAGCGGCTGGACGAGATTGGCGTGGATTTCATCGAAGGCGGCTATCCGTTGAGCAACCCGAAGGACGAGGCGTTCTTCCAGGAGGTCGCGCGCCTGAAACTCAAACATGCCCGCGTGGTGGCGTTTGGCATGACCCGGCGCAAGCGCATGAAGGCCCAGGATGACGAGGGCATGCGGGCACTGCTGGCCGCCGGCACCGAGGTGGTTACGCTCGTCGGCAAGAGCTGGGATCTGCACGTCCGCGAGGTGCTCGAGGTCAGCGAGAAGGAGAACCTCGCGATGATCGCGGATTCCGTCCGCCATTGCGCCGCGGCCGGCCGCGAGGTCATCTACGATGCCGAGCATTTCTTCGACGGCTACGCGGCCAACCCGGAATACGCCCTGCGGACGCTGCTGGCGGCACAGGAGGCCGGCGCGGTTTGCATCTGCCTCTGTGATACGAACGGCGGCACGTTGCCGGAACAGGTCGCCGAGCGGCTCGACGCTGTCCGGCCGCATCTGTCCGTCCGGATCGGCATCCACACGCATAATGACGCTGGTTTGGCTGTCGCGAACGCGTTGGTTGCGGTTCGCCACGGCGCGCAGCAGGTCCAGGGCACAGTCAATGGGATCGGCGAGCGCTGTGGCAACGTGGACCTGATCCCCGTGGCCGCGAATCTCAAGCTCAAGTACGGCCACGACGTGTTGGCCGCCCAGGGCATCGCCAAGCTGACGGAACTCAGCCGGTACGTCTACGAGATCGCCAACCTGATTCCCGCCGAGAACCAACCATTCGTCGGCACCGGCGCGTTTGCGCACAAGGGCGGCATGCATGTGCACGCCGTGGGGCGCGTGGCGCGCAGCTATGAGCATGTGGCGCCGGAGTCGGTGGGTAACAACCGCCGCGTGCTGATCAGTGAGCTCAGCGGCGCCAGCGGCGTCGCCGCGAAGATCGGCAAGAAGCTCGACATCGAGCACGATCGCAAGCTCCAACGCCGGCTGATGCAGCGCGTACAGGACCTTGAAAACGAGGGCTACGTCTACGAAAGCGCTGAGGCCAGCTTCGAACTGGTCTGTCGCAAGGAGCTTGGCCTGTATCACGGCTTCTGGGAGCTGGACCACTGGCGCAGCGTGATTCTCAAAATGATGGTCAATGGGGCGCCGAATACCGAGGTGATCGTCAAGCTCAAGGTCGATGGTGATATGCAGCACCACGTCTCCGATGGCCACGGCCCCGTCGACGCGATGGCCACGGCGATGACCAAGGCGCTACGGCATCGCTACCCGGCGATTGAGCGGATTCGGCTGATCGACTACAAGGTCCGTGTGATCAACCCGCGCGCCGCCACGGCCGCCAAGGTGCGTGTCACGATCGAGTTCGTCGATGAAGCGACGCATGAGGTCTACGGTACTGTCGGCGTCAGCGAGAATATCCTCGAAGCGTCATGGATCGCGCTGACCGACGGCATCGAGTACAAGCTGCTCAATGACGAAGACCGCGCCTGCGCATCGAAAAAGGCACCGAAGCGCAAATAGAGCGGACCGTCATGGGTCGGGTGTAAGTGTCTCGGTCATGTCGTTTCTCGCCTTCGTCCAATGGTGGCCGATGGGGCGGCCGGCGCCTCGCCGCCCGTCTTTGGCCTGGGCTGCTGTGGCGCGTACAGGCCGGCCGGGAGCCGGCGGCCGCGACGAGGGCGCATGGGTCGGGTCAGCCGAATTGACGCCAACGATCAGAACGGCAGCGTCAGCTTCCCTTCTCGATGAGCCATGATGTACTCGCCGAAATACTCATCCTTGCCGAGGAATCCGTCACGCGCAAGCTTGACCGCGTCGCTGTCGGGCTCGAGCCTGGCCACATCATCCGGGTGGCACGTCAACGGATCGATCAGGCCGCTGTCCACGCCCGCGTCCATCGCCATCGACAGCCAGACGGCGTTGAGCAGCCGCCGGCCCGGCAGGCCGAAGCTGATGTTCGAATGCCCCCCGGCGATGCGGATGGCGGGGAACTTTGCCCGAAGCTGACGGACGGTTTCGAGCACATCCATGCCGACCGTCGGTGTGGACGAGATGGTGTAGATCAACGGGTCCGCGAAGAGGTTCTCCAAGGGCAGGCCGGCCGCCATGGCTTTCTCGACCATCGCCGTGAGATTCTCGATCCGGTCGTCGACGCCCGTCGGCAGACCCGACTCGCTGGCACCCATAATGATCGTTGGGCACTTGTATTTCGCCGCCAGCTCGAGCGCTTCCGGCCGTTCGAGCGATGCCGAGTTCAGCAGCGGCTTCGCGCCGCCGGCCTTCTCGACCGCCTTGAGGCCGACCTCCAGTGTCGCCACTTCACTCGAATCGATCGACAGCGGCAGATGGGTCGCCTTGGCCAGGATGCCCACGATCCATTCCATCGCCGCATTACGCGCATCGATGTTCGGGCTGATCTCGTCGACGTTGACGTCCAGGTAGTGTGAGCCCCGCTTGGCCTGACGGTGAGCAAGCCAACTGATATAGGCCACGCCCAGCGCCTTCTGCTCGTCGTTGCCGGCCATGCCCAGTTCGACGGCCGCCGCGACATGGCGAATCCAGCCGCTTTTGTACGCCTCGGCGGCCTGCATCGATTCAGGCACCGGGAGCACGCCCTCGTTGCCGAACTCGTCCTCGAATCGCACGCCTTCGCTGCCGTCCGCCATGGGCTTGACGAGCTTGCCGCCGCGCTTAATCTTTCGCGTGCAGTGGATGTTTTCGCCGATCACGATGAATGGCCGGGCCTGGGCTGGACTCATTGCATTTCACCCTTTCTCGTGCGTATCATGGAGTGGTCAAAGAGGGTCATACGGTAATGAGGAGCAGTGCAATCGTCAATCCCCTGAAAGACGGTCTCGACCGCGGCGAGTTCCTGGTCACGCTGGAGTACTGTCCGCCTCCGCGGGGCGAATCTCTGGCATCGCTCGAAGCGATCGCCGAATACGCCGCCTCCGCGCCCAACGTCCACGCGGTGGCCCTGACCGATCGCGTGACCAGCGACACGGATTATGACCCCGTCGATATCGCCCCCGACGTCCTGCGCCGCTCCGGCAAGGTGCCACTCGTGCACCTGTCCGGCAAGGATTTCACGCTGGCGACGTTCGAGAACCGGCTGCGCCGATGCGCCGATGAGGGGCTCGACAACGTGCTCGTGGTCACCGGCGATATGCCGCGGCCGGCCACGCCCGGCGAACTGATCATCCCGGAGAACGGCTTCGTCGATTCCGTGCACGGTGTGCACATCGCCAACGAGGTCGGCCGTGCGGCGCTGATTGCCGCGGCGGTCACCACGTTCAAGTACACCGAAGCCGAGCTGATGGGCCAGTATATCAAGATGAACAAGAAGATGGCCCATGGTGCGCAACTCATCTTCAATCAGGTCGGTTATGATCTGCGCAAGGCCCAGGAGCTGATCGGCTACGGCAGACACAGCGGCAATCCCGTGCAAGCGATGGCTGCGCTGTACTGGCTCGCGCCGGGCTTCGCGCGGTTTGCCCTGGCCGGCAACGTGCCGGGGGTGCTGGTCACAGAGGATCTCTGTCGTCGTCTCGAGGAAATCTGTCAGGAATCCGACAAGGGCATGGCGCGTCGTACGGAGATGATGGCACTGCACATCGTGCTCTGCAAGCGTTTCGGCTACCGTGGCGTACACGTCGGCGGCATCAAGAAGCCCGATTCGTTCGACCGCGTGCTCAAGATGGTCGACGACATGGACAAGTCCGGCGAAGACGTCGAGGCGCTGTGGCGACGCTGGTGCGAGCATTGCACGTTCAACGACGGTCGGCCGGTCGAGATGGGCGAGCCGGGCGGGTTCTACCTGTTTGAGCCGGACGCCCACGGGCTCAACGCGATGCAACTCGCGGATCCCGGCACGAACGGGTACGCCTCACCGCGCTACGCGTTTCTGCGGTTCGTGCACGATCTGGTCTTTGCCAAGGGGCTGCGGCCGGGCGGCCTGGGTGATCGCTTCGTCCGCGGCCTGGCGCGTGTGCCGGGCGCCAAGCCGGTCGGCTACGTGCTCGAACGCATGGTCAAGACGCCGCTGGTCGGCTGTGAGGGCTGCGGCTCGTGCAGTCTGCCGGATACCGAATATGTCTGTATCGAGGGCAAGTGTGCGAAACACTTGCCGAACGGGCCCTGCGGCGGCCAGCGCGACGGCCAGTGCGAGGCCTACCCGGATCGGCAATGTGCGTGGGTCGAGATCTACAAGCGGGCCAAGAGCCAGGGCAACCTTGAAGCGCTCCAGAGCCGTTTCGTGCTGCCCAAGGACCGTGGCCTCAAGGGCACCTGCAGTTGGATGAACCTCTGCCTCGGGCTTGACCACCACGCCGACGATCGCAAGAGCGGCTAGGGTCGTGCACCGCGGCTCGGGATTCATGCGTCGCGAGGTACCGCCGCAGCCGGCGCAATGTAGCGGCTGGCGTCCTCGCCGGCCGTCCTGTGTGCCACTGCTCTGTGAGCAGTGCGGCATTGGAAGACACTGCCGACACCGAGGTGGCACACAAGAAGCGCTACTGGCGGCGTGCGCGCCAGCGTTCGTGCGAATGAGGTGGTGTCGTTCATCCGGGGTTCACAGAGTGGAGGTCGTCATGGCGGAAATCAACCTGTGTACCGATGCGATTACCGGGCCGTATCTGATCGCCCCGCAGTGGCTGGCCGAGGGCTTGAAGGCGAGGTTCGACGCGGCGGAGATTCCGTGCCAGGTTCTGCCGACCGCCGACGTCGAGGGGCTCGAGCCCGGCCAGTGCGTCATCCACCTCGGTGTCGGCACGAACATGTGGGCCGTCTCCGAGGAACTCAACAAGGGCGATTACGACTGGCACCTCGCCGGCATGTAGCTTCGGGGGGCTTATCCCTGCGCAGCCGGGGGGGGTCGATGATTGAGTTTTGCAGAGCGCCGTAGAAACGTGCATGTGTGCCACTGCTCTGTGAGCAGTGCCTGCGCCGAAGACACTGCCGACACGGCAGTGGCACACAGATCGCACGGTGGAGACGACTGTGCCGGAATTCATCACGCTACCGCACGGTGACGGCTATGTCGCGTCCGCCCGGTGGTGGCCGCCGGCCGGCGAGCGGACGCGCGGCGCCGTGCTCTATCTCCACGGCATCCAATCCCATGGCGAGTGGTTCGAGCGATCCGGCACGCGGCTGGCCGAAGCCGGCCTGGCGGTCCTGATGCCCGACCGCCGTGGCAGCGGCCGCAATGACCGCGATCGCGGCCACGCCCCTTCGGCTGCCCGCCTCGTCGCCGACGCCGGCGAGTGGCTCGACGAACTGGTCCGCCGCAGCGGCCGGGCCACCGCTACCGTGATCGGCGTGAGTTGGGGCGGCAAGCTTGCCTTGGCCCTCTACCGCGCTCGCCAGCCGCAGGTCGGCTCGCTTGCCCTCGTGGCGCCCGGGCTCTTCCCGCTGGTCGATCTTCGCCCGGTCGAGAAGATCCAGGTTGCCCTTGCCCTGCTCGCCAACCGGCGCCGCCCGTTCCGCATCCCGATCACCGAGCCGGAGATGTTCACGGCGAACCCCGAGCGGATTGCGTATATCCGCGACGATGCCCTGAGCCTGCACGATGTGACCGCGAGCTTCCTCGTTGCCTCGCGCCGGCTCGATCGCCAGCTCCGCTCGGCGGCCCGCTGGCCGGGCGTCCCGACGCACCTCTTTCTCGCCGAGCACGATCGGATCATCGATAACGTCAGTACCCGCCAGTGGTTACACGAGCTGCCCTGGCCCGACCGGACCATCACCGAATACCGCGACGCAAGCCACACGCTTGAATTCGAGCCCGACGGTGCACCGTTCATCGGCGACCTGGCGGCATGGGTCAGCGGCGTTGGGGGCTGACGGGCGTGGCTCCTGTGTCACATTCTGACATCATTCCGAGGCCGGTTCGTCGGTGGGGGCCGATTCCGGTTTGGCCGTCGGCCGATACAGCGTCAGTTCGGCAAGCATCCCGCGGAGCTTGGCGAGATCGTTGGCCAGGCGGGCGTGAGCCTCGTCGCTGAGCAGGCCGAGATCGCGTGCCAGCATGAGGTGGGTCTCCAGATCGCCAGCCGCGGCGCTGGCGGCGCGAAAATGGGTCGCTGTGCCGGCACCGTCACCCTGGGCGCAGGCCGCCGCGATCGTCGCCCGCAACGAGGCGGTCGCACGGTTGATCCGTACGGCGAGCTTGGACCGCTCATCCCGCGGAAAGCAGCGTGTCGCGGCGTGCAGCCCCTTGCTGAGCTGAACGGCTCGTTGCAGCAAGTCCAGATTCGGTATCTCGTTCATGCCGTGTTCCCTTTGCGGTCGTGTCCGCGGCTCAGTTCGACGCCCGATGCCGTGGCGCGGACACTGGCGCGAAAGGGCGAGAGCATACACACAATGGTGCCGAATGCAAGGGCCGCCGGTGCCGCCGCCAGGACATGGCGGCCTCCGCAGGCAGGGGTGCTCGCGGAGGCCATCGAGGCTCACGCCGGAGAAGGGGCCTGTGTGCCACTGCTCTGTGAGCTTGCTATTGTCCACATCGATCGCATCTGTGTGACGCTCGCACAGTGGCTATACTTGCCCCCTTCAGGGGGTATCCCCGGCGAAGCCGGGTCCATAGGCCAGCCCTTGTAGGGCTGGTTCGCGAGCGGTCCCTATCCTG
>JAFGKA010000226.1 GCA_016928855.1 Phycisphaerae bacterium
ACAGCCGAGCGTGGCGCTACGACGACCCCCGAGAAGAACTCCGCCGCGAAGGCACGCTGCTGGGCGACCCGGCCGCCGCGGCCGCCGACGAATCAACCCCGCTGGACGCCCTGGCCGCAACCGCCATAGCCCACGGTGATCCATACCGAACCGTAGCGGGCTTCATCGCCGACGCGAACGCGACGAGGCCGGCAGGCCGTCTTGCCTACTGACGGCCGTAGTGGCTGGCGACGGCGCATTTCCGCGTGCCGATCGGCAACCGGCTCAAACAAGCGAAGCCTTTGGATTGCGGCAGCTTGACGCCGCTTTGACTGGCGGCGGAGCCGCGTTGGTCGGCAACGTCATTATGTGTCGTTGACGCGCGCGAGTATACAACGTATGGACGGTTCGCAAGGCGAGGAAAAGCGGTGTCGCGCCACCGCAATCCAAAGGGCTCACGCCGCCACCGTGGCTACTTGTTGTTGGGATTGCCAATCTCACGGGCAACAATGTCGACGCCTGGGTACGACAGACTCTGGGCGTGAATATTCATTTCGCGGAGCAGTTGCAGGGCTTCGCCTTTGATACTTGCTGCGATGCGGATACGGCCACGGGAGATCGTATTGCTATCGGGAAGCCTATCTATTGCGTCGTTGTGAGATGTCCGAAGCCGTCCGCAAGTCGTCATGAACGCCCGCTGGGCTTCCATGCGGGAACAAGGATACCGGTAGTGGATCTTCGTAACCCACGCCTCACCATCAGGCTTGAAGGCGGTTGTTTCCAAGGCACGTTCGTGCCAGCCAAGTCGTTCCTTTTCCGGTCGAGGCATGTTCCCGTAGCCAAGCACCGTCGCCCGATCTGCGACACCCCATTTGTTCCAGTGGGGGTGGATTGCGTGTTCAAGTTGTTGCTGGTGGAACCACCAGAGCATGCCATCAACGTCGCTATCCTCATGGCACGCGAACCACACCGCCACCCAGGGCGAATCAGTCCAGTCCAGAAGCCGGGTTGGCAAGCCCGCGTGCCGTCCCAAGGCCATTGCGGTCCAATCGTCCTTGAGTTGGTAGCCCTCCGTCGCACCGGCGTAGCGCTCGGCTCGCCTTCGGAACTCAGACAGCATCCTTTGTTCGCGGGCTAGCCACGCTTCGTATGTGTCGTTTGGTGAAATCTCGCCCAGGTGCCGATCGAGCGTGGATTCAAGGCTCCACTCGGCATCTGTATGGCCGCGCCACGCCAATGATTCCTCGCCAACGGTTTGCCTCTTCAGACTCGTAATGTGTTGGACAAGCTCGTCGACGGTGCCAGCCCGGATCTCCACCCATGTATTGCCGTGCCGTTCGCTTGGTTGCATCATAGGCTTATCATACCAAGGTTCATCTGTGTCGGGAATTCGGCAACGGGCGAGCGGAGCCAGAGCATGAATCGAGCTGCGCCAGCGCAATCTACCCTATCGCCGTTGTTTTGCCTTCGCCGTTGAGTCTACCGTGATGCCCAAGCGGCGGAACCAGCCCGTGAGGTCTTCGCCGGCGGCTTTGCTCAGGGCTTGGACGTGGTCGGCCATCGTTAGCCGCTCTTCCTTGCCGGCTACGCGCTTTCGGGCCGGGTTGCTGAGGTGCACGTTTTCTTTCAGGGCCGCCAGGTAGCGGGCGGGCAGGTCGTCGCCGTACTTGCCGCAGAGCTCGGTCAGGATCCAGATCCATTTGCCCTGACAGGCGGGCGATTGCTTGATATCCGTCTGCTCGTCGGCGATATCGAGCGCGGTGCCGGCCGGGTCGGCGGCGCGGAAGTCGGCGATATGGCGTTCGATCTTTGCTTTGGCGGCGGCGCGCTGGCCGGCCGCAGCCAGCGCCTTGGCCCCCAGCCATTCGGCGAATGCCTCCGAGACGCTTGTGTTGCAGCCGCCGAGCAGCTTGTGGCCCACTTCGTGCCCGAGAACCGCGATCAGCCGCTCGTCGCCGCCCATCGCCGATGGCCCTACGTGTGGGGGACAGAACAGAAGATCAGGCCCAATGCCGTCGTGGCCGCCGCCGATCAACTCATTGGAGCGGGGTCAAGGGGGAGGCTTGGCTGAACGCCTCGCTTTTCGGATGATAGCCAGCCGGAAGTGACTTGACCGTACAATGAAATATACCGTATAATACGCTATACGACGAAAAGCCCATGTTGGGGCGAACGGATCGCAGGTCGCGCGGTGCTGCCAGGCGGCCGCGGCGTTTACGGCGGAACTGGCGCAGGAGTGCTGCAGCATGGTGCAGAAGGTCATCAAGTACGGCAACAGCATGGCGGTCGTGTTGCCGAAGGAGGCGACGACGTCGGCGGGGATCGAGGTCGGATCCTTGGTGGTAACGTCCGTCGAAGGCGGGCGGGTTATCGTCCAGCCCGTGGATGTCGTGCCGAAGCTCCTGCCGGAGGACGAGAAGTTCGTGGACAGCCTCTATGCGAAACGCCGTGACGTGTTCGACGCGCTGGCTGAATGATGCGATACCTGACGTACGATGAGCTGATTGCCCTGCACGTGGTGCTCGTGCGCGGCAAGATGCAGGAGACGTACTACGGCGTGCGGGATGAGGGACTCCTGCGCTCGGCCTTGGCGCGGCCGCAGAACGCGGCGCATTACGAAAATGCGGACGCGACGAAACAGGCGGCGTATCTCTTTCATGGCCTGCTGATGAATCACGGTTTCGCCCAAGGCAACAAGCGGACGGCGTACCTGGCGATGGAATGGTTCCTCGCGCGCAATTCGCTCGGGGCGCTTGCGGCATCGGACGAAGAGATCATCGCGATGGTCTATGCCGCCGAACGTGAGAAGTGGAGCGTCGAACGGATGGAGGGGTGGCTTCGGGAGCATATAGCCGATGAGCGAAGCGCGGAATGACGAGATCCAGCCGGGGCAGGGGGCTTGTTCTGTCGTGCCTGCACCGCTGCCGGCTCGGACGCAGTGGCTTCTTGTCGCGGGCGTCTTTGCGCTGGCGGTGTTCGTGCGGCTCGTGCATGTCCACACCATGTCCGGAAACCCGACGTTCCGGATTCCGATCGTTGATGCGGCGGGATATCACGACCGAGCCCGGTCGCTGGCCGAAGGCGAGGGCATGCCCGATGTTCTCTTCTGGCAGCCACCGCTGTATCCGATTCTGCTGGCGGGGGTGTACCGGTTGAGTAATTCGTCGATCGTCGTGGCCAGGATCGTGCAGTGCGTGCTTGGCGGTATGACGTGCGTGCTGACGTACTGGCTCGGCCGCCGCATCTTCGACTGGCGGGTCGCGCTGGCGGCAGCGCTGGCGGTGGCGCTGTACGGGCCGCTGATCTTCTTCGAGACCGAACTGGTGGCGGCTGGCTGGGCGACGTTTTGGGCGGTCGTGCTCCTGTTGCTCCTGCTCCGTGCGGCGGACAGGCCTCACGTGGCCATCACCTGCGTGCTCGGCGTGGTCGGCGCCTTGAGCGTCCAGACGCGGCCGGAATTCCTACCGTTTCTGACCGTGGCGGGGCTTTGGCTGATTGTGGCGCTCGTTCGTCGTTGCACCGGCGCGGGCCGGCTGGCCGTCCACGTGCTCGCCGGGCTCATCGGCTTCGCCCTGGTCACGATACCGATGGCGTGTTTATGTCATCGCGCGACCGGTCAGTACGCCATCCTGCCGGCCAGCGGCGGCCTGAACCTCTTCCTTGGCAACAACCCGGACACGGAAGCGACGCTGCGGGCGCGGCCGGGCCCGGCGTTCAAGCACCTCACGGAATTGCCCGATCGCGAAGGAATCCACGGCTTCTGGGAGCAGCCGCCGTTCTTCAGGCAGAAGGTGATCGAATACGCGCGGACGCAGCCGCTGGCCTTTGTCAAAGGACTCACCGTCAAGGCGCTCGAGTGCTTCAACTCGCGCGAGATCCCGCGGACGTTCGACGTGTATGTGTACCGCGCCTGGTCCGTACCGCTGCGATGGTTGACGTGGAAGTTCGGCCCGTTCGGGTTCCCATTCGGCGTTGTGCTGCCGTTGGCGGTTGTGGGCGTGGTGTGCCATTGGCGTCGTGTGCCGGTGCCGATGCTTTTGCTGCTGGTGCTGTTTCCGCTGGCGATGATCGCGGTGTTCGCGGCGGCGCGCTTTCGCGTGCCGATCATACCGGCGTTGTGTGTGCTTGCGGCGGCGGGGGCGCTGACGATCGCCGACTGGGTCCGCGCATGCCGTTATCGCCCGCTTGTCGCGGCAGCGGTCGGATCACTCGTGATTCTGGCCGCGACCTCCCTGCCGGGGCCGTTTGTCTCGGAAGAGAACAACTACGCTGCCGAGATGTACTTCCTCGTCGGCGAGGCGCAGCTCCAGAAACACGCCGCGCCGCTGGAGGCGTTGTCGGCCTATCGGATGGCGCTGCGTCTGAACCCTCGGTACGTTGATGCGCGGATCAGCGCGGCGAACGTGCTTCGCGGCCTGGGCAAGGCGGATGAGGCCATCCAGCACGCAGCGCTGGCCGTGCAACTCGACCCGGAGGCTGCGGCGGCCCACAACAACCTCGCGCTGGCCCTGATCGCAGTCGGCAACCCGCATCAGGCCTTGCCCCACGCCCGCGAGGCGGTCCGGATCGAGCCGGACGATGCGTTGGCCCACCACAACCTCGGCTTTGCCCTCGACCAGGCCGGCCAGCATGAGGAGGCCATCGTCGAGTACGGCGCCGCCCTGGTTCGCAAGCCGGATTTCGCCGAAACGCACTACAACCTGGCTGGGGTGTTGGAAACGGTCGGTCGCACTGACGAGGCGATCAGGCACTATCGAGAAGCCATTCGGCTGCATCCCGAACGGCCGGAACCGGCGGCGGGCCTGGCATGGGTGCTGGCCACGCGTGCTGAGTCGTCGGCCGCGGAGGTCAGCGAGGCGGTGGCCCTGGCCGAGCAGGCCTTCCGGGCGAGTCGCCCCTACGATGCGGGGATGCTCGACACGTTGGCCGCTGCCTATGGCGCCGCCGGGCGTTTCCCGGAGGCGGTGGATGTGGCACAGCGGGCGCAACAGATCGCCACTGCGACGCGACAGCCTGCCCTTGCCCGGGCCATCCGAGCTCGCCTGGCGGAGTATCAGGCCGGCCGGCCCCACCGCGAACCTGCGCCAGCGACCGCGCCGGCCAGCCGTTGAGCCCGCCTGCGCCCACCGGCAAACCCTTCGGCCTGAGGGCCTCCAAGCGTATCGCATCTGTTGCGTCGCGACTTCCTCCTGTCTTCTGACTCCTGTCTTCTGCCTAAGAGCCGTTTCTCCGCCGCTTTGTGCAATCCGACCCGGGCTTTGGCCGATAATATGGCCTACGCGCCTGTGCCCGACGCGCCGGCGCGAAGGAGATGGAATGTCCGTAGCGACCGGCCAGCCCGGCCTGACCCGCGACGATCTGATGCATCTGTCCGCTGACGGTGACAGCTACGCGTTTCTGCGGGCCGTTTTGCCGAGGCTGTGCGAAGCTCCGGCGGACGCGGAACTTAGGCTTCAGGTCGTTCGGCACTACGCGATGCTGGGGCTGGTCGGACCGGCGTTGGAGATCCTCGAGGCGCTGCCGGACGAGGTTCGGGCGTTGCCCGATGTCGCTCAGGCGATCGCGCAGTTCGAGTCCGTGCCCTCGGGACAGGTCCCGTGGAGCCGGATTCGGCCTCAATTCGAGGCGAATCTGGCCGTGCTCGGTGAGCGATTGCCGGCTTTGCGGGCGCTGCCGCAGGTCTGGGCGGACTACGAGTCGCGGCTTGAACTCTTCCAATGCCGGGACGGCAATTTTCAGATTTCATGGATCAACAATAGCGGCGATCGGCAATGGCTGCCGCAGTTGCTCGACCACAAGGGCCAGGCCGACCAGACCGAGATCCCGCGCGACAAGAACGAATTGCTGCCGCATCCGTACGTCTTCGAGGGGCTGCACTACGGCTGGCTGTTCGAGCGGGTGGTCAAGGAGACGGCCAAGACGTTCCTCTACTACCGACCGGCGGTCTACGTGTTGGAGCCGAATACGGCGGCGCTGGCGGCGCTGCTGCATTTTCACGACTGGGCCGAGTTGCTGGCCGATCCGCGGATCCTGATCTTCACCGGGCCTGAATGCGGCGAGCAGTTCCGCGAGGCGCTGGTGGCGGACGATCAGTTGCCGTTGCCGATGCATTGCCTTCGCATGGCGCAGTGGGGCGGGCCGGCGATTGAGTCGGCGGTGTCGTTCGTGCAGGCGGCCCAGGACGCGCGGGTGACGGTGTTGGACGATTTGCAGGCGAAGGTCACCGCGATGTACGACGACTGCGATGCGGCGTTCTGGGCGCGGCGGTTCGCCGGGGCGAGCGAGCAGGATCCGCTGCGCATCATGTTCGTCGTCAGTCGGCACACGACGTACCTGAAGTACGCTATGCGCGATCTGGCCCGGGCGTTCGAGGCTCGCGGCATGAAGACGTATACGCTGATCGAGAATGCCGACCACGCGAAGGTATCGGCGGTGACGTATCAGCGGGCGATTCTGGACTTCAAGCCGGAGCTGTTCTTCCTCATCGATCATTTTCGCGCCGAGTATCGCGGGGCGATTCCGGCGAACGTGCCGTTTGTCGGGTGGATTCAGGATCAACTGCCGAATCTGTATTCCCGCGAGGCGGGGGCATCGCTCGGGCCGCTGGATTTCTTCATCGCGCCGCACCTGACGGAGTTCATCGAGCGTTACGGCTATCCGGCCGAAAACGGCATGGTCTGGACGATGGCCACCGACGACCGGGTTTACAGCGCCGAGCGGATGAGCGAGGCGGAGCTGTCGCCGTACCGGTGCGATTTCTCGTTCGTGAGCAATCAATCCAAGGTGCCGTGGCTGTTCCACGAGGAGCGGCGCGAGGCATTCAAGGAAGACCCGGCGGCGATGCGGTTGGTGGATCAGCTTTTCGGGGCGCTCCTACAAGACATGTACGAGCAGCCGCGGACGATGTGCAGCGATCTGGGGGTGCTGCACGCGCGTGTTTTGCAGCAATCGGGGCTTAAGTGCGCAACGCGCGAGGCCGAGGACGCCCTGTTGAATTTCTACTTGTGGCCGATTGCGGAACTGCTGTTCCGGCAGCGCACGCTCGAATGGGTGGCGGATTACTGCGATCGCCAGGGGCTGACGCTTCGGCTCTACGGAAACGGCTGGGAAGAGCATCCTCGCTTTTCGAAATACGCCTGCGGTTTCGCCGGCAACGGCCAGGAGCTTCGGGCGATCTATCAGGCCAGCACGATCAACCTCCAGATCACGACCCACGGGGCCGTGCATCAGCGGCTGTTGGACGGCCTGGCGGCCGGTGGCTTCTTTCTCATACGTTTCAGCCCGCATGATGTGGTTCACGAAGTGGCCGAGCGGATTCTGGCGGAAGTCGACAGAACGGGAATCGCGTTGGATACGCAACACGCCGAGGCGGAGGCGCCGGAACTCTACGAGGCCTATTGCGCGCTTGTCGCCGTGTACGGGAAGCAGCGGCGGAATGGCACATTCTATCTGTCTTCCGCGGCAATCGAGCGGTTTCGGGAACTCGCCCAGTCGGGTTACCGGCGAGTCGCCGGCGCGGTATTCGAACGCTACGGAGACGTGGAGTTTGGCCTTCCGCACGAATTCGCACAGCGTGCGGACCGGTTTCTGGCCGATGAGACGACCCGAGCGGCGATCGTCTCGTCGATGCGTGCAGCGGTTATGGAACACTTCACGTACGGAGCTGCCGTGGACGCCGTTGTGGCGTTCGTTCGGCGACGCTTGGGTGAGACGGCGCGTGGTGGTGCCGGTTGAAGCGGGTGTTTCGCCGGCAGGAGAATGCAGATGTCGGATGTGTCGATGGACGAGATGTTCGTGGAAACGTGGTATGCTCAGTGGCGGGAGCGTTTTCCGGCCTTCGCGGCGTGTGATGCTGACACAAGCCGGTTGCGGCTCATTCTGGGAGTCGGCCGGGGCGGAACCACCTGGTTGAGCCGTGTGCTCGGCGAAACCGGGATGCCGATTCGTCTGTTGCTTGAAGGCCTGTTTCACCTGAAGCCCAAACTGGAGTTTGCACCGGAAGGCGACCACACCGCGATTTCATACCGGCCGAGGTTGCCGGAGCACCATCCCTTGTTGTGTGTCTACCATGCGGTAGCGACCCCGATGTGCGATTGGACGGTGTTCGGGCTTCCGTTCCACTTGAAACGCGAAGATCCGGCGTGGCGCCTGTGTCTCATGAAGGAAGTTCACAGCCTCCTGGCGACGGAGGGACTTCTGCATGCGCTCCAATGCCCGGCGTTGTTTGTCGTACGGGATCCGGTCTATGTCGTGGACAGTCTGTTTGCCCGTGATGGCGTGACGAGTATCTACCTTCGCCATGAGTCGCAGGGGGTGCGTGAGGCGCGGTTCTTTTCCCGGTTTATCCGGGAGGATGCGGTGGTCCGGGCGTGGGAGGCGATCGATTCGACAGAGGATGATCGTGAGCGGGGTATTCGAGAGAAGGTTCTGACGGTTGCCTGCATGAACCGCATGTTCCGTGTTCTGGCTTCGGAAATGGATCATGTGCGCCTGGTGGAGTACGCGGTGCTGTGTTCGCAGCCCGAGGCGGAGTTCGAGCGGGCCGCGGCGTTCCTGGGGGTTGACTGGGATGCCCGGGCGCAGGCGTTCCTCGCGAGCACGATGCACTCCGATGCGGAGAAGCACATCCTGCAATCCGTCGTCCGGGTCACATCGGAGCAGTTGAATCGCCCCTTGAAGTTCTTCGCCGACGATGAGGTGGACCGGTGTCGGGCGATGCTGGCGGAATGCGGTTTGGATGAGTGCGCGCCGGTGGAGTTGTGCGGCGCATCCGCGTGATTGGATTTCGAGGTGCGCCGCCTGCGGGCTTGAGGTGGCGGTGCGTGACCCGAGCCTCGTCGGGTCCGGGAGGTTGAGCCATGGCAACGCAAACAGCCTGTCCGACGCTGCGGGATCTGCCGGCGGCGCTGGCGTTCTATTCGCAGTTCATCCGGCCGGGCGATTTGTGCTTCGATATCGGTGCGTTCGTCGGCGTGCGCACTGCCACATTTGTTGAGCTTGGTGCGCGCGTGATCGCGGTCGAGCCGCAGGCGAAATGCATCGAACAACTTCGGCAGCAATTCCACGATCATCCGCGCGTCACGATCGTGCCACAGGGCGTGGCGGCCGAGCCCGGGGTGTTGACCCTGTCGGTATGCGAGGCGGCGCCGACGATTTCGACGTTTTCGCCGAAGTGGAAGACCGGCCGGTTCAGCCGGTATGAGTGGCCGAGCACGGTCGATGTGCCCGTGACGACGCTCGACGCCCTGATCGAGGAGCATGGCGTGCCTGTGTTCTGCAAGATTGACGTGGAGGGATTCGAGTATTCGGTGCTCCAGGGGCTGTCGTGGCCGATCGCGACGGTATCGTTCGAGTTCGCGAAGGAGTTCCTCGAGGACGCGGAACGCTGCATGATGTATCTCGCATCGCTGGGTGAGGCCGAATTCAACTATGCCTATGGTGAAGAGGCGTTGTTCCGGCGGCCGACCTGGACGGATGCGTCGACGCTTCTTGCGCATTTGCACGCGTCTGATGACGAGACGCTCTGCGGCGACATATACGCCCGATTCCGGTGCTGTCGGGGCGATGGAGTTGTCTGATGGCGGCGACGCACACCGTGCACGCTACGGCTCAGCTTGAACGCGAAGAGCTGATCACGATCGGCGATCATGCCGAGATCAAGGACTACGTGATCATCCGAACGTACGAGAACCCGGTCGTGATCGGGGCCTATTGTCAGCTCAATCCCTTTGTCGTCATCTACGGTGGCAGTGGCGTCTACATCGGCGACAACGTCATGATCGCCCCGCACTGCGTGCTGGCGGCGGGCAACCACAACTTCCGGCAGCTCGGCACGCCGATCCGGTTTGCACGCGGCATCTCCGACGGTCCGATCGTCATTGAGAACAACGTGTGGATTGGAGCGAACTGCACGATCACGGACGCGGTGCGTATCGGTCACGATGCCGTGGTCGGTGCGAACAGCGTCGTGACCAGGGACGTTGCTCCATACGATATTGTCGGTGGCGTGCCGGCGCGCGTCATCGGGAACCGCAAGGACGCCGTTCGGGAGCCGGTATCGTGACTGCCGTGGGCACACACAATCAGGCAACGCGCGAGGCGTGGCTCGAAACGGCGCTACAGGCCATCCCGTCCGGATCGCGCATTCTCGACGCCGGCGCCGGCGAGGGACGCTATCGGCCGCTGTGCGCGCACCTGGACTATGTCGGCCAGGATCTCGCCGGCTACGACGGCCGCGGCGACGGCGAAGCGCTGCATGCGGGCTCGTGGGACTGCTCCGGTGTAGATATCGTTTCGGACATCACGGCGATTCCGGAAGCGGATGCTTCGTTTGACGCCGTCATGTGTATCGAAGTGCTCGAACACGTGCCGAATCCGGTCGAGGCGCTGCGTGAGCTGGCGCGGCTGCTTCGCTCAGGCGGGACGCTGATCGTGACCGCGCCGTTCTGTGCATTGACGCACCAGTCGCCGTACTTCTTCCAGACCGGCTTCAGCCGCTACTACTACGAGCATTGGCTCGAGTGGCTGGGGGTCGAGGTTGAAGAGATCACCCTCAATGGCAACTACTTTGAATACCTCGGTCAGGAGTTGCGGCGGTTGCCGGCGATTGCGGAGCGATATGCCGGCGCGAAGATGCCGCGGGAGGCGATCCAAGAGATTGAAGCTGTAATCCAGCGGCTCGGGTTGCTGTCGGTACAGGATCAGGGCTCGGCCGAACTGCTGGCGTTTGGTCTGCACGTACGGGGGAGGAAGCGATGAAGCGGTTACGGATCTTCCTGGCGGTTCAGCCGGGCTGTGTGTCCATCCCCGGTTCGCAGTTGTGGTATGCGAATTTGTATCAGCCGCTGGTGTCGCTCGGGCACGATGTCGTGCCGCTGCAGTACGATTTGATGCCGCACTTCGTGAACCTCGATCCGGCCGTTCCAGCCCACCGGGCGTTTATCGAGGCGAACCGGCCGAAGCTCGAGGCCGCGCTGCTGGCGGAGATTGAGGCCGCGCACCGGGCCAAGCCGATCGACGTGTTCTTCAGCTACTTCTACTCGGCCTGTGCCCGGCCGGAGACGATCCGGGCGATCGGTGCCATGGGGATCCGGACGGTCAACTGGTACTGCAACGGCTCGTATCAGTTCCATCTCGTAAAGGATATTGCCCCAGCGTATGACTGTTGTCTCGTACCGGAATGCTACCGGCTCGACGACTATCGACGCGCGGGCGCCAGGCCGATCTACTGCCAGGAGGCGGCCAATCCGGACGTGTACCGGCCGTATGCTGTGTCGGTTGAATACGACGTGACGTTCGTCGGTCAGGCATACGGCGATCGGCCGGCGGTGATCCGGCACCTTCAGGAACAGGGCATCGACGTGCGCGTCTGGGGCCCACATTGGAAGCACTATGCGCCAAAACTGCAGACCGCCGGAGGCCCGCCGGAGCCGGACGACCGCTACGGCGGCATCCTCACCGACGAAGAGATGATCCGGATGTACAGCCGTTCGAAGATCAACCTCGGCTTCTCGTCCTGCGGCGAGACGCACGCCAGCGGCGAGCGCATCCTGCAGGTACGCCTGCGCGATTTCGAGGTGCCGATGAGCGGCGGGTTCTACATGGTTGAATACATGGAGGAACTCGAAGCGTTCTTCGAGATCGGCAAGGAGGTCATCTGCTACACCGATGCGGATGACCTGACCGACAAGATTCGTTACTACCTCGCGCACGATGCGGAGCGCGAGGCAATTCGCCGCGCCGGTTTCGAGCGTTGCCGGCGCGACCATACGTGGCAGAAGCGTTTCGAAGACGTCTTTCGTACGATCGATGTGTACTGACCGGTGTCGTTGGAGCGTTCCCGATCATGGGAAGCCATATACACACCGCAAGACGCTGTTGCGTATGGCCTTCGCCCGGCTCGCTATTCATGAGCGTGCTTCGGTCGAAACAAGCTGAGGCTCAGGGGTGAAGTAGAAACGGTCGGCATTGGCTCCGTAGAACCGCTTGACCAAGTCGTTGTATTTCGTTGAGTAGGCAATCCCGATCTCATCCAGGCCGTAGAACTCATCCGAAGCGATCAGCTCTTCATACATCTCACTTCCAGGCAGTCCAATGAATACGTTGACACATGCCTGCGTGGGTTTGATGTCGGCAATGAGGTCAACGGTCATCTGCAATTCGGCCTGCGTTTCGGTCGGGACGCCGGCAACCCAACTGGTATACGTCGCAATACCCTCCTGGCGGCACAGCGACATGACATTGTGTATCTGCTCGACCGTGATTCCCTTCCGCATATGTTTGAGTACACGCGGAGAGCCGCTCTCGCAGCCGAAGTAGATCCACTGACATCCGGACTGCTTCATGAGCCGCAGCATCCCGGCATCGATGTCGCTGATGCGCGATTCGCAGAACCACTTGATATCCATCCTTCTTTCCGTGAGCAATGTCGCGAATTCCCTGACGCGTTCCTTGTCAAACGTAAAATGGTCTTCCCTGAAGTAGACCCCTTTGATTCCGTATTGCTCCTGGAGGGCGGCAATGTCGTTCACGATGCGTTGCGCGCTGAATGCGCGATACGTTCGTCCCCACACGCCTTTGACGCTGCAGAAGCGACAACCGAAGGGGCAGCCACGAGACGTGTTCATTGTGTAGATGGGGTAATCCGGACACGGGGGCACACGCACCCAATACCGGTCATCCTGAAAACAGTCATAGGCGGGCATCGGTAACCTATCGAGTTCTTCCGTCTTCTCTCCCTGCACAACGCCTGCAGGCACGGTTCCGTTGACGATAGCGACAATCGTCCGTTCGCCCTCGCCTGCAACCACGAAGTCCGTACCCTCAGGAAAGGAATGGGGAAACAGCGAGGCATGCGGTCCACCGACCATGACCTGTCCGCGCCAACCATGATGGGCGCGTTGGTCCAGCGCCTCTGTGATGATGCGAACCGTGTCGCGGAAGCAGAGGGTGTTGCTGTAGACGCCGACATAGTCGATGTTGTTCTTCTGCAAGTATCCTGTGGCGATCTCATCGGAACGTGCGAGGTAATTGTCAACGAAGAACACTTCATGTCCTGCCTTGCGCAGGACCGCGATCAGGAAACCAAGCCCCAAGGGAAAGCGTTTTTCGGTGGTGGACAGTGGTCCATACCCCGGTTCCGCTGAGGTAAGCAACAGAATGCGCTTCTTCATTGTTGTCCTTTGCCTCCCAACGGTGTCGAGAAGCCCTGTGCTGTCGCGATCGTCCCAGGCTCGCTCTGCCATCCGAATCTGGTCGGTCGGCACGGCGCTGCCGGAGAAGAGCATTGCAATGGTGACCGACCGTCGGTTATCGCATCCTGTGCGTGTCTCGCATCGAATTTAGGGCCGGCGGCGGTAAACCGCGGCCACGCATGATTATCGACCCATACCGCCCGGTGGCTGTAATGGCCTGTGTCGCCTCCGGCCGTTCTTCGGCGCCCGCGCCGCCGCCCACAAGAAGACGATCCAGCCTGTGGCTTTGCCGAGGCCACTGCCTCGCGGGGTCTGCCCGGGCCGCTCTCGGGGCGTGTCCGACGGGTGGGAAACGTTCAAGAGGCTTGTGCAAGCCGTCCGATAACATGCACATTGGGGCGCTATCGCTCTGCGCAGAACGGGCGAGGGGCAGGCCGCGCCGAGTGTGCGCGGGGAACCGTGTGAGAGGCCGATGAGGCCAGTGTGCGAGCCGTGGCCGATGGAAGGCTCGGTTCAATCGGCGGTCGTATGAAGAGTGAGACACCACGGGTCAGCGTGATCATGAGCGTGCGGAACGGCGCGGCCTACCTGCGGGAGGCCGTCGACAGCATCCTTGCGCAGAGCTTCGGCGATTTCGAGTTCATCATTGTGGATGACGCGTCCGACGACGAGACGCCGCGGATCCTGGCTGAATACGCAGCGGCGGATTCGCGGATTGTGCTGCTGGTCAATGACGAGAACCTTCGGCTCTCGCGTTCGCTGAATCGGGCGCTGGCCGTCGCCCGGGGGACGTATATCGCGCGCCAGGACGCTGATGATCTGTCGCTGCCCGATCGCTTCGCCAGGCAGGTGGAGCGTTTTGACGCCGAACCAGACCTCGGTCTGCTGGGTACGGCGTTCGACATCTGCGACGCGAACGGCCGCCGTGTGGGCACGCAAGTCGTGCCGATCACGGACACGGAAATCCGGTTGCAGATGCTCTTCGATAATGCGTTCTGTCATGCCTCGATGATGTTGCGGCGCCGCGTGCTGCCCGGTGTGATTGGCGGCTACGACGCCACGGTGCGATACGCGCAGGATTACGAGTTATGGAGCCGTCTGCTTCGGGTGACGCGCGGCGCGAATCTGGCCGAGCCACTGGTCGTCCATCGGCAGCACGAGGCGAATGTGACGACGCGGGCCCATGATGAGCAGCAGCAGACCGCGGTGCGCATCGCCGCGCGTGAGATTGCCGAGCATTGTCCAAGCGTCGTGCTTACCCTCGACGAGGTCGGCGCGCTGCGTCGGTGGTATCAGCAGCCGCCCAAGCGCATCGAACCCAACGAGACACGGTTTGCCCAGGCGATGTTGGCCCTCCTCGACGCGTTCGAACGGCGGCCGGATGTGGATCCGGATTCGGCCAGGCCGCTGTGTGAGCGATGGCGCCGGTGCGTGCGAGCGGCGCTGCCGGCGTCTGCCGTATAGGCAGGTTGGTCGCATCAACAGTGCCGGAGCTTACCCCAACACTGCAAAAAGAATAACCACGAAGGGCCCGAAGGACACGAAGAAGAGCGGAGGTCGGACGAGGGGCCAAAGAATTCAACTATTTCACTCCAGGTTCCGTCTTTATGCGTGAACTGGATCGTCACCAATGCCATTCTTCGTGCTCTTCGCGTGCTTCGTGGTGGTGTCTCTTGATGCAACGGGGGGGGGCTTATTGAGCGGTCGTTTGCCGAATTTCGTGCGCTGCGGCGTACCGGGCAGGGTGGTCTTGCAGGCACTGGCGGGTCCCGACGTGACGTCGGGACCAGTGGCACCCGCGCGCCGACGGACGCGGCTCCGCCGCAAGCCAAAGCGGCGTCGCGCCGCCGCGGTCCAAAGGCTGCGCCGAGCCGGGCGTTGTGGTGTACCCGGGCGGGCAAGCCCTTTGCAGCAGCGGCGGTCCGCTCGACGCAGTGAAATCGCGAGTTGACCGAGGGCGGGTGGTTCGTATTCTATGATGGTGGCGGCTGGGCGCGGGCGCGCGGAAGGCCGGTATCTCTCCGGGGGGTCGGCACGCAACCCGGCGCGAGGCCGCGGAAGGGACAAAGACTTCGCCATGCACGCGTACCTCGGCGCAGCGATTACCGTGGCGGTCTTGCCGGTGTACTGGCTGCTGCGATGGCGGTTTTTCTCGCTGCCGCTGCATATCGATACCGGCTTCTATGTCTCCAACGACACGGTTTACACCCATCGATGGAAGTTCCGTAACGGCTGGAACGCTCGCTATGCCGGCTGCAGCAAGCTGCTTCCGGAGGCGGTCTACTCGCTGCTTTACCTGCAGCATGGGCCGGCCGGCTACAAGGTGCGCTCGCGGGCGCACGCTTCGTTGTACAACCTCTTCACCGCCGTGGCGGTCGGGCTGCTTTGTGCCGTCTCCGTCGAGGACTCCGGGCACTTCTGGGCGTATTACGCCGCCGGACTGATTGCGTTCGTCGCCGTGTCGAGCCAGCCGCAGTGGGGCGTGTACTTCGAGAATGCCGAGTTGTTCGAGCTGCTTCCACAGGTTGCGGGCGTCGTCTTAATGGCGTCCGGTCTGGATTGCGGAAGTCACATCATGCTGGCGGCCGGCGTGGCCCTATGGTGGCTGGAGAGCTTCTTCATCAAGCTCAGTTCAGCGCCGGCGGCGCTGGTCCTGACGGTCTGGGCGGTATGGGCCGAACCGGCGGCGTGGCTTACGATTCTGGTCGCGGCGGTTGTTGCCGTTCTTGCCTATGGTGCGTGGCTGCTCTGGAACGGGCGATCGCCATGGTCGATGCTTGTTTCATTCCGGCGGCGCCAACGGCAACTCGATCGCATCATCGGGTTTGACGCCTACGCCCAACGGCTTGCGGAGAAGTCGCAGTTGCTGGCTCACGTGTTGGTGCAGGCACCGGCCGTCCTGATCCTGCTGGCGATCGGTATCGGCACGGCCGAGCTGTCCCCGACCCGGCTCGGGCTACTCCTGGCCTACGCGGTTGGGGTCGGGGTCTGTTACGGCTTCCAGGCCGGCCGGATTGCCTATCTCACCGTGCCGTTTCAGCCGTTGCTAGCGATCGCCGCGGGCTGGGGCGGCGTGTGGCTGCTGCACCACGGCGTGGTCGGCGCAAGTGTGTTGGCGGCGCTGGTCGGTGCCTGGCTGGCGATGTTTGGCTGGTATCTGCTCGGCGGTCGGGACAGGATGGCCCGGTGGGTCTGGCGCGTTCACGCGACGGACCGGCCCGCCGAGCGGAACGCCGCGCTTGATCGGCTCGCGCCGGAGCTGGCCGCGATTGTGCGGGATCGATCGCTGCTGGTCTACGGGTCGGCCAATCAGGCGTATGTCTACGTGGGTCGCAGCTATCCGATCGACTTCGTCTCGCCCGCCGTATGGCTTGACGCGATGCGTCCGGACTGGCAGCAGGAACTGCACGACCGGATGCGACAAGTGCCGCCGTCGTTCATCCTCGATACGAACTACTGCTTCGATGCGCGGGCCGCGGCGACGCGGCTCGGGTTGGCCTTTCAGCTCGAACGCCTCTGGCCGGAGGGCTACCGGCTGTTCAAATTCGTCGATCGCGTGGAGGCGCCGGTGCCGGTTCCGGCGTGTCGGACGCATCGATCCCTGAACCGGATGGATATCCGGTTGCAGGAAGCGGGCTACGAG
>JAFGKA010000227.1 GCA_016928855.1 Phycisphaerae bacterium
CCTTTTGCACCCGGACCGGCTCGCTCTACAATGCCACCCCGTGGACAGCAGAAGCCAAACGAACCGGAAATGGATTGTCTCGACGCGACTCGTCGCCGTAGCGGCAATGTGGGCATTCGTCGGATGTGCGCCGTCGGGCATGCGGACGATTTCGAGCACGCCGCCATTCGTTGCGATCCGCTACGAACATCGCCTCGCCGCGGGCGCAGCGCCGATCGACGCCGCTTCGCTGCGACAGGATTTTGCGCAACTAACGTCCCTTGGATTTGTCGCGATCTGGCTCGATTCCGGTTTCCCTGATCGTGATGAGGCGGCTGCGGAGGCGGCCGCAGCGGCAGGCCTCACGACTATCCGCTCCGACGAACGAATTGACGCCTACGTCGAATTCGGCAGGCTCACCCCGGATGCGGCGACACCGGACGCACTCGCGACCGTGTCCCGGGTAGCCGCGGCCCAGATTGGCGGCAGGCCTTCGATTCTTGCGATGCCACCGTTCCTCCCCGACACCGTAGCCGGCCGTGCCCAGGCACTTGCGGCTGCCCTTCAAAGGCTCCAGCCACCACAGGAGATGCTCCTCGTCGGCTTCGACGGGGACTGCGGCGTCGCGTCCGGAACCAGCAACGCCATTGTTGCCACATGGCCAGAGCCAGACGAACCACCGGTTGGGACGCTGCCGGCACCCACGCGGCAGATCCTCCTGCTGACATGCGAGAGCCACAGCGATTCGTCGCCGGCCCGGGCAATCGCAATGCAGCAAGACTATTACCGCGGTCTTGCCCAGGGGCGAACCGATGGGATTCTCGTCTGGCGGTATCGATCGTGGCCAGGGGAATCGAACGGGATTGCCGACGCCACCGGCCACGTATCGCCGGCCATCGCTGGCGCCACTCGCACCATCACGAAACACGCCCGGGAATGGGGCCCACTACTCGCCGGTAGCCGTCGAATCGACGCACCCGGCGTCGAACTCGTGTCCGAGCGGCTCCGTTGCGCCGTGCTGCAACGGAAACAGCGCGTGGTGATACTGGTCTACAATGAGGATGCCGAGCGATTCGCGCGTGGCACGTTGCGGATTCCAGGCACAATTGACGCCGTCGCCGTAACACGGCTAGTCGCCCAGGATACGGGCCAACGGCATCCGCGACGGGGCGACGCGTTGACGATACCGCTTCGACTGGGCCCCGCCGAGGCGATCCTGTTCGAGGCACATTGAGGCAGGGCATCCGCCGGCGCGGCCCCGCCAGCGACTGGAAGTGGGCTTCAGCCATCCGTAAATGCGTCTGGCGCTCGATTTCGACGCTATGCCAAAGTGCGGCCTCAACCGATATTACGAGCATGACGTTGGCAGGTGTGCGCCAAAAACGCCCGTCCGATAAGCGCCGTCCTCTCAGGATGGCCGCAGCCGGCATCCTTCTGGCCGCGACGCTGGCTCTGGCCGCCTCTGAGCCGCGACCCCCTGAGCCGCAGGACGGGGCGACCACGCAGGCCGCCGCCATCGGGACGCTGGACCGGACCACGATCGCCGACCGGAGGCGTCTCGTTTGTGAATTCGACTTCCACGAGCCGGACAATTTCGACCCGATCCCCATGCACTGGACCCGGCATCGCGAATGGGGTTTCCCGACGTACCTGAAAGCCGGCTTCGATCCGACGGTCGGCCACGACGCCCCACCGAGTTTCCGAATGGACCTCAATGGCGGAAGCATCGGCTTCCATTTCCAGCAGCGGCAAATCGAGGTCCTGCCCACCAGTGACTACGTCATCCATGCGTGGGTACGCACGCAGGGCCTCAAACGCGCTCGTGCCTTCTTCGGCGCTGCGTTGATGGATCGAAGCGGCGAGACGATTCCCGGCACACTCACGTACAGCGGGAAGGTCGGTGGTCCAAAGGACGCCGGTGACTGGCAACAACTGGACGTCAGACTCCCCGGCAATGTTCGCAATGCCCGCTTCATCAGCTTGTCGCTGTTCCTCACGCAGCCCGAGGCCCTCGGCGGCCCACAGCGTGGCACGCCCGACTCCGCCGACGAGATCGCGGATATTCACGGCACCGCGTGGTTCGACGATATTCGTGTGTATCGCCTGCCGCGTGTTCACCTGGGCACGGGCGTCCCGGGCAACGTTTTCACGGCGGACGACACGCCCGCGCTGCACGTCCTGGTCAACGACCCGGACGGCGTGGGTCTGACGGCACGGTTGACACTGCGGGACGGCGACGGCATCACACAATTGACGCGAGAGCTGCCCATCCAACCGGTGGAACAGGCCGAACCCGATGTGATCGCATTGCCGGCGCTGCGGCCGGACATCTACGAAGCTGAGTTGACGGTCTCGGCGGAAGCGGGCGTGCTCGCATCGCGTTCCGTGCGGCTGGCCCGCATGGCACCACGGCTGACCGAGTCATCCGCCGACGTGCCCGCGCGGGGATTCGGCGTCATCATCACAAATCTCAAGGACGGAACCGCGCCGGACCAGCTCCGGCTGATCGAGCAGTTGCGGGTGGAGTGTGTCAAATTGCCGGTCTGGCTCCTCGCGTCGCTTCGAATGGCGGACCCGTCGGCCGCGACGGCGCTGACCGAAGCCTATCTGACCGACCTCGCCGGGCGCAACCGTGAACTGATCGGCTGGATCGGGCCGGACACGCAGACGGCCCAGAACATCCGCGAGCACGGCTCGCTACTCGATCTGCTGAGCGCCGATCCGGAGAAATGGCGGCCCAGCCTGGCCTATGCCTGGTCGCTCTATTCGGGCCTTGTTCACTGGTGGCAGATCGGCGACGAGAAGGATACCAGCATCGTTTGGGATCCTCGTCTGCCTGCAGCCGTCGAGGCTGTTCGGCAGCAGATGACCGAAGTGATCGACTCGCCCCGCATCGCCATCCCCGCGAACCTATTTCATCCGCC
>JAFGKA010000228.1 GCA_016928855.1 Phycisphaerae bacterium
CACATCCTCGGGGCTGACCATCTCGCCGTCCTGGCGGCGGAACCGCTCGGCCTGTTCGGCGGGAATCTTCTCGATCGAGTTTGTTTCCTTGTTCACGTAGGCATAGTTGTCGGTCAGGTGGTCGTACATCATTTCGCTGATCGCACCCTGCGTCTGCATCCGGTTATCGAAGATTTCCTTGTCAATGCGGTTGCTCTCGGCCCAGAACTTGCGGATCGCCTCGCCTTGCTGGGCGTTGGCCTTCTGTACGGTGCGAATCCACCACAGGGTGTACGTAAAGCTGTCGGTCACGCGGTCGAGCAACGGCGCGAGCCGCGGAAACGCGTCTGCCGGCGCCTCGAAGCCCTTGACCTGCGCGTTCCACAGGCCGAGTGTGCCCTTGATACCGCCGGGCGTGGTCATGGCGCTCATCCCAAACGTGATGACCGACCGCATCTCGACGCCGTTGACGACGCGGCGCCCCTGGATCTCGTAGGCATACCACGTCAGTCGCCCGCCCGTCGCCACCAGCGTCTGGGCAGCATACGCGAAGACCTGATCCAGCAGATTGCGGATTTCGTCGAGGCTCTTCTCCTTCTCGACCCGCAAACCGGGCAGCGCCTGGGCCAGTGCGAGCTGCAGCGCCTGCTGGTCAGAAGCAATATTGGCCATCTGACAGCCCTTGCCCTGCCAGATTGCCAGACCCGTCGGGTCAGCCTGGCCGGTCGCGAGATCACTGACCCAGTTCGGCGAGAAAAATTTCGGCGTGAACATGAACGCGCGGGCGCCCGGTATCTGCGGCGTAAAGACCTCCCAGTCGATGTCCGCGTCAGCCGTGCCGTCGCCTTCGCTCGTCCGCACCTGCCAGCCGGGCGGAACCTTCAGTTCGACGGCCGCGGACTTGAACGGCTGAAGCCGCATACCGGGGCCGCTGTAGCGATAGCTGCTCAGGATGCGATGGAACAACGGCTGCAGGCGCTCGATCGTCTCGGGCGGCGCCAGATAGCCCATCACGAAGCCGGTCCGTGCCCGGCCAACGACCGCCCGATAGCGGCCGACAACGCGCGTACCGCCAATCTCGGCCACCAGGTCGCGCTGGACCGAGTCATCGCTGAGCGCCTCGGCGGATCGCGTCTGCCAGCTCGGCACCCCTCGCCGGAGGATTCCGTCGAACTCCTCGGCCAGCGATGCGGGTGTCGCGTTGTCCCGCACCAGCACGGGAACGAAGAACACCCCCGCTTGCGGAATTGTGTCGGGCTCAACGCAGAAGGCGACCTCGCCCCGGACGCGCGGCGTCCAGCCGGGCGGCACCGCCACACGTGTGCCGTAAAGTTTGTCGTCGAGAAGGATCCAGCCCTGCGGCAGCTTGTCGGCGGAAGCCTCAGGCTCGGCCTTGTCACGCGTCGGAGGCTTCGTGCGATCGTCTGGCGGCTCGACGGCGCCCCACTTCCTGTCCGTCTTGGGTTGAGGTCGATCCGACGGATCGGCCGGCTCGACCGAACCCCAGGTCTTGCGTTTCGGCCTGGCCTCGGCGCCCTGCGTACGGAAACGGATGATCGTCGGCGCCAGCGGCACGCCATCGGCGGACGCGAACCCCTTGCGTGTCTCGCTGTTGAGCCGCAGAGCGTACGCCGTATCGGGCGCAAGCGCAACGTGCATTACGAACGTGCGGGCGTCACGAAACACAAACGGCATCTCGCCCGCAAGATCCGGAAACTCACCGCCGTCGGCCTGGAGCACGGTGAAGCTGCCGGTATCCATGTCGACATCAAACGTAATGACGATTTTGCGGCAGGCCGGATCCACGCCTTCCGCGCCGTCCGCCGGGACGCTGTCGAGCACGCGCGGCGCCGCCTGCACAATCATCGCCAGAGCAACCACGATAAACGTGGCCAGCACACCCCGACGCGATGACCCTACGTCCACCGTCATGGCATCCATCTCCTGCGCTTCCGTGCGGATGCAAGCCTCACTTGAACCAGACCGTCTCAGCCAGCCACTTCCCGTCCGTCAGCACGAGCGTCGTCAGCGTCCGGTCACCCTTCATCAGGATCCGGGCGGTCTTCGTCCCGTCGCGTTCGCCCTCGATCACCTCGGCGACGAGTTCGTCGAGCGTGTAGTCCTTCGAGTCGGCCTGGCCCTTCTCGACAACTTCATCGGTCACCAAGTCGCGGACCTTCTCAACGAAACAGGCCCGCAACGCGGCGGCATCGCCCTTCTTCAGCAGATTGAACTGGTGTTCGATGGAGCCCCGGGGCGTCCCAAGCGGCGATGCCGTCGACGGCGCCTTGTCGGCCTGCCCCTTACGCTGTACCCCACGGCTCCAGTCGATCGGCTCATAGGTCATCTCGGTCTGATAGGTACCGCCACCCGACACGGTGACCATCTGGCCGTTATCATCCTGCAACTGAACGGGCTTGACCGTGATCTTCCCGTCCGCGCTTATTCTGAGGTAGACCCCGGCATCGATGGCGAAAACGATCTTCCCTTTCGCTTCGAGCGAGAACGGAATGTTGTTTTCCATCTTGCCGTCCTGTTTCCAATCGATGTCGAACTCCGCCGCGTTAAATACATACGTGATCGGCTGGCCGCTGCCCTGCGCCTTGAACATCGCATTCCGCGCATCATCCACGTCAACCGGACCGATCCGCCGACAGGTCAATACGAAGTGAAGTGAGCCCTGACCGCTGACGTCGAACGCCTTTCGAATCGACTCCATTGTCGCCGTCGGCGGTGGGAAGCTGTCGCCGACCTTCACCGTCCGCTGCGGCAGCAGGTCGAGAAACTCATCCTCACTTAGCGCGAGCATCAGCGGTTCGGGCACCTCGCCATCGACAGGCGTAACGCGCGGCTCGTCGCCGCGCCGATCGATCTTGACCACCACGCCCTGTTCGAGCCGCGGCGCAGCCTCCGTCTTGCCTGTCTCAGGGTTGGTCGCGAGCATCAGAAACTCCGCAATCATCTTGCGCACCTCGACCGGCTTGCCCTCCTCGACAGCCAGCACCTCCTCGATGCCGTTGACGCCGACCTTCTGCCCGATCGGAACGGTCATCCCGTTGCCGACATCGAGCTTCACGTCGAGGTTCGTGCGTTGAATCGCCCGGCCCGTGTCACCCTTCTGGTAGTTGTAGCGTATCGCGACAGCGCCGGCGGGCGCCGGCGGTTTCGTCGGCTCGGCGCCGACCGTGCTGAACGTGATTGTCAACGGCAGCGCGGGCGTGCTGTCACCGGCACTGACAAACGGCTTGTCCTCGCCAACGTTGATGCCAATCTTGTAGGTCGTCTTCGGTGCCAGCATGACGGGGATCACGGCCGTACGCGCGTCCTTCCATCGCGGTGCACCGAGGGTCTTGAGCGGTGGCGCCTCGGCCGGCGTCGCCAGAACCGGTGGCGCGTCCTTCATCGGCTCATTGAATACGAGCACCAGATCGAACGTACCCGGCTCAAGGTCGCGCGCACCGTCCGCCGGCTCACTCCTGACCACCCGCGGCCCCTCCGGACCGGCAGCCGACTTGCCGCTGCCGGTCTTGAACCGGAGCACGAACGGCACGGCGGGCGTTTCGTCCTCGGCAGCCTTGAACCCCTGGCGCGTTTCGCTATTGAAGGCGATCCCATACGCCGTGTCGGGGGCGAGCTTGACCTTCATCACGCACGTGCGGTTGTCGCGGAAGTCGATCGGCGCATCGCCCACCATCTCCGGCAACTCCGCTCCGTCAACATACACGACCGACCAACTGTTCATTTTGACGGGCGTGTCGAACTCAACCACGATCTCCGTCAAGCCAGGATCGACATCCGTCGCATCCGCGGGCGGCGAAGTCTTCGCCACCTTCGGCGCCGAGGCCGCCATGGCAACGATGTTGAACAGACCCAACCCGACGAGTGCGATTCCAACGATGCGAGACTTCATGATCGAGACTCCAAACAGGTGTTTCATAACGATCCGACCGGTCGGAATGATACCACACCCGCCGCCCACTGGGCAGCCAGCCCCCAGCAATGATTCAGGGGCTATGGTTTTCCGTCTGTAACCGCTCGAACCACCGGCGGCACAGCGAGTTGGACTGCCGGCGCCGGCCTGCGATATGCCGTCCAGAGCCGCCGCAGCGTGATCGGCGGCAGCAGCCCAATGGCCATGACTCCCCAGAGCCATAACGCGGACCTATGCTTCGCTTCGGTCGCAGCCTGCACGTCGGGCGTTGCAGGCCGCAACTGGTCCATTGGCGGGATGGCAAACAGCGTTTGTGCTGGAGCGTGATACTGGTTCTTGGTCGGCTGCGGATCAACGATGAGTTCATAGAGTTCGCCGTCGGCCGCACAAACTGCAATCTCGGAGAAGTTCACGTCATCCCAATCGTACCGGAACTCCCGCGATTCGTCCGCCTCAAGTACGAACTCGCCATTTTGCGGGGCCGGGATCGCGGGAAACGTGCTGAGATACATCGGCAGCCGCCCTCGCCTGCCCTCCAATCGGTACGTCCCGATCGGTGTGATCCGGACTGTCTGCCCGGAATCGTTTCTGACCGTAAACGTTGTGATGAACGCACCTCGCATGGGGTTGATGAGATCGAACAGGAGAAGCGCCGAGACGCATGTCAGCGGCAGGCACAGGCAGACGCCTGCAATTGAGACGACATACAAAACCCGCCGCGATCGCCTCATGGTTCAATGTCCCTCCGCCAGACTCTGCAAACCGGACCACTTCGGCGATTCTCTATCCTTTTCTACGCTGACCGACAAGGCGCGGTTCCGCCACCGCCCTCCAACCCAGCCCCGCGACCAGCCCGCCCGAAAAACTTAAGTTTTCGCAGCAAGGCATATAAGTTTTTCGATCGCCCCATTGACCGGCCTGTGTGGTTTGCATTATAAAGGCCTTTTTGAAGGTTTGGCCTCATCGGCTGAGGCCGCCGCCGCCTCATTCTTAACAAAAATGACCGGACGCGCCCATGGCCGGAACACGCACCTCCACGCAACGAACGGCCCGAACATCGAAGCGAGCGACTACTTCGGTGCCCCACGTGGCGTTGATCATCGAGACGTCGTCCTCGTTTGGTCGCCGACTGATCCGTGGTGTCGGCCAGTACGTCCGCGAGAACGGCCCGTGGGCAGTGTACGTCGAGCCGCGATCGATCTTTGATCCGGCACCGCGATGGCTCAAGAGCTGGCAAGGTGACGGCATCATCTGCAACGCCGCCCAACCTGCCTTCGCCAGGACGGTACTGGACCTTGCGATCCCTACCGTCGACATTCACGAACAGACGCACGAGACCGAACTGTGTCAGGTCTTCAACGATGATCGCGCGATCGGCCACCAGGCCGCCGAGCACCTGCTGCGGAACGGCTTCACCCAGTTCGGCTTCGTCGGCTATCGGGGTGTGTAC
>JAFGKA010000229.1 GCA_016928855.1 Phycisphaerae bacterium
ACGGAACATCGCCGGCGTGGATCAGGCGGCGCGCCAGGCCGCGGAAGGTGCCTCGCAGACCCAGACGGCCAGCGGCGAACTGTCCAAGCTAGGCGAGCAGCTTCAGGCGCTTGTCAGGCAGTTCAAGGTCTGATGGGAATGTACGCTCCTGACGGGTCGGATCGTCGCCAGCAGGAATCATGTAGTCGGTGACGGCGTGCGGGCCTTCGTCGGGCAGGCGGAAGGCGGGGGGAGTCCGGGCGTTTGCGCTGTTGCGGACGATCCATGCGGGACGTGGGAGTGCAGTTCGGAGGCCCATCGAAGGGCAGATCCAGAGACCGGCCGAAATTCGCGGATTATCGATACCTTTTTCACAGTGGACGGCGTTGTTGAGGTGGGGTCGGGGTCGGTGAAGTGATCGGGGGCAGATGGTTCCAAGGCCGATAACCTGTACCGATGGCAAGAATTCAATTCCTGGAGCTGCCCGGTAAGTGAACTGGGGTACGCGGCCGGACGATGCAAGGGTGGGGGAATTGGCTTGGCTGGACCAGGGGATGCGCAACTGGTTCTGCTGCAGTTCAACGTGGCCGTGTTGTCGGGGTAGGCCTGCCGAGCGGCAGAGCGATTCGGGAATCCGGTCTTTCTGTCACAGACGGGATTTCCGCCAACCGACATGATGCGCGACAATTCGTCATGTTTACAGGTATCGGGAGCCCGAATATGAGCTGGAAGAACCTCACATTGAAGTGGAAGTTTGGCATCGCCTTCGGCGTTGTGCTTCTGTTTCTGGCGGGTGTGGCGGGTGGTGCGATCTATGGAATTCATCATATCGTCACAGATGCGGGTGAGGTGATTGCCGGCAATGCGTTGCGAGAGACGTTTGCGGAGAAGAAGGTTGATCATCTTCATTGGGCGACGCAGGTCAACGCCCTCCTCACTGATGAGAGCGTGAACGAGTTGACGGCGGAGACCGACCCGCACAAGTGCAGCTTCGGCGAGTGGTACTACAGCGAGGACCGGGCGGAAGCCGAGCGACTCGTGCCGGAACTGAAGGAGATGTTGGTCCGGATTGAGGCGCCGCATCGGCAGTTGCACGAATCGGCTATTGCGATTCGCGACGCCTTTCGTCCGACGGATCCGAAGCTGCCGTTGTCGCTGGCGGAAATGAAGGTGGGGCATCTGGAGTGGCGGAGTAACATCGTTGACGCCATGGCGCACCGGCGTGATGAGTTGGGTGTCGTGATGGATCCAACGCAATGTGCGTTGGGCAAGTGGGTTTCCAGCGAGGACGGACAACGCGCCTACGAACGCGGCGATGCCGAGTTCAAGGCGGCCTGGGACCAGCTGTTGGAAAGCCACGCCGCGCTTCATGCATCCGCGAAGGAGATTCAGGATCATTTGGCTTTTGTTGCGGAGGCCGAAGCTCGCACGGCGCAGGCGAAGGCGCACGCCGAACTGGGTGTTATAGCGGACACTCTGTTCGCGACGCTCGAGCGGGTCATGGAGGAGGCCATCGATCCGGCAAAAGAACGCGCAGCCGAGGCGAAGGATATCGAAGCTCTGACAAAATGGTCTGCGATCGATATGGTTATGAATGAAGAACTGATCGAGCCATTTCTCGTTGCGCGCATCGCGTTCGAATCGCTGCAGCGGGCACCGTCGGCGGATGCTCTGGGCGCTTGTGACGAGGCGGTCAAGGTGGTATTGGCTGGAGCGGAGCAGTGGATTGCCATGCTTGGCGGCACATCGGCGGAGCCGACGGGCGAGGAAGTGAAGAAGCTCCTGGAACAGTGGAAGCCCGCGGCCGAGCGTTTGTCCCAGGCCATCCAGTCGGGTGAGGCGGCGGTCAACTCAGTGCGTGAGGCGAGGCGTATTCTGGATGAGACGGCCGCGCCTTTGTTCGACCAGACGCTCGCGCGCCTGGACGCCTTGCGGGAAGAGGCGGAACACGAAATGGAGGGCGTCCGGCACGCCAGCGAAATCTATGCCACGCAGACCCTGCCGGCGTTACAGCAGGTGGAAGACCTCTTCCAGGAATTGGACCGCATATCGCACGCATCGGTGCTGACGGATGAGGCCATGCTTGCCGCGGCGTCGACGACGCGCGCGGTTCTCATTGGTGCCGGCGCCGTCGCGGTCGTGCTCGGAATTGTGTTGGCGTGTGTCATGGTTTTGGGGCTGACCCGGCCGATCCTTCGGAGCGTACGCTTTGCCCAAGCGGTCGCGGAAGGGGATCTGACCCAGCAGGTGGATATCGATCAAGCGGACGAGATCGGCGTGCTGGCCAAGTCGCTGAATGGAATGGCGTCGAACCTGCGGAAGACCGTGCAGGGTATTGCCGAGAATGCTCATACGCTGGCGGATTCCTCGACCGAGTTGTCGGCGACAGCGATCCAACTGGCGAACGGAGCGGAAGAGACAACCACGCGGTCGATGATGGTGGCGACGGCCGCCGAGGAGATGGCCACGAACATGAACAACATGGCCGCGTCGTCCGAGGAGATGTCGGCGAACGTCAAGACGGTCGCCTCGGCGGTGGAG
>JAFGKA010000230.1 GCA_016928855.1 Phycisphaerae bacterium
GCAGTGCCCGGCCATTCTGCAGATTCAGGAACTGGTGGACCGGCTCGCGGCGCGCAGTGCCGCCTCGGACGCCGCACCGGCCACGATCCTGTTGACCGGTGAGACTGGCACAGGCAAGGATCTGCTCGCGACCGTCCTGCACTCGCGCCTGGGGCGGCACGAGGGCCCGTTTGTCAGCGTGAATTGTGCGGCCGTGCCCGGCGAACTGTTCGAGTCCGAGCTGTTTGGCCACAAGCGGGGTGCGTTTAGCGGGGCGATGGCGGATAAGGCGGGCCTGTTCGAGACAGCCGACGACGGGACGTTGATGCTCGACGAAATCGCTGATCTGCCGCTTGGACTGCAGCCCAAACTGCTCCGGGCGATCGAGACGCAGACGGTTCGTCGTGTCGGCGAGACTCGGGATCGGCCAGTCTCGCTGTGCGTAATCGCCGCGACCAACCGCAATCTCGAGCGCGCGGTCACCGAACGCCGTTTTCGCGAGGACCTGTATTTTCGGCTGAAAGTGGTGACGATTGAGTTGCCGCCGTTGCGGGAGCGGGGTGGCGACGTCGATCTGCTCGTCGATCATTTCTGCGGCATGCTCAGCGCCAAGTACGGCATTCAGGGCTTGCGGCTCTCGGCGGATGCCCGCGAGGCCGTTCGGCGGTATCGATGGCCGGGCAACGTCCGCGAGCTGGCCAACGCGATGGAACGGGCCGTCCTGGTCGGCACGGGGCCGGTCATTGGCGTGGCCGACCTGCCGCTGGCGGCCGATTCGGTCCGGTCGGCATCCACCGGGCCGGCAGACCGGATTTTGGCGGGTTTGTCCGCCGGACGGGCGATCAGCCTCGATGACCTGGAACGGACCGTGTTGGAGCAGGCCTTGCGCCAGACCGGAGGCAATGTTTCCGCCGCGGCAAGGCTGCTTTCCATTGGCCGGGAAGCCATGCGATACCGGATGGGCAAGTTCGGGCTCGTTTCCGATCCCGAACTCGACCAACCACCGATTGGTGGTTCATAGCCACCAGGGTGGTTTATTTGCTGCATCCAAGTCCGGCGGTACCTGCCGGAGTTGGGCTGGAACCCTGAATTCGGCTGGAACGGTAATTGCAGAGAGACTCAAAGAGGCTTCATACAACAGTTTGCTCGGAGGAGCTAATCATGAGTTGTCTAATCGGAATTAAGAAGGATCGAAAGGCGTTCACGCTGATCGAGTTGCTCGTGGTCGTGGCGATCATCGCGCTGCTGATCAGCATCCTGCTGCCGTCGCTCGCTAAGGCCCGCGAGCAGGCCAAGCGCATCGCTTGTGCTGCGAATCTGAAGGGGATTTCGACGGCCACGCTGACGTACGCGGAGGATTCGAAGGGTTTTCTGCCTGCGTATGATCCGGCAGTCTTCAATGGCGGCACTCTGCCTGCGAGTCTGCAGGTGGCCCGCGTCGGGTTTGAGCGTATCTGGTCGTTGTCGGAACTACTGAAGCAGAACAAGGGTGATCCACAGAGCAATACGCGAGCGTACTATCAACTCGTGGCGAATGACATGACCACGGCCAAGATGTACATTTGTCCCAGTGCCCAGGGAACGGTTGGGCATAGTTTCGACAATACGGACGGCGTCTTGCCCAACATGACGCCACTGTTCGATTTCAGCGCCGAGTCACGCGGTACGACGACAGAGGAGATGATCCGTTTTAGCTACTCGTTTCTGAGCAATCTGCGCGATTCGGATGGTACGACGACGCGCGGCATCTTGACGAAGAACACGCACGATCCACGCCGGGCGATAATGGCCGACCGCAATCCGTTCATGAACTCGTTTAGCCCCAGCGCTGGGGTTGGCAGTTTGACGGCGGCGGTGGCCACGTACGCGTACAGTACGTCCGTCGCGGGAGCACCAAGAAACGCATGCGTGCAGGCTTACGTGGACGGTCCGGCCCCAGCCGGATACTCGGATTGGCTTAATGCGTTGAAGTCGGGTAACTCGCGGAACCACCGCAAGGCAGGCCAGAACGTGGCGTATCTCGACGGCCACTGCGTCTGGGGACACCATCCTCGCGTCGGTGCCGACGACGACCACATCTGGGTTCCGGTCAGCAGAGTAACAGGTGGGACTTATCCCCCTGATTTGTTGCCGGAAAGCATCTCGGGAACGGCATTCGGTCAGGCGAAGATACCGGCCGGGGCACACACTGACTCATTCCTCGTGCCGTGAAGATGGTCGGAGGAGTCCGCTTTGCGGGGCTCGGTGGCACAGAAACAAGAAACGGAGCCGCACGACATGCGGCTCCGTTTTTTCTTTTTTGGCATTCCAGCCGCCTTGGCCTGTTGTCGTGCTTTTGGCGGTGGGGGCGGGAGGCGGTGGAGCGTATCGGGGCCGCCTCCGAGTTCCGCGGTGGTGGCTGGGGCCCGGGCGACGAAGTGCCGACGGGCCGCCGCAGCCGCCAAGCGGCCTCTTGACAGACCCCCCTTAACCTCACTAGTCTATGGGGCTTATGCGTGAGGCTTGCCCCGGATGCTCCAGGCCCCTGGCAAGCCTCGTTTTAGCTTCGTTGCAGACAGACGACGAGTCCTAACAGGCAAGGATAGGATCCCCATGCTCCCACAAGGTCGAACGTCCAAGATGCGTAAGGGGACGCGCCGGTCACATCACGCGTTGCGGGCGCCGAATCTGGTGGCATGCCCGAAGTGCGGACAGGCGAAGTTGCCGCATGCGGCGTGTGCCAATTGCGGTTATGCGAGTGCGAAGGTTGCCCTGCCTCCTGAATCCGAGGAGTCGTAGGCTCGATGCGAATCGGGATCGACGCCATGGGCGGTGATCACGCTCCGCACGAAATCGTGCGCGGAGCGGTCGAGGGGTTGGTCGAGCTCAACGGCGCGGAACTGGTGTTGATCGGCGATGAAGACGCCGTCCGGGCGGAGTTGGCCAAGCACTCCGGCTGGGAGGGGCGCGTTGAGATCGTGCCGACGACGGAAGTCATCGGTATGAACGAGAGCCCCGTTGACGCCCTGCGCAAGAAGAAGGACGCGTCGATCCCCCGCATGGCGATGCTCGCGGCGGAGAAGGCGGTTGACGCGGTCATCAGCGCCGGCAACACCGGCGCGTGCGCTGCCGCGTGCCAGCTCAAGATCCGGCCCTTGCGGGGCCTGCACCGGCCGGGCATCGCGGTCGTACTGCCCTCGTTTCATGGGCCGCTGGTGGTTTGTGATGTGGGCGCGAACATCGCGGCCAAGCCGAAGCACCTGCACCAGTACGCGATCATGGCGTCGCTCTACGCCCGCGAGGTCCTGCGTGTGGAAAACCCGCGTGTGGGCCTGCTGTCGGTCGGTGAGGAAGACGCCAAGGGTACAAGTTTGGTCAAGAAGGCTCGTGAGCTGATTCGCGAGGAAACGCGGATCAACTTCATCGGCAACGTCGAGGGACGCGATCTGTTCCGCGGCACGGTCGATGTGGCGGTGTGTGATGGTTTCGTCGGCAATATCGTGCTGAAGCTGACCGAGGGGTTGGCCGAAGGGTTATTCAAGACGATTTCCGCCGAGATTGCCACTGAGATTCCACATCTTGCCAAGGACTTCCAGCCCGTGATGGAAAAGGTCTGGGCCAATCACGACTACAGTGAGTACGGTGGCGCGCCTTTGCTGGGCGTGGACGGTGTGTGCATCATCTGTCACGGAAGCAGCGATCACCGGGCGATCCGGAACGCGGTGCGGGTCGCCTCGGAATCCGTCGAGCGGCAACTGAACTCCGTGATTGCGGACGGCCTGGCGAAGGGACGCTGAACGCCGTATGAGTAAAGTTCTGTCGATATCCATACTCGGCACCGGCCGGGCCCTCCCGGACCACGTGCTGACGAACGCGGACCTCGAGAATCGGCTCGACACGAACGACGAGTGGATTCGCACGCGGACCGGGATCCAGGAGCGCCGCATCGTGGCCGCTCACGAGAGCACGCTGACGCTGGCGACGGACGCAGCAAAGGACGCGCTCGATGACGCCGGCCTGTCGGCCAGTGACCTCGACCTGATCATCTGCGCGACGATCTCATCGGAGTATCCGTTTCCGGCCACGGCCTGCCTGGTGCAGGAGGCGCTCGGGGTGACCGAGATCCCGGCCTTCGATCTGTCGGCGGCCTGCAGCGGTTTTGTCTATGGCGTGATCCAGGCGGCCCACTTCGTGCATCATGGCACGTACCGTCACGTGCTCGTGATCGGCGCGGAAGCGATGTCGCGATTCACCGATTACGAAGACCGGGGCACGTGCATCCTCTTCGGTGATGGAGCGGGCGCCGCGATCATCGGCCCCGCTCAACGGGACGGCCAGGGCATTCACCATACGATCATGGGTGCGGACGGTAGTGGGGCACGGATGATCATCTGTCCCGGCGGCGGTGCGAAGGAGCCCGCCAGCCGCCGCACGGTTGACGAACGGATGCACTTCCTGAAGATGCGGGGGCGCGAGGTCTATCGTTTTGCCGTCACCCGGATGCAGCAGGTCATTCGCGACGCAATGGCGGCGCAGGGCCTGGGGCCCGAGGACGTCGCGATGATCGTTCCGCATCAGTCGAACCTGCGGATCATCGAGTCCGCGACCGAGAAGCTCGGGTTGCCGCCGGAGAAGGTGTGGGTCAATATCGACCGGTTCGGCAACATGTCCGGCGCGTCCATTCCGGTCGCGCTGGATGAGGTGATGGAGACGGGCCGGATCAAGCCGGGCGACTGGATTCTCCTGGCGGGATTCGGGGCGGGCCTGACGTGGGCCTCGGCGCTGATCAGGATGTGATGAGTAGAATTGCGGCACTATTTCCGGGACAGGGCTCGCAGAGCGTCGGCATGGGCCGCGACGTGGTCGCCGCGCACCGGGTGGCCCGGGACGTGTTCGACCACGCCAGTGAGGTGCTTGGCATCGACTTGGCGGCGAAATGCTTTGAGGGTCCGGCCGACGTGATCGAGGCGACCGACGTCCAGCAGCCGGCCATCTTCACCACCAGCGTGGCGATCTGGCACGCCCTGCGGGAGGTGGCGCCGGATGCCTGTGGTTTCGCCGGGATGGCGGGCTTGAGCCTCGGCGAGTACACTGCCCTGCAC
>JAFGKA010000231.1 GCA_016928855.1 Phycisphaerae bacterium
CATGCTGATCGAGGTGGAGGTTCCGCCGTTCGTCGACACCGGCAAGCTGCAGGACGATCTCAAGAAGATCGGCAGCGAGATCGGCGTACGCGTCGCGATGAAACCCAAAGACGACGCGCGCTTCTGACAGCGAAGAAGACGAACCGCCTAACGAACGCGAATGCACGCGAATTGGTTCTGAAGGATGAGGTGTTCGCGGTCGTTGGCTGTGCGATGGAAGTGCCGAACGAGTTGGGGCACGGGCTGTTCGAGAAACCGTATGAGAATGCGCTGATTGGCGAGCGCTCGTCGCGACAGATATCGTATCGCCAGCAACCGCGGTTTCCGGTGGTCTACAAAGGAGTCGCCGTCGGCGAGTACGTGCCGGACCTGATTGCATATGACGGCTTGGTCGTCGAGACGAAAGTGATCGACCGAATCACAAATCATGAACTCGGCCAGATGGTGAACTACCTCAGGATTACAGGTATGCCGGTCGGTCTGATTTTGAACTTCAGGCGTGCAACGTTGGAATGGAAACGCGTCGTACTGGAAGAAGATCGGGAGTAGGCAGTACCTTACCTACATCCTCTCTATCCGTCCTCTCTATTTTTCCTCTATTCGTGTCCATTGGCGTTCATTCGCGGTTCCGTCTTTCGTTTTCGGCGGCAACCGCCCAGTCGTCACCGTCGCGGACAATGCGGCGGTAGAGCGTGTCGCGCTCGACGGGCACGCAGCCGGCTTCGAGGATCATTCGCTTCAGCCGCTCGACCGTCAGCTCCTGGTGTGTCGTTCCGCCGCCTTCGCGCTTGGTGATGTCGTAGTGCACAACCGTCCCGTCGAGGTCGTCCACGCCCCAGTTCAGGCTTACTTGCGCCAGCTTCGGGCTGTGCATGACCCAGAACGCCTTGACGTGCGGCACGTTGTCGAACATCAGCCGCACGATCGCGAGCGTCTTGAGGTCGTCCAGGCCGGTCGGCCCCGGCATGTGCGCCAGGGCGCTGCCGTCGGGGATGAACGACAGCGGCACGACGCAGTTGAAGTGCGCCCGCCGCTCGCGCAGCGAAACGTCCTGATGTGCCCGCAGCTTGAGCAGGTGCGTGATGCGCTCCTCGGGCCCTTCGACGTGGCCGTAGAGCATCGTGGCGTTCGTGAACAGGCCCATCTCGTGCGCGACCCGGTGCACATCAAACCAGCCCTGCTCGCCGACCTTGTTGCGAAACGCTTCGTCGTGGACGCGATCATCGAAAATTTCGGCCCCGCCCCCGGGTAGGCTGCCGAGTCCCGCTTCGCGCAGCGCTTCGAGCATCTCGGCGATCGATCGGCGCGGCCGGCTGATCCGCGTGAAGTGAATGATCTCGATGGCCGTAAACGCCTTGATGTGCATTCGCGGACAAGCCTCGCGGATTCCCCGGCACAGATCGATGTAATATTCGAACGGCAGTGTCGGATGAAGCCCGCCGACGATGTGCACTTCCGTCGCGCCGCATGCGTACGCTTCGGCCGCTCGCGCTACCATGTCCTCGACGCGCAGCGCGTACGCGCCGGCCGGCGGCGCAGCGCCTTTCGCCGGCGCCGGTCGGTAGAACGAACAGAAGCGGCACCGCAGCACGCAGATGTTCGTGTAGGGAATATGGCGATTGATGTTGTAGAACGCCACACGTCCGTGCAGGTGCTCACGCACGTGATTGGCCAGCCGCCCGATCGTGAAAATATCACGAGAACGATACAGACGCAGCCCGTCCTCGGCCCCGAGCCGCTCGCCGGCCTCGACCTTCGCCACCACGTCGGTCAGTGCTGAATCGATCGTGGGCATGGCGTCCTAATGACTCGCGGCTCCATCGGCGTCATTGACCGCGTTGATCAACAGCCGCAGGCGGCCGTAACTGCTGTTGTTGAACGCAAACACCAGGCGCGGCCGGGCGGGAAACGCATTGTTCTCGTCCGGCAACGGGCCGGGCTGCTGCTCGAAACGGCCGGACGCCAGCAGGTCGCCGAAGGTATCGTTCAGTTGCTCGATCGCCGTCTCGCTCAGCGGCGATTCGAGCCGGAGCACCAGCAGGTTCTTCACGAACCGCATCGAATGATAACGCGAATAGAAATGCGTGACCTCGTACACCGCTGCGTCCACGTCGTCCGTCACGCGGAACAGGTTCATGTCCTCCGGACTGATCATCCCCGTGCGCAGCAGCTCGGCCACGACGTACGTGCGCCAATGTTGCCAGTACGTACCGTTCGGCGCATCGATCAGCACGATCGGCTGGATCGGTGCCTTGCCGGTCTGGATCAGGGTCAGCGCCTCGAAGCCTTCATCCTGTGTGCCGAAGCCGCCCGGGAACAGCGCGATCGCCGACGCCTCTTTCACGAACAGCAGCTTGCGCGTGAAGAAATAGCGGAAGGTGATCAGCTTCGGATCGTCCGCGATGATCGTGTTCACCTGCTGCTCGAACGGCAGACGAATGGCTACGCCGAAACTCGATTCACGCCCCGCGCCGTCATGGCCCGCGCCCATGATTCCATCGCCGGCGCCGGTGATCACCATCCAGTTCTTCTCGCAGATGCGACGCGCGAATTGCATCGCCGCCTGATACTCCGGATGCCCCGCGGGCGTGCGGCTCGAACCGAAGATGGTCACCTTGCGCACATCCTGATACGGCGCGAAAACCTTGAATGCGTAACGCAGCTCGCGCAGCGCGCTGTTGATGATCTTCAACTCGCCGCGGCCGGTCCGGTCTCCGGCCAGCCGGCAGATCGTGACGATCATCTGTTCGAGCAGGTCGGACTCCTGCCCCGGCGCCCACCGCTCGACGAACGCGGCAATGGCCGCATCCCGTTCCGGGTTGTGGGAGCGCCGCCGATCCCGCGGCGACTTGCCACCCTCGAACGCCGCGGACGCATCCAGTGCTTCTTCGCTCATCGTTTTCCTCGTGCATCAGATCCGGACAGGATTATAGGGCACGGCGCTCGCGCTCGCCATGATCAGTTCAACGTGGCCGAAGCCGGCACCCGCGTTCGCCAGTCATCCCCGAGCCAGTGCGCCGGCGCATCTTCAACGGTGGCGGCCACCTGCCTCGAATGGGTCATGAACAGCCGTGCATGCCGCGCCAGCAGCAGCGACAATAATGTTGCATGCAGCATCAACCCGAGCGCTGCCAGCGTCAGCGTCGCGCGACGGCGACGACCGAGAAGCCATCCGTTGCCCGATGCCGCGCGCGCCGACCCGAACACCCGCCGCACCAGCGCCATGCACAACGTGCCGGCACCGAAGAGCAGAACGGCGGCAAACCACACCCACGCCAACAACACAGTTCGATCGATCGTCGCCGGCACCATCGACTGTCGTGCGTCGCCCGGTTTCCACAACGCAACCGCCGTCGAGGCCAACAGCAACAACACCGCCAGAGCGAGCGCTCGCCGCCAGGCGCGCCGCCGCTCGGCCGTCTCGTCGGCAGGACAACGCAGCAGCAACCGAACCGCTGACCACAGGGCCACGCCGTCGGCGACGCACACAAGCAACGCCACCGCCACCACGAGCCGGACCGATAGCAGCCACGCCCAGTCGCTGCCAGCCAGCATCAACAGGCAACAGCCCGCTGCGATCGGCATGCCGAGCCATGCCGCGGCGATCAACCAACCGGCGCGCGGCCCCGCCCACTGCATGGGTACCGCCGGCCTCCGGCGCGCCGCCGCGACCAACCCGCCCAGCGCCACAAGGAGAAGCGTGACCCAGTAATAGGCGAGCCCCACCATCGTGACGCCGACTTGAACGAGCGAGACGAGCACGCTCCGCTGTGCGTCAGGCCAGAACGCGCCGGAATCCGTCCTTGGCAGCATGTGCGGTGGCCGATCCGCCGCCTCGCGCCAGTCCGCGCTGAGTTGGGACCACGCCTTGGCCGCCGCACGGAGGCCCTCCGTCCCAGACCCGTCCGACCGCGAAACTCCGATGTCGGCCAGCTCACCATAGAGCTTCGGCAGCACCTGCGCGGCCAACAGGACAAAATCGGCTTCCCGCCACGCGATCGCATACGCCTCAGCCAGGGCCGCCGCCGAGCGATACGCCGTCTCGGCCTCGGTCATGTGGCCCGCCGCGAGCCGCGCGTGGCCGAGTTCCTCCAGCCCGTCGATCGCCTGCCGTAATGACTGGACATACGGCGGAATGACCTGCTCGCGGGCTGCCACCGCAGCCAGGCCCGGGTCGGCCCCGGCTGCGCGCCAGTGGTCCCGAACCGCGGTCAGCCGTTCGGGCAGGTCGCCCAGCGATGCCGCATCGAGTTTCAGATCGGCCAACCGTACTGCTAGCGCCGACGGTCCGTCCGTATGCGGGCTGGACGGCGTCGTCGCCGGGACCAACGCCGCTTGGCGTTCGGCCCGGACGATTGCCAGGACTGACGCTACCGGCGGCATGCTCGGTGGGGCAAGCGTTACGCCGGAAGGGACCGGGCGTATCCCGGGGGGATACAACAGGCCCACCAGCTCGAACGCGATCAACTGCCGGTAGGGCAGACACATCGCCAGCGCCATGCACGCCACGACCACGAGCACCAGCGCCGCGCGCGGGCTGGGCCGCACTCGCAACGGTCTACCGACAGGCGCGGATTGCTCGGACATGGACACGGGTCTCCTCGGCACGCCACCCGATATCGGCTTCGTACCGTGCCCCGTTGTATCCGCTCGCCTCTCGCCAGGAAACCCGCAAGGCCGGCGAGGACGTATTTCCTCCCATCAGCGGCGATGGGAGCTGTGGCGCGTTC
>JAFGKA010000232.1 GCA_016928855.1 Phycisphaerae bacterium
CCGCTGGCCAACGCCCTCGCCTGGCTGCTGACATTCAACTATCAGATGCTGACGCTCGCCGTATTCATGGACGAACAATACGCCGGCACGCGCTTCCTGCCCGCATTGGCACGGCTGCTGTCCTGACCTTGCGCCACCCTTGTAGGTCGGGTCAGCGTACGTGTCTAGTGCCGTTTTCGGTTGGAGAGTTTCGTTGATCCGGTGGGTGCCACTGGTCCCGACGTGCGTCGGGCCCCGCCAGTGTTCCGACGACCGCCGTACCCGGCCGCCACGGAATGAAACTGACCCGCCGAAAACTGCACCAGCCGGCGGCCATGCCGAAGCGAAGCGCCGGCATGTCGACTCGCCCCAACAATCGCTACACATGCCGGCCCTGCGCTTCCATGGGTGGCATGGGCAGGCCCGAAGGGTTTGCCCGTGTCTTCTCGGCCGGCGATGGCGTTACCGCCCGATCCGTTCGCGCCCGGATGGCATGGGCAGGCCCGGAGAAGTGCCGGCGCAGCAGCCTCCCCCCGCATGTCTTTCTATTGCTCCACTGCTCACCTGCTCGACTATTCTCGCCCGAAGGGCGCCGGCCGGAGGGTCTGCCCGTGTCTTCTCGGCCACCAATAACGTCATCGCCCGTTCCGTTCGCCACTCCCCGAACGGATCAGCGCGTGTGATATAGAGGGCGGACACGGGGAAGATGCCGGCCGGGCCCCCCGCTTGCGGGTTTCGTCGAGCGTAAGCCGACACGAGGTAAAGCGCGATCTCATCGTCGCAGCTCCAAGGCGGTGCTGCAGCCATTGACCTCGATCCATTACAGATTATTACCTGACAGAATCGGAAGGAAGACGAAGACAAACGAGATAGAACGACAAGAACCCAAACGATGCATTCAAGAACCGACACCCGCCGCAAGAGGCGAAGCCTTTGGACTGCGGCGGCGCGACGCCGCTTTGGCTCGCGGCGGAGCCGCGTCCGTCGGCAACGTCATGATTCGCCGCTGAAGCGTACGAGCATATTCCGCGAGCACCTTGCGCCGGACAACGAAAAGCGGCGTCGCGCCGCCGCACTCCAAGGGGCTGACGCCCACTTCGTTAGCCCCAGCGAAAGCTGTCGTTTTGAACGCAGCTCTGAATCTGCGTCCATCTGCGCGAATCTGCGGATCAACTCTTCTGCTTCGGGATCGCTCGCATCGGCCGACCCAAAGCACCGCGCCAGTCGCTCCCGGCTCACCTATTCTCGATGGCGATGGCGTCTTTTCGGCTGATGCCACGATCCGTCGATACTGCCTGGCGCGACCGACGCCTACCGCGAATCGGTGCCGTCGGTCAACCATTCAAGCGAGAAACGCACGAACGTGATGCGCTCGTACGGATTCGCGACGCCGGCCTCGTAGAAACAGGCGATCGTGCCATCGGGCATGATCTCGAGCGCGGAATAGGCCGTCGGCCCCTGGTGCAAAACCTTGGCCACCGGCCAGGTCTCGCCCTCGTCGTAGCTCAGCCGCACAGTCATATGTCGCCGCTGCAGGCTGGCGGGATTCGCAAACAACAGCCGATTCCGCGAGGCGGTCGGCTGAACCGTATATCGCAGGAAGCTCGCCTGACAGATTGGCTCGACCAAGGTCGCGTCATGACGTACGCTTGACCAGGTCAGGCCGCCATCGCCGCTGGTCGCGATCGCGCGACGATTGGACCGAGTTTCGGCCTTGGCGTAGTTGCGCATATTGAGCATCAGCGTCCCGTCGGCCAACTCGACGATCTGGCATTCGTTGAACACATCGCCGACCACGCCGCCGATCTGCCACGTCATACCGTGATCGTCACTGTAGATCACATGCGAACGTGAAGCGCGCTTGTTCTCCATCGGCTCATTATGATCACAGGGGATGACCAGCCGACCGTTTTCCATCTGGATCCCGCAGCCCGGCCCGGTCGCATACCAGCTCCATTCCGGTCGCTTGACCGCCTCGGTGATGTTCCGGATCGGCGCCCAGGTGGCGCCGTCGTCGGTACTGTACGTGATCCAGACAGTGCGCGTCCGACCGGTCAGGCCGGGCTTGACGTCGCGTTCAGGCAGGTCGCCGGGATTACACGTCAGCGGCAGCCAGATCGTTCCCATGTCACGATCGACGACCGGGCATGGATTGCCGACCGTGTTCGGCCCGTCGTCCGCAACGAGTTGCATCGGGCCCCACGTCCGCCCGCCGTCCGTGCTGCGCTTGAGCACGATGTCGATGTCGCCGGTGTCCGAGCCAGCATTCTTGCGGCCTTCGCAAAACGCCAGCACCGTCCCCTTCGGCGTAACCGTCAAAGCGGGAATGCGGAACGTGTGGTAGCCTTCCTGGCCGGAGAGGAACAGGTCGGTCTGCTCGAAACACGCCCCCTGCGGTCCCGTAGCACAGCCGGCCAACCCCACCGCAAGAATCACCACGAGAAGTCCACACACCTGCCAATTCCGTCGTCGCATCATGTCCATCTCCAGTTCCGCACAATCGATCGTTTCATTCACGGACGCCACTCGAGCACGCTGGCCATCTGCGGACCAGTCGCGGTCACGGTTTCATGGTTGCCCTGGTCCGTTGGAAGTATGAAAAGATCGAGTATGCCCTCGCGCTTCCAGCGGACAATGTCGTAGTTCGGCTCCCATTGAAGCAGGTTCACATCCGCCAGGGCGAAGTGAGTCCACGTATCGTAATCCGGCGCCGCTGCGCGCGCGACCATCGGGTGCGAATCCTGCCGGTTATCGCGATAGAGGATGTACACGGTATCATCCGCGTCCAGGAACAGGTCGCCACGGCTCAATGGCGTCCTTAGCGAACCGCCGCCCTTCAGGTCATACCGCCCGGTGAAATGCGAAACCTGGACACGCCGCCAACGCTCGCCGTCGAACCAGATATGGACGAAGTTCGGGACCTTCGTCTCGTCGTTCATACGGACGACGACGTGCAGACGATTGTGGCTATCGACGTCGGACGAGTCTTGATTGCTCAGGTTGTTGTTTTCCTCCACGGGATCGACGACTTCGGCCGTCTCCGGCGTGATGGGCAGCGCGTATGGCTCGCCGTTCGATCTCGTCCACGTGCGGCCGCCGTCGCGGCTGCCCGCGTAGCAGATGCGGCTGTTGGTCGCCGCATCACCGGTGCGCCGCCAGCACCACGCCAGTTGCAGACTTCCATCGGTCCCCACCGCCGGCCGGCACCAGTACGCGTTGCACTTGCCCTCGCCGGAGATGATCGGATGCTGGAGGACTTCCCACGACCGATCCTCGACGCGATAGCGGTTGATGCACAGATCGCCGTTGCCACTACCCCCGTCGCGATAGAAGAACAGCAGCGTGCCGTCGGCCAGATTGACGAACTGCGGATACGTCACGCGTTTCTCCCGCTGGCCAGTCATCGGCACGAGCGGCCCGAACGTCGTCGGATCGAGCGGCGTGGCACTGCGCCGATAGCGCAGCGGATGACCGTGATGATCGTAGCTGATATGCAGGAGGCCATCGGTGGAAATCCCCAGGCTGATGACGTCGTGCGCGTCGCGCACGCGTCCCTTCCAGTCGGTGCGATGAATCGTCCACGTTTGCGACGGCAGATCCCGCCACGCAATCAGCACGTAGCCTTCGGGATCGTAAAAGCTCACGAACTGCCGCCCATCCTGCGTGATGATCGCATGATGGCGGAAGATCGCCGTGTTGACCTTCGTCGCGGCATAGCCCGGGGTTATCGCCAGAATCCGCGCCTCGCGCGGGCCGCTCGCACAGGCCCCCAAACCACTCAACGCAACACAGACCATCAGCCGGGCCGACCAGGAACGCGCCTGTCGGGCAGAATCAGTCCATATCATCCATCATCCTCCGTGGAAACCGCGTCGCGGAACCAGGCATTGGACCGCCGTCGCCCCGGCCACTGCCTGTCGAGCCTAAGAGGGTAACCGGAAGGTGGGCCGAGCGGCAAATGGGGTGGATTAACCGAGACGAATCCTCGTGTATCCGCAGAGTGTGCTGATTCACGCAGATTATTGAGGACGATGGATTGTCGGGTCCGTTGACCCGATCTACGTGCTTAATTGTTTGTCACGCGTGGACCCGCGCGACAGAAAGCGTCACTCGCCAGCCGCCGCCGGTTGGCCCGGTTCGAGGCGGGCCGGATCGTAGCCTTTGGCGGGCAGGCGATCGAGAATGCCCTGATAGGTCGCGTCGTCGAGCGTCGGCGTGCGGCTCAGGATCCAGAGGAACAACCGGCTCGGCTCGCCGACGACCGCGTACTCATAATCGGCGCCGAGTTCGAGAACCCAGTACGGCGCCGGGAACGGCGAACCGGGAAATTGTACCGTCAGTTTCGCGTTCGTGGTCGGATCGGCGACGCGGGCTACGCCTTCGATGCGATCCTGCGGGCCGCTGTCGATCGGCTCGCACGTGTTCACCACACGGATCGTCCCATCGGCCAGCGGTGTGTATTCGGCGATCGCGCCGGTGCAGCCGGTCTGGAACCACGTGGGGTACTTGGCAATCTCGTACCACGTGCCGGCGTAGCGAGCCAGGTCCACCTGCTCGACCACATCCAGCGGCGGGAAGAGGCATTCGTAGCTCGCGGCGCAGCCGGCCAAGAGCACGGCGACACAAACCCCGGTCACGGCCACCTGAATCCGCCATTTCTTGCGCATAATCATTCTCCATCAAAACCCGACCTATTGTAGCGCGGTTAGCCGGAAGTCAAGTTCCGGGGCAAAGCGTGCATCACTTTATTGGCTGAGGGCAGTTGTGGACACGTTGGCAGCGGCGTCCTTGGAAGGATAGACGGTAGCCGACACAACACGGGCAGACCCTCCGGCCTTCGGCCTATCCCGACTACGTCGGGACTCATGCCACCCGCCGCCATTTCTTGTGTATGGCCATCTTCCGTCAACACCGAGGCAATCGCAGCACGGTTTGCCGAAAGTCAAGTTCCGGGCCACCTTCATCTGGCTCGGCCTCCTGCCCGCCTGTACAATCCGCATCCATGACGGCGGCCGCCGCGTTCCTCGCCACGAAGGCCTGCACAGGAGGCACACTCGCATGAAGCCCTCACGCACCACCCTCGTTGTCCTGGGATTTTGCATCACCACTACGCCGTTCGGCTATGCGGCATCCGTGCGCCCGGATGAAATGGCTGACGCCCGACAGTGGGCGGCCGCTAAGTTCCGCGGCGTCGCCGAGAGCCGACCCCCGGCTGCCGGGCTTCTCATCGAGGCCAACCACGACCCTGTGCAGAAGAACATGCGCAACGGCCGGCCGATGCGGATTGGCGATCAACTCTTCCGACGCGGGCTCTATTGCCATGCCGTCAGCCGGGTCGCCGTTCGGCTTCCCGAGCCGGGCAAGCGGTTCACCGCCATCGTCGGTGTCGATTCGAACGAGCAGACATCCGGCGGCCGTGGCAGTGTGGTGTTCTCCGTGTCCGTGGCCGGCAAAGAAGCCTTCCGCAGCGGCGTCATGCGCGAGGGCACAACGGCCGTGGCGGTTGATGTCGATCTTGGCGGCGCGTCGGAGTTCGTGCTGGAAGTCGGCGATGCCGGCGATGGCATTGCCTGCGATCAGGCCGACTGGGCCGAGGCACGCGTCACGCTGACGAACGGGAGCACGCTCTGGCTCGGCGAGCTGCCATTCCTGAATGAAACCCCTACGCCCTGGTCCACGGAACCTCCCTTCTCTTTCGTCTATGGGGGGCGCGCGTCGGCCGAACTGCTCGGCGAATGGAAGACCGATCGATCGACAAAGCCGCTCGACAAAACCCGCACGCACCACGAAACGATCTACACCGACCCGGCGAGCGGGCTGCTCGTGCGTGCTGTCGCGGTCGAGTACCACGACTTCCCCATGATCGAATGGACGTTGTACCTGAAGAACACAGGGTCCGCCGACACGCCGATTCTCTCGGATATTCTGCCGCTGGATGTGTCCTTCGCGCGTTCGGGCAGCAGTGAGTTCGTTCTCCATCATTACACGGGCAGCCCCTGCACCGCACGAGACTACGAGCCGTTCGCCACCCGGCTGGGTCCGAAGGCCGAGAAGCGCATCGCCGCGGCGGGCGGGCGGCCGACGAACAGCGATCTGCCCTATTTCAACATCGAGTGGGCCGATCAAGGCATCATTCTGGCCGTCGGCTGGCCAGGGCAATGGTCGGCCCTGTTCGCCCGCGACGAAGCGAGCGGGCTGCGAATCCGTGCCGGGCAGGAGCGGACACATTTCGTCCTGCATCCCGGCGAAGAGGTTCGAACGCCGCTCATGGTGCTGCAGTTCTGGCGCGGAAGCCGTATTGCCTCGCAGAACGTCTGGCGGCGCTGGATGCGTGCGCACAATCTGCCGCAGCCGGGCGGCAAGGCCCTGCGGCCGCAAACGGCCGCGTGCAGCTCCCACCAGTTCGCCGAGATGATCCACGCCAACGAAGAGAACCAGAAGTTCTTCATCGATCGCTACGTCGAGGAACGTCTGCCGCTCGATTACTGGTGGATGGACGCCGGCTGGTACCCGAACGACCCGCGATACAATCCGTGGGGATGGCCGAACACCGGCACCTGGGAGGTGGATACGCAACGCTTCCCGAACGGCCTGAGGCCGATTACGGACCACGGCCGCGCCAAGGGAATCCGCTCGATCGTCTGGTTCGAGCCGGAGCGCGTTACGCCCGGCACGTGGCTGTGGCGGAACCACCAGGACTGGCTGCTCGGTCCGGCCGCCGAGCCGGACCAGGATGTGGCCGACGCGAGCAAGCCGCGCGACAAGCTGCTCGACTTGGGCAATCCCGAAGCACGGCAATGGCTCACGGACCATGTGGACCGGTTTCTGACGGAGCAGGGAGTGGACCTGTACCGCCAGGATTTCAACACCGATCCGCTCGATCGATGGCGGATGCATGACGCCGAGAACCGTCAGGGGATCACGGAAATCCGCTACGTCACGGGCTATCTCGCGTACTGGGACGCGCTGCGCGAACGGCATCCGGACATGCTGATCGATTCGTGCGCCAGCGGCGGGCGGCGAAACGACCTCGAAACGCTTCGGCGCGCGGTGCCGCTGTTGCGCAGTGACTACCTCCTCGAGCCGACCAGCCAGCAGAATCACACGTATGGCATCTCGTTCTGGTACCCATTTTACGGCACCGCCATGACGCGCGAAGGCATCTACGAAGCGCGCAGTTGCATGTGTCCGCACATCACTTTCTGTTACGATATGCGAGAACGCGGTTATGACTACGATCGCGCCCGGCGCGTTGCCGGCGAATGGCAGAAGGCCGCTGCGCACATGCTCGACGGCGACTACTACCCGCTTACGCCGTACAACGCCGGCAACGACGTGTGGACGGCTTGGCAGTTCGACGTTCCCGAGACCGGCGAGGGCATGGTTCAGGCGTTCCGCCGGGCCGACTGCATCTACCACTCGGCGGACCTCCGCCTGAACGGCCTCGATCCAGAGAAGGACTACGTCGTTACCGATCTGGACACGAACAAGACGTCCATCATCAACGGCCGCGAGCTGGCGGACAAGGGGTTGCGCGTCGAGATCGCCACGTGCCCGGGCTCGGCGTTGCTTGTGTACAAGGCCGCGCCATAGGAGCCAGCACATGTTGACATTGATGAGGCGTCCGTATTGCCTCGGCCTTATTGCCATCGCCCTCCTCGCGGCGCCGGCCCTGGCTTTGGAGCCGACCGCGGAGGAACTCGCTCGGTCGCGCGCCTGGGCGCAGGCGAAGTTCGCCGGCGCGATTCCCGCACGGCCGTCTGCCGTCGGACTTCTGGTGCAGCGCAACTATGGTCCGGTGCAGCTCAACAGCCGCGACGGCAAGCCACTCAAGATTGGTGATGTGCAATTCTCTCACGGGCTCTTCTGCCACGCCAACAGCCGAATCCGTCTCGGCCTGCCCGGTCCGGCGGAGACGTTCTCTGCCCAGGTCGGCATCGACACCAACGGCACGTGGTACGGCGGGACCGTGGTCTTCTCGGTGATCGCCGGCGGCAAGGTCGTCTGCAAGACCGACATGTGCAGTCGCGGCGAGGCCCCGCGCCATCTGCAGGCAGACCTCGGTGGCGCGTCGGAACTTACGCTCGTCGTCAGCGACGCTGGCGACAACATCAACAGCGACCAAGCTGACTGGGCGGATGCGATCGTTACCCTGGCGGACGGCAAAGAGATTTGGATCGGCGATCTGCCCCTGCTGCCCGGCGGCGATGTGGAATTGACCGCGGATCCGCCGTTCTCTTTCCAATACGCCGGTCAAGCATTCTCGGAAATCGGCCGGACATGGAAGGTAAGCCGCACGTCCCGACCACTCGATGCCGCCCGCACCGAACACGTCGTGACGTGGACGGACCCGGCGACGCGATTGAGCGTCCGCTGCATCGCGATCGAATACACCGACTTTCCGACGATCGAGTGGACGCTGCACTTCAAGAACAACGGAACGACGGACACCCCGATCATCGAATCCATCCAGCCCGTTGATACGTTGTTCGGCAGCCAGGCCCAGGCTGATGGCACGCTTCGCTACCACACCGGCGACATGTGCACGGCCGACAGCTACGCGCCGCACGCCGACCCGATGCCGGCCGGAAGCGAGAAGAAGATCGCCAATGTCGGCGGCCGCCCCACGCAAAACGCGTTTCCGTACTTCAATCTCGGCTGGCCGGACGACGGCGTGATCGTCGTGTTGAGCTGGGCAGGCCAGTGGGCGGCGCAGTTCACGCGCAATGACACCATGGAAATACGCGTGTGCGGCGGGCAAGAGCTGACGCATTTCACACTGCATCCCGGCGAGGAGGTCCGCAGCCCGATGGTCGTGGTCCAGTTCTACAAGGGCGACTGGCTGCGCGGGCAGAATATCTGGCGCCAGTGGATGGTCGAACACAATCTTCCTCGTCCCAACGGCAAGCTCGTCCAGCCGATGGCGTCCCTTTGCACGGGCAACTACTACCCGGGTCTGATGAGTAATGCGACACAGGAACTGCTGTTCCTTCGCACGCACGTCGAGCAGGGCATCCGTTTCGACGCCTGGTGGCAGGACGCCGGCTGGTACCCGTGCGACGGAGTCACGTGGCCCAAGACGGGCACGTGGGAGGTCGATACCGGCCGCTTCCCCAACGGCCTGCGCGAAGTCGGCGACTACGTTCACTCACAGGGCGCCAAGTCGATCGTCTGGTTCGAGCCGGAGCGTGTTCATGCCGGGACGTGGCTCGCTGAACACCATCCCGAGTGGGTCCATGGCGGCAAGGACGGCGGCCTGCTCAAGCTTGGCGATCCCGCCTGCCGCCAGTGGCTGACCGATCACATCGACCGCCTGCTCACCGAACAGGGCATCGACATCTACCGGCAAGACTTCAACATTGACCCGCTGGCATATTGGCGCGCCGCCGACACCGAAGATCGCCAGGGCATCACCGAGATCCGTCACGTGGAAGGCTACTTCGCGTACTGGGACGAACTGCTGCGCCGGCATCCCGGTATGTTCATCGACTCTTGTGCATCCGGCGGGCGGCGCAACGACCTCGAAACACTGCGCCGAGCCGTGCCACTGCTCCGCAGCGACTGGTACAACGCCCCCGACGGCCAGCAGTGCCACACGTATGCGTTGTCGCTATGGTTTCCCTACCAGGGCACCGCGGGATACCTCTACCGATTCATGAACGGTCAGTACTGGATCCGCAGCGCAATGGTCGCGGAGTTCACGTTCGGGCCGGACGCAGCCGGTCTGGACGGCGTTGACTGGTCCATGCTCAAGACAACGATGAACGAATGGCGGCAAATCAACGACTGCTTCTACGGTGATTTCTATCCGATCACGCCCTACAGCCTGACCGCCGACGTTTGGATGGCGTGGCAGTACGATCAGCCCGCCATGGGCAAGGGCGTGGTCCAGGTCTTCCGTCGCGGCGAGAGCATCTACGAATCCGCGCGGCTCCCGTTGCGGGGTCTGGATCCCGAGGCCACGTACGTTGTCAGCGACCTCGACACGAAGGCTTCGACGCAAATGCGGGGACGCGATCTCACGGAAGAGGGCCTGCCGGTCATGCTTCGGAGCCGGCCTGGTTCGGCCATCCTCCTGTACCAGCGGAGTCAGCCACATGAATGACCTGAACCGACGCGAACTGCTCAAGAGCATGGCGGCCGGCGCCGCCGCACTCAGCGCCAGCACGGCGGGCACGGTGCGAGCTGATTCACCGGCGAACGAAACGGACTCAACGCGCCGGTCCCGGCCCGGCGCGCCCATCGAACGCGACGGCGTCCGGTTCTGGCTCGAAACGTCGCTGACGCGGGTCTTCCCGAACTCGCCCGCCGGCAGCGCCGCCCCGCTGGCGTTGCTGACCGCACGCAATGCACACCTGTCGTTCCAAGCCTGCTTCCGGAACCTTCGCGTATGCAGCATCCGCGTGCGTGCTTCCGTGCAGGGCGCCGACGACTGGTCCGTACGCATCCGCCGTGTGGGGTTCGTGCCGCTGCAGCAACTGAATACGGATGTGCCGATCGATGAGATCGACGGCGTCGGATATGTGCCCGGGCTCGTGCCCGATCCGCTCTACCCGGAAGAAACCGCGCACGTGGGCCCGGAGGCCAACGGCGCGTTCTGGATTACGCTCAGCGTTCCTGCGGAAACGCCGCCAGGTGTGCGATCACTGACGGTCACGCTGACGGTGGAGGATCAGTTCTGTTTCCCCGGCTGGGCCGGCGCGCCGGCATGGAGCATTGAACTGCCGGTCCGCGTCGACGCGCGCCCGCTGGTCCTGCAACCTCGCAAGGACTTTCCCGTCACGCACTGGTTGTCGGCCGACTCGATCTGGGAGTATTACCGCATTGAACCGTTCAGCGAACGATTCTGGCAACTTGCCGACGCCTACATCGCCGACCTGACGGCCCACCACGTCAACGTCGTCTATTCGCCGATCTTCAACGCGCGGCACGAGTTGCTCGAACGACCGGCGCAACTGCTCAAGGTCAAGCCACTCGGCGATGATCGGTACGCCTTCGATTTCAGCGATGTGCGGCGGTGGATCCGGCTGGCGTTGAAGAACAACGCGGATTATCTCGAATGGACGCATTTCTTCACACCCGCCCCGACGAGCGGCAGATACCCGCAGCGGATCTTCGAACGCGGCGAGACGATCGGCAAGCTGCTCTGGCCGCCGGAGATCAGCGCGACGTCGGACACGTATCGCAAGTTCCTCACGCAGTTTCTTCCGCAGTTCAAGCAGGTGCTGGAAGACGAGAAGGTGCTGGACCGCAGCCTGTTCCACTGCGCCGATGAGCCGGACGGCGATGTGCAAATCGAGGACTACCGTAAGGCACGAACATTGCTCAGGGAACTCGCGCCGTGGATGAAGGTCATGGACGCGATGAGCGACCCGCGTTTCGCCACGGCAGGCCTGACGGACATGCCCGTGCCCAGCATCGTGACCGCGCCGCTCTTCACACAGGCCAACTGCCCGGCGTGGACGTATTTCTGTTGCGGGCCGCGCGGGCGATTCCTTCAGCGGCTGCACGACACACCGCTGGCGAAACTCCGGATGGCTGGCTGGCTGTTCTACAAACTCGGTGCCAAAGGTTTCCTGCACTGGGGCCACAACTACTGGTTCGTCTTCTGCACGAGCACGATCGCGAACCCGTTTGTGGATCCGGCGCTCGGCGCGTGGCCCGGCCTGCCGCACGGCGACGCCTTCGTCGTCTATCCCGGCCAGAACGGCCCGATTGACTCGATCCGTTGGGAAGTCTTCGCCGAGTCACTCCAGGACTACGCGATGCTTCAAACCACCGCCACAACGCCCGACGACCCACTGCTGGCCGGGCTCAAGAGTTACGAAGACTTCCCGAAGACCGAGGCCTGGATCGATGCCGCCCGGGCGCGCGTGCTGCAGAGCGCATGACGACGACAGGGGCAAGCGCGGACGGGAATCGAGAGGAAAGTTGATCGGCAGATTCCTGACGGGGGCCAAAGGCATATCACTGATTATTGGCGGGGTGCGGCGTTGTGGATTGCGGCGGCGATAGGCTCTGGCGACCGCCTCGCGAGGCGTACGTAAGGCTTGGTGCCAACGATCAGTAATGTCCTCTTCGACGCAGGAGCGCCATGCCGCTTGCCACCAATACGGCCGCGGCAGCAACCAACGCGGTCGGGAGGTGGTCGGTACCGTTCAGTTCAGCCACTCCGAGCGTCTCAGCCAGGGCCGGCCAGCCGGTCAACACGAACAGCCAGGCGTTGTGCATAACGTGCATCAGGATGGGCGGGCCGATCGAGCGGGCTTGCCAGCACGCCAAGCCGAGCAAGAGCCCAAGTGCCGCCGTCACGCCGAACCGCACGAGCAGGAAGTGGAAACCCGCGAAAAACAAGGCCGTCACGATAATCGCCGGCACCGGCCGCATCGCCGACCGCAGGCCGTTGAGCACGAAGCCGCGGAACGTCAGCTCCTCGCACACGCCCGGCACGACCGCCAGCGTCAGCAGCAGCAACGGCAGCGGCCACGCTTCCAGTTGCTTCGCGAACGCCTCGTTCGCTTGCGCGAAGCCCGCGGGCATCGGCAGCACATGACTCTGCAATACGAGAAGCTCGTACGCCATCGCCCAGCTACCGAGCCCGACCGCGAACGCCCCGAGCCATTGCCGCGCCGATGCGCCGCCGAGCGAAAACGCCCCGCGCAGCTCGATCTTGAGATACCGCGCCAGCCCGATCGGCAGCACGCCGAAGAGCAGCAGGATCAGCCCCGACGAAAGTCCGATCCGGGCGCCGATCTGGCCCTGAATGTGAAACCAGATCGGGAACAGAACCGCTACGAACAACAGCGCGTGCGTCGCCGACGGCCATCGCCGGGACACGAAGAACCGGCGTCGGAACAGCGTCTTCCAGGAACCGGCGTCTGCGAAGAGCACGGCTTCCTGACCGAAGAGCCTTGCGGCGACGACGACCGCCACGACGGCATACAAGGACGTGCTGGCGAGCACCAGCAGCATCGCCGGCCAGTTGGCGTAGTGGCCCAATAGCAGCTCGCGCGTCAGCAGGACCATATTCGCCACCGGTATCACGATGAGCACGCCCCGTAGTTCGACGCCGGGCAGCGAGCCGGCGGTCGCGGGAATCAATGCCGCCATGATGACGGGCATGACGTAATTCTGAGCCTCCTTGAACGTGCGGGCAAAACTCGCGACTGCGATCAGTATGGCGCTGAACAGGATGGCGAACGGCACCATCGCCACCAGGATCAGCGGCAGCACGGCCATCGGCACCGAGGCCTCATGGCCTTCGGCGAGCAGAGCCTGCACGTCGCCGAAATGCAGCGTTGCCCCGATGCTCGCGAGGTTCAGTGTCGCGGCGATCAGCGCGACCGCGGCCACGACAAGAAACTTGCCGACGATCAGATCCAGGACCGGGACGGGCGCGACCATCAGCGTTTCGAGCGTACCACGTTCGCGCTCGCCGGCGGTGAGGTCAATCGCCGGATAGACCGCGCCGGTGATCGTCATCAGCACGAGCACGAGCGGCAAGACGTGGCCGAGCATCGAGCCGCCGACCTTCTCGGGCGTGGCAATGTTGAGCACGGGGATCAGCACCGGTTCGAGCAGCGATTGTTCGGCCGCCGGCACCAGGGTGGCGAGCTTCTCGCCGCGGATGGTCGCTCGCCGCCGTTCGAGGACGCGTTCGAGCCGCGTCCGCGCCATCCCGCTGCGGATTTCCGCGCTGTCGTAACACAGTACAAACCAGGGTTCGATCTCCCATCGCGTGCGGTCGGTCATGTCTGTACGCGGAATCAGCGCGACATGCACCGCGCCGTTGGCCACCAGCGCCTCAAGATCCTCACCGACGATGAAGACGCCGTTTTCAAGCGAGTCCTCGGCGGAGTTCGCATCCAGTGGCAACGACCGATCGGCATGAATCTGAGCCGCAAGCCATTGCCCAGCCTGTTCATCCGGCACGCCGATGCGCACCTCCTCCTGCTGCATGCGGTCGCGCTGGAAGACGGCGGCATGGACACTACCGAGCATCAGCAAAGGATAGAGCAGGATCGGCACGACGATCATCGCGATCAACGTCCGACGATCGCGCAGAATGTCGATCAGCTCCTTGCGGAAGATGACGTTAACGGCCGACAGACGCATGGTCCTCCCCCGCCGCCGGCAGCACCGGTGGCTCGGCATCCTCATGCCGCTGTTCAACCACTTTGAGGAAGATGTCTGTCAACCGTTCGGGACCGACCTGCCGACGAAGCGAGGCGAGGTCTCCTTCGGCGACCAGCCGGCCGCGATGCAGAAGCCCGATCCGGTTGCAGAGCGTCTCGGCTTCGTCGAGGTAGTGCGTCGAAAGCAGTATCGCCTTGCCGGCGTCGCGCTGGCCGCGGACGAATTCGAGGATGACGCGGTTGGTCATCAGGTCGAGCCCCAACGTCGGCTCGTCGAGAATCAGCACCGGTGGATCGGCGACCAGCGCCCGGGCAATGCTGGTCCGCTGGCGCTGGCCGGTTGATAGCGCCCCGCAGCGAAGATCCGCAAACGCGCCCATATCAAGCCACTCGATGAGTTCATCGACGCGGCCCCGCATCGCCTGGCCGCGATGACCGTGCAGTTCAGCAAAGTATCGCAGCAGCTCGCGCGGGCTGAGGCGTTGATACAGGCCCGTACTGGCGGTCAGGAAGCCGATGGCTCGCTTGACCTCGCACGGATGCGTGGCCACGTCGTAACCGGCCAGTGTTACCCGGCCGCCCGTCGGCCGCATGAGACCGCTCAGGATACGCAGCGTTGTGGTCTTGCCCGCGCCGTTGGGGCCGAGCAGGCCGTAGATCTCGCCGGGACCGACTTGGAAGCTCAAACCGTCGACGGCCGCGGTCTGACCGCCGTCGGGCGTCGGGAACACTTTGATAAGCGCTTGGGCCTGAATCATAGAATCGCAACACTGCCGAATACTACGCGTTCATTGTCACCGGAGTTCGACCGGCACGCAACCGGTCATTGGGAACCGTCGCCCTGCGACTCTATAATTCACGCCCAACGACCATGACCGCATCGAACGACAAGCCGAAGCCACAGCTCTGGAGTGAGACGCCCGAGGTGCGCACGGGCCCGGTGGCCACCGTAGCGCCGGTAGCCGCACTGGACAAGCTCTACAGCTATGCCGTTCCGCCGGAGCTGGCCGGCGGGCTGCGGGCGGGGATGCGCGTCGAGGTGCCCTTCGGCCGGACGGGCAAGCCGCGGCTGGGCTTCTGCGTGTCGGTCTCCGAGCAGGCATGGACGATGACGCTCAAGCCGCTGCTGTCGGTGATCGATGCGGAGCCGCTGCTGTCGCCAACGCTGCTGGAACTTGGGCAGTGGATCTCGCAGTACTACGTCGCACCGCTCGGCAAGGCACTCGAGGCGATGGTGCCGGCGTCGGTGCGACGACAGAGCGGATTCCGGCGCGTGCGCCGGTTTCGGCTGGCGCCGGCGCTGCTCGCGGGAACCCCGGAACCGCCCGAGCGTCTGCGGCTGACGCCGAAACGAAAGGCGATTCTCGAGCGTCTGCGGCAGAGCGACAGCGAGGCCACACTGGACGCGCTGAAGGCCGAGGGGCTCGCGTCCGCGTCGGCGCTGCGGGCGCTCTGCGAGGCCGGCTGGGTTGTCGAGGAAGTCACCAAAGAGCCACAGGCCGCGATGCGCTTCGACCGGCCGGCCGTTGAACCGGACTTCATGCTGAATGCTTCTCAGGTTAACGCCGCCGAGCGGATCGAGTCGTGGCTCGAGCCGTCGGTCTTCCGGGTGGGTCTGCTGTTCGGGGTCAGCGGCAGCGGCAAGACCGAGGTCTACGTCCGGGCCATCCGCCGCGTGCTCGCTGCCGGCAGACAGGCCATCGTACTGGTGCCGGAAATCGCATTGACGGCTCAGACGACGCGGCGCCTGGCGGCGCGGTTTCAGGATGTCGTCGTGCTGCACAGCGGCCTGACGGATGCGCAGCGCTCGCTGATCTGGTCCGAGATCGCGCGCGGAATGAGGCGCGTCATCATCGGCACGCGCAGCGCGGTCTTCGCCCCGTGTCCGGCGCTGGGCATCCTCGTCGTCGACGAGGAGCAGGAGCCGAGTTTCAAGAATCAGCAAGCGCCGCGCTTCCACACGCGCGATGTCGCGGTGAAGCGGGCGCAGCTCGAATCGGTGCCGATCGTGCTGGGTTCGGCGACGCCGTCGCTCGAAACGTGGGCGAACTGCTCGCGATTCGAGCATTTCGAGCGGTTGTCACTGCCGTACCGTGTCGAGGGGCTTCCCCTGCCAACGGTCGCAGTGGTGGACATGCGCGTCGAGCATCGCGTGCGCAAGGGCGTACACATGCTAAGCCGGCTGATGGAGCAACAGCTCGGCGAAACGCTCGAACACGGCCAGCAGGCTGTCCTGCTGCTGAACCGTCGTGGCTACGCGAGCTATCTGTTCTGCCCGAGCTGCAACCACCGGATCGTCTGCCCGAGCTGTGCGGCGAACATGATCTTCCACAAGACGACGGGCATGGCCCAATGCCATTATTGCCGGACGCGCTTCGCCGTGCCGACACGCTGCCCGAACGAAACCTGCCGGCACGCGCTCGTCCGTTTCGGGATGGGTACCCAGCGCGTCGAGGAGGAGCTGTCGTACAAGTTCCCGCAGGCGCGCGTCGCCCGCGTAGACAGCGATACGATGACACGGCCCGCGGAGTACGAGGGGCTTATCACCGCCTTCGAGCAGCGCGAGATCGACGTCATCATCGGCACACAGATGATCGCCAAGGGCCTCGACTTCCCGTTCGTCTCCTTTGTCGGCGTGATCAGCGCGGACACGGCGCTGTCGATCCCCGACTTTCGCGCGGCGGAGCGGACGTTCCAGCTCGTCACGCAAGTCGCCGGGCGTGCCGGCCGGGCCGAGGCGAGCGGCCGCGTCGTCGTCCAAAGCTTCGTCGCCGACGTGCATGCGCTCAAGCACGCGGTCACGCATGACTATGAGAGCTTCGCGGCCGCGGAAATGGCCAACCGGGCCAAGCTGCGGCTGCCGCCGTACGGCCGGCTCGTTCGCATCGTGCTGGCGGACCGCAAGGACTCACAGGCCCGCGCCGCCGCGGACGCCGTCGCCGCACGGGCCCAAGATGTGGCCCGCAAGCACGGTCTCGCGGTCGAATGCTGGGGGCCGAACACGTGCCCGTTGGCGCGGCTGCGCGACCTGTACCGCTATGAAGTGATTCTTCGTTCAGACTCGGCGGCGGTGCTGGCCAACGCGATGCAGCGCCTGCGTCACGATCCGGCGTTTCGGCCGAAAGTCAAGCAATGCGTTATCGATGTGGATCCGGTTTCGTTGCTATAGGGAGAGGCAGGGGCCAGAAGCAGATTCGGAAACAGAACAGAAGGGAAAATCACGTCGCTGCGGTCGGCATTCAGCTAGCCGTGTCGTTCTGTTGCCACCGTTCCGTTTGAAGGCCTGGCCGGCGAGACGCCGGCCGCTACATTCCTCTTTGCAGCGTTCGCCGATGTTCGTGGGTGGCATAAGTCCCGACGTCACGTCGGGAAAGGGCTTGCCTGTGTCTTTGTCGCGTGCAGAAACCGTTGGCGGGCCTATTCCGCATCAGTGACGGTGGCGATGCGCTCGCCGGCGATGCCGTAGCGGTTGAGGATGCGGTCGAGGAGGGCCGATTCCATCCGTTCGTCGCGGCCGAGGTCGAGCCAGTAGGCGCTCGCCTGGCGCGACTCGGTCCGGCCCTCCACCGTAGGCAGCTTGGCGCCGAAGATCTGGAACGCCGAGGCGGAACTCGTCGCCTGGCGCTCGACGCTGCAGTACCGCGAAACGTCAACACGCACGCTGACGTTGTAGTCCGGACTATCGTCCGCCGCCGGCTCGATGCGGACTTCCGCCTTACGCCGAACGGTCTGCAGGTTCGCTTCGGCCCGCCCAAACGCCGAGGTCGGCAGCGGCCGCCAGAACTCGAAGAAGCTTGCGGAGGTATCGGGAAAGCTGGTCATGACGCCCGCGGCGCGGTCCTGCCGATCCGGCCAGAGGTTGTGGGCACGGAGGACATCCGCGGCCGTAGCCCAGAGCTGATCCACCTCGTCCGGCGCGGCGAGCGAGATGCGCGCCATCGTTGGGCCTTCGGCCGGCGGCGGCGCCTGGCAGCCCGCAATGACCACGGCCAGGAGCAAAGCCAGTCCAAGCATTCGTGCCAAGCGTGTGTTCATGGCGGCTATCGTACGCAGGTCAGCGCCGGCGTCAACCGGTGGTGGACCCCGTTGCCTCGTCCGGAGCAGCGATCAGGTGAATCAGCAGCGCATTAGTCGCCCCGGGCTGGCGAAGGTGCGTGCCGGCCAGAACGGCGATCCGATCGCCCGGCGCGGCAAAATCGCGGTTCTGCAGGGCCCGACTTACTTCCGAGACCATCTGGCGATAATCCTCGTTCCGTTCCATCCGGATCGGCTCGACACCATAGTACAGGCACATGCGCCGGCACACCCGATCACTGCCCGTCAGACCCGCAATCCGTTGCGGCGGTCGCCGCTTGCTCAGCAGTCGCACGGTGGCACCGGTCTCCGTCCAGACCGCGATCAGCCGCAGTTGAAGCTCCCGGCCGATGATGCTCGCCCCGTGGGCGATGGCAGAGGTCACCTGCATCGCCGTCGAGCTGATGCGCGGGACGGACGTCTCCGGGCTGGCCGCCAGGAACGCCTCGGTCTCGTTGGCGATACCGCGAATAACACGCAAGGCCTCGATCGGGTGGAGGCCGACCGACGTCTCGGCCGAGAGCATGACCGCATCCGCCCCGTCGAGAATCGCATTGGCGACATCGCTGACCTCGGCACGCGTCGGCACGGGTGATTCGACCATCGTTTGCAGCATCTGCGTGGCGATGATCACCGGCTTGCCGACGCGGGCGCAGCGATGTGTGATGTCCTTCTGAATCAGCGGTACGCGCGACACCTCCATCTCAACGCCGAGATCGCCCCTCGCTACCATTACGGCGTCGGATAGCTCGATGATCTCGTCGAGCCGTTCGATGGCCTCGGGCCGCTCGATCTTCGAAACCACCTGCATGTCACTGCTTCGCGCCTTCAGTGCCCTGCGCAGTTCGATGAGGTCCTCCGCCGACCGCACAAACGACAACGCGAGGTAATCCAGTTCATGCTCAACCGCCCAGACGAGGTCCTCGCGATCCTTGTCCGTCAACGACGGAAGCGACAACTGGGTGTCCGGCAGGTTGACGCCCTTGCGCGTGCCGATCGCCCCGCCGGTCTCGCAGCGGCACACGAGCGCGGCCTCCTCCTTCGCGATCGCGCGCAGGTGGACGTGGCCGTCGTCGATCAGGACCCGCTGTCCCACCCGCACGTCGTCGCACAACGCATCGTAGCTCGTGCAAATCCGCTCCGGCGTACATAGGAATTCGCCCGGCATGATCCGGAGCGAGTCGCCCTCGGCGATATCGAAGCGGTCACCTTCCACATGCCCGACGCGGATCTTCGGCCCGCACAGGTCGCCCATGACGGCCACAATGGCGCGACAGCTTGCCGCGGCGGCGCGGATGTTGACCAACGAGGTCTCGTGTTCGGCGGCGGTACCGTGCGAGAAGTTGAGGCGGAACACATCGACGCCTTCCCGGATCAGGAATGCCAGTGTCTCCTCGTCCCAGCAGGCGGGACCGACCGTCGCCACGACTTTGGTCTTGTTGAACGTCGGCATGCCCTATGACTCCGTCGATCCCGCCCCGCGCGGGAGCTGTTATTTCGTCAGGTACGCCGACAGAAGATCGACGCCCGCTTTCAGGTCCGCAACATGACATGTTTCAGTCACCGTGTGAATGTACCGCGTGGGTACGGACAGCGTGATGGTGCGCCGTCCCGCGCCGCTGCGCTGCATGCTCGACGCATCGGTCGCACCGCGCGGCAACACCTCCAACTGATACGGAATGCGCTTCGTCTCCGCAAGAGCGACCATCGCATCCACAAGCTCGCGGCTGCTGATCGAGCCCGAATCCATCACCTTGATGCCGATGCCCTCGCCTAGCCGCGTGACGGCGTCCGCCTTGTCGATGCCGGGCGTGTCGCAAGCCAGCGTCGTGTCGATCGCGATGGCGATATCAGGATCGATTCCGAACGCGCTCGTGCCCGCGCCACGACAGCCGACCTCTTCCTGGGCCGTAGCCACGAAGTAGATATCGCACGGGCTCCGCTTGCCGATCTTGCGCAACACGTTGATCGCCACCCAGGCAGCGACGCGGTTGTCGAGGCACTTGCCGCTGTAACAGTCGCCGATTTGCTCGAGCGTCTGGATCAGCGTTACGGGGTCGCCGACACGAACGAGCTGTTTGACCTTCCTGGCCGGCAGAAACAGATCGACGAAGAACTCGGCCATCGTCGGGATCTTCTTCTTCTCTTCATCGGTGGCGATGTGGACGGGCCGGCCGGTCGGGTTCAGCACGCCGATCAGATCACGCTTGCCCTGCACGAGCACACGGCGGGCGAACAGGTTGCGGGTGTCGAAGCCACCGGCGTTCTGGATCCGCAGGCGGCCCTCATCGTCGATCGCCCGCACGTAGAAGCCGATCTCGTCCATATGGCAAGCGAGCATGACCTTCTCGACGGCCCACCCGCGCGGTGGCTTCTTGCCCGCCGGCTTGAACGCGATCAGGTTGCCGATCGCATCCACGCGCGTCTCGGCCACGAGGGGCCCGATCTCGGACAGGATCAATTCGCGCACGCGTTCCTCGCGGCCCGGCACGCCAGGGGTTTCCGACAGTCTCTTCAACAGTTCCATCTGATTCTCGCTCTGCCTGCAGGCTCGACCGGGCCACCGTGCCCGGGCCGGCCGGTATCGTAAATGAAGTGGCGTTCAAATACTACCACGATCCATGCCAACAGGTCGTCCAGCCGAATGCGAACGCCGTTCTCCTGGACGAATGAAGGTTCATCGATCGAAGCCGCTACGCAGCCCCCGTTCACCCTTCGATCACAACGGTCACACGACGTCGGCTAATGCACGTGTGCGTGCGATCCTTTGGCGTAGGCCTCACGGCCGCCGCGACTCAGGAGGACAGGATAGAGGATGTCACTGCAACAACAGGGCAGCATGACGGCCAGTGCAATGAAGAAGAAGACCTTGCCGATGTCATCGATCCACGCAAGGCGGCCAAGCGGGCCGACGAGGTAGAAGATGCTCGCCATCGTTGAGACGAACACATGCAGCGAATGCGAATAGAACGTGCTTCGCTCAATGCCGACTGCGGCGAGGAACCCGAGCCCCACGCCCACCACGGCGAAGGGAAGCACGAGCTGCGGATGCTGGATAATGCAGATATGCCAGTGGTCCGGCCCCCGCCCCAGCAGCCATAGCGACATATGCGGCATGACGATGTCGCTCAGACCACACACGACGATTGCGCCGGTGAGACCGACCAGAATCGCGCGAAACCATCGGCGGTCATACCGACAGAACATGGCCGTCGTCGCCGCCGCGGAAAAGAGCATATGCGCCGGGTGGAACAGATGAAACAGCTCGATGAACTGCCCGTGGAACTCATGCGCGTGACCCTCGTGGGCATCCTGCGCGTGATGATGGCCGGTATGTGATTCGGCCTCGGCATGGGCAGCCTGCGTCTGAGGCTCGACCGCCGGGTCGGCCACCTCCGGCGGCGCCAGGAAACAGATGATCCCCGCCAGGATCAGCCCCAGGACCACGCTGGAAATCGAAAACGGGAGGTGACAGATCAACTCCGCGCCAAGCCGGCCGCCCAGATGATAACAGGTATCGCCGCATCCGCCTGGTTGATTCTGCGCCATCACACCCGTCCCCATTCCCAAAGAGAAACCACCGCCACACCCCACCCGGCCGGCAGGCACGCCCGTACCCACCGCCTATTGTGGTGCCGAACACCACCTTGTCAACCAGCCAAGGCCGTTCCACGGCGGCCGTCCAGGGCATGTCGCCTGAGCCCGGATCGAGTATGATAGAAAGCATCTGATGGGTCTCGACGGAAATGGATGTCACATCCGGATGCGGTGATGCTGGGAGACTTCGACCTGTTTGCGTTCTACCGGTGGTTGCTGGCGATCGTCTGCGGCATCTACACCATCCTGCGCCTTGGCCAGACGCTGCAAACCTGGACCGGTCGGCTGTGGTCGGCGCATCCGCGAAGCCGGACCCTTCGGCGATACGCCGCCGTGCAGCTATTGCGAATCAACGTGCGCCGGTTTACGGTGGATCTGGTGCAAATCGCCGTGCTGGCGTCCGGACTTGGCATCTTGTTGTGGCTGCACCACCGGTGGGGATTCGTCGGGTAGGATGATGAGCGAGCCAAAACACGAGACGTCACCGGTCTTGTCGGATCTCCCGGCCGACGAACTCTTCGAATACGGCCTGGAGCTGGGCCTGCGCCTCGACCGTACGATGACGCCCGGCGAAGTGCTGCGCCGAATCCGAGAGCGACAGGAGTTGCTCGCCTCGCTCGACCGCGATGCCCTGCTGGACATCTGCGTCTGGGCCCGGCGCCCCGTCCGCAAGTCGGCATCGAAGGAAGAGCTGGCCAAGGAGATCGTGACGATCACGCGCATGCGGTTCGCGGACTTGTCACACCGGGGCCTCGTGGCCCTGGCGCAGCTCCGCGGCGTGCGGGCCGACACGAACGAAGCGGATGAAATCGTTATCCAGAGGATGCGTCGGGCTGAGCCCTTGTGGTCGAAGATCCGACGCAA
>JAFGKA010000233.1 GCA_016928855.1 Phycisphaerae bacterium
AAAATGGAACAATCTGCTCCAGAAATCGGAGTTTCCCGGTTGCCTGCCGCCTCGACGGGGGAAAAGATCCCCGTACGCGATGGGCCGTAAGCATGGGGCTCGGAAGAACTCGGGCACGGGGGACAGAAAGCAGTGGGCCCGGAAATCCAGCGATCCGTCGGATCCGACGACCGGACCTGCACGGTTGGTGGCAGACACGGCGTCAGCCCCCCAGCCGTTCGTTGCGCGCGCGAAAACGGCCGGCGAGACGCCGGCCGCTACACTGGCTGTGATTCTGTCCTCTTCAAGGGCGGGATGGTACGATCATTTGAGGTATTTGTCGATTGGCGGGCGGAGGAGTTCGGCGATCCGCGGCTCGGTCATGTTGTCCGGCGTGGCCACCTCGCTGCCCGTGTCGATCCGATCGGCGACGGACTCGCCGCGGATGTGCGACACAAGCGTCTTGACGGCCAGGTAGCCCATCGTCAGCGGGTCCTGCAGCACGATGCCATGGACCTCACCGGCAGCCATGGCCTCGATCAGTTTCTCGGAGGGATCGAAGGTAACCAGCTTGACCCGGCCGGCCAACCCCGCGTCGCGCAACGCCAGCAGCATGCCGAACGCCGCCGGCTCGCATGCGCAGAAAACGCCGTCCAGTTCGCCGCCGAAGCGCGTGAGCAGACTTTCGGCCTTCATGTGACACGACTCGGTGGTCGCCCCGCCGTACTGGTCGGACGAAACAATCTCGATTTCGGGGAATTCGGACGCCATGGCTCCAACGAAACCGTCCTCGCGATTGGTCGTGCTGTCCGAGCCGACCTGATAGCGCATGACGAGGACCTTGCCCTTGCCGCCGAGAACCGCGCCGAGGCACTGGGCCGCTTTACGACCGCCGGCCACGTTGTCGGTGGCAACGAAGCTGACGTAGTCCTCACCGGCGGCGGCCTTGAGACCGGAATCCATGATAACCACGGGCACACCGGCGGCGGTCGCCTCGCGCACGGGCCGCACGAGCGCGACGTCATCGAGCGGCGCCAGCACGATGCCGTCGACCTTGGCGTTGGCGAAGTTGTCCACAACGTTGATCTGCTGTTCACGGTCGTCCTCCCTGGCCGGGCCCTTCCAGACGATCTTGATGCCGTCAAGGTCCTGCTCGGCCTTGACCGCACCGGCGTGGATGGATTTCCAGAACTCATGGTTGGTGGCTTTCGGGATGACGGCGATGGTCAGCAACTGGTTGCCTGCCGCCGGCGGCGAGTTGTCTTTGCATCCGTGAAGCGAGGCACAAAGAATCATCACGGTGAAGACGAACAGAGTTCCGCGCATCATCGATCGTTGCTCCGTTGGTGCAGCTCTTCTGCAAAGTTCGCACTGCTCACAGAGCAGTGGCACACAAGACACGGCCGCGCCCCCTCGCCACGGATGTACGGAAGGCGCTACTTGCCGAGTTCTTTCGAGCGGCGCGCGGCGGCCAGGACCGCTTCGCGGATGTTCTGGCTGACGCCGCTGTTTTCCATGTGTTCGATCGCGGCCTGCGTCGTGCCGCCCTTGCTGGTCACCTTGCGACGCAGCTCCGCGGGTGGCTCACCCGTTTCGATCATCATGCGTGCCGCGCCGAGGCATGTGTGTTCGGCCAGCTTCTGGGCATCGTCGCTCGTCAGGCCCGCGGCGACACCGCCGGCGATCATGGCTTCGACGACGTAGTAGAAGTACGCCGGCCCCGAACCCGAGACCGCGGTTACGGCGTCGAGTAGCGATTCGTCGGCGACGACGACACTCTGACCGCCGGCATCGAAGAGCTGCTTCGCGAACGCGATATCTTCGGGCCGGGCGTGCCGGCCGCCAACCATGCCGGCCATGCCGGCGCCGAGCCGGATGGGCAGGTTCGGCATCACCCGTACCACGCGCGCCGCGGCCTGCGGCGCGATCGCGGCGATCCGCTCTGTGCTCATGCCGGCCATGATTGAGATCAGCAGGTGGTCGGCGGTAATTGCGTTGGCCAGTGGAGCCATCACTTCGTCGAAGCTCTGCGGCTTGATCGCAAGCATCAGGCAACGAGACTCCGCCACAACGCGCCGGTTGTCGTCGGTCGTCGCGACGCTGAACTGCTCGGCGAACAGGGTGCGCCGTACTTCGACGGGATCGGACGCGATGAGCTGCGCCGGGGTCAGCACCCTCTGTTGAAGGATGCCCGCGGCAATGCCCTCGGCCATGTTGCCCGCGCCGATGAATCCGAGTTCAAACTGTTTCGCCATGTGCCGGTACCTCGAAAGACAGGGGAAGAACGCCAGTCGGGGATTCTACCGTGGGGCGGAGCGACTTTCCATGAAGTCGGGGCGCGGAGGGAGATAGGCCTGACGGCCAGGACGGTTCCCGCCAAAGACCGAGGTTTTGACGTCGCGGGATCCTGGTACAATGCCAAGCCACGCACCGGCATTGCCCGGCGCTGACGGCAGAGACCCATTTCGAAACACAGGAGGCTGCACTGATGCGTACGCCGAACAACCAACGCATGGCTCGCCGCGATTTCCTCAAGACCGCTGCCACTGTGGCGGCCGGCATCACGATCGTCAGACCGCAGGCGGTTCGCGGCTCCGAAGCCAACTCGACTATTGAACTGGGCATCGTTGGCTCGGGCGGCCGGGGAGTCTGGCTGGGCGACTTGTTCAACAAGAACTCGAACATCAAAGTGGTTGCACTGGCCGATCCGTTCGCTGATCGGCTCAAGAATGGCCAGGAGAAGCTCGGTGTCGCGGCTGACCGATGCTACAAAGGGCTCAACGGGTACAAGGAGCTGATCGCGTCCGGCGTGGATGCGGTCGCGATCGAGAGCCCACCCTATTTCCACCCCGAACAGACGATGGCTGTCGTTGACGCGGGCAAGCATGTCTACCTCGCCAAGCCCGTTGCTGTGGACGTGCCCGGCTGCAAGACGATCGTCGCCGCCGGCGAGAAGGCCAAGGGCAAGGTCTGCTTCCTGGTCGATTTCCAGACCCGGGCGGACGCCGTGTTCCAGGAGGCGTTCCAGCGGATCGTCGCCGGCGATATCGGCGCCCCGGTCTGCGGCGAGGCGTTCTACCACTGCAGCCGCCTCGGCAACGACAGCCTGAAACCGACCACGAATGATGCCGACCGGCTGCGCTATTGGGTTTTCGACAAGAAGCTCTCGGGCGATATCATCGTTGAACAGAACGTGCACTCGCTGGATGTGGCCAACTGGTTCCTGCGTGGCAACCCGGTCAAGGCCTTCGGCACCGGTGGGCGCAAGGCGCGAACAAACATCGGCGACTGCTGGGACCACTTCATCTGCACGTTCTGGTATCCTGATGATGTGCTGATCGATTTCAATTCGACGCAGTTCCTTAAGGGCTACGCCTATCAGATGCGCCACGACATCTGCGCGCGGATCTTCGGAACCAGGGGCACGGTTGATTCACACTACGCCGGCCGCGTCGCGATCACCGGCGAGAAGGAATGGGACGGCGGCGTGAACGAGGGACTCTACGGCTCCGGCGCGATCGAGAACATCAAGACGTTCGAGAAGGACATCCGGGCCGGAAACAACAAAGCCAACAACGCCGTAGAGAGCACCAACAGCTCCCTGACGACGATCCTGGGACGCATGGCTGCCTATGAGCAGCGCATCGTCACCTGGGACGAAATGATGAAGAGCACAGAACGATTCGAGGTCGAGTTGAAACTCGATGAAGATAAGACCTGACCGTTCCTGACCAGCGAAACCGATTTGAACAGCAACACAACCGCACCGGCGTGCACCGAAGCGGTTGTACTGTGACCAAACGCGAGAACACGCCACAAACATCGGCCAACACGAAGGTTAGGTCCGGTCACCAGAACCACTCAAGGCGGCATGCGGCCGTCGCCGATACGATGAAAATGGGGTTGGCGGGCGCAGCCGGCCCCCAGATTCACGCCTTTCGGAGTTCGCGAGTGAGTACTGCCGCCCCTTCTATTCACGGTTTCGGTGTCGTTGATGATACGACTGACGCCCTTTGGAGCCATGTTGCCACATGTTTGGCCAAACTGTGGGGTCCGTGCAGCACGCCGGTCTGGGTGGCTGACACGCAGGGGCGGATTGTCTACACCAATCTGGCCGCCGAAGTCTCACGCAACGGCGCGGGACGCCGTCATGCATCCGCTTCCGTGGCGGCCGTAGCCGGACACGCCGCGGTACCTCCACCAAGTCAATATCCGCCGTTGGAGATTGCGCCGCTGACCGACGCGACTGGTCGACGGCTCGGTTGGCTGGCCATCGCAACCGCAACGGCTTAGCGCAAGACCACCCGCATACGGTCCGAAGACACGGGAAGGCCCTTTTTTTGACGTCACATCGGGACCCAGGCCACCCGTGACATACACGGGAAGACCAAGGTACGAACAAACCCTGCGGGTCGGCCCACGCCACCCCGCCGAGGCGGGCATCGCATGCGGGGCGACAGGTAACCGCGTTGACGGTATGCTGGGGCCATGGACCGTGCTGAAGTCTGCTCTGCGTTTCTTGAATCGATCGAATTCGACCTGTATCCCGTGCAGGAAGAGGCCCTGCTCGCGTGGTTCGAATCGGACGCGGGCGTGATGGTCTGCGCGCCGACCGGCATGGGCAAGACGCTCATCGCCGAAGCCGCGATCTTCGAGGCCCTTCACACACGCAAGCGGCTCTACTACACCACCCCGCTGATCGCGCTGACGGACCAGAAGTTCCGTGAAATACAGGATCTCGCCGAACGCTGGGGGTTTGCCCGTGACGACATTGGGCTGATCACGGGCAACCGACGCGAGAACCCGGAGGCGATCGTCCGCGTGGTCGTCGCCGAAATCCTGCTCAATCATCTGCTCAGTAGCGATCCCGCGATGGCGGATCTCGGAAACGTCAGTGCCGTTGTCATGGATGAGTTCCACAACTTCAACGATTACGAGCGCGGCGTGGTCTGGGAGCTTTCGCTCGTGCTGCTGCCGAAGCACGTGCGGCTGATGCTGCTCTCGGCGACGGTGGGCAACCCGTACGACTTCGCACGGTGGCTGCGCACCGAGCACGGCCGCGACCTGCGGCTGGTGCAATCGGATGAGCGGCGCGTGCCGCTGGAGTTCATCTGGGTCGGCGACAAATTGCTGACCGAGCACCTGCCGGCCATGATCACCGATGACGACGCAACAAACCGCGCGCCGGCACTGGTGTTTTGCTTCAATCGCGATGAATGCTGGGAGGTGGCGGAACGGCTCAAGGGCCTCAAACTCGTCGGTGCCCAGAAACGCGAGCAGATCCAGGCCTACCTCGCCGAGGTGAAAGACGATCTCGCCGACGGCGTGGGCCCGAAGCTGCGGCAGATGCTGCTTCGCGGCGTGGGCGTACACCATGCGGGCGTGTTGCCGAAGCACAAGGAAATCGTCGAAACACTGTTCATCCGCAAGCTCGTGCCGCTGGTGATCTGCACGGAGACGCTGGCGGCGGGCGTCAACCTGCCGGCGCGATCGGTTGTGGTGACGACCTTGCTCAAGGGTAAGCACGGCGAGAAAAAGATGATCCCCTCCTCGGCGGCGCATCAGATGTTCGGGCGCGCGGGCCGGCCGCAATTCGATACACAGGGCTACGTGTACGCCATCGCGCACGAAGACGACGCCAAGCTCGCCAAGTGGCGAAAGAAGTATGACCAGATCGATCCGAAGTCAAAGGATCCGGGCATTTTGCGAGCCCGCAAGGATCTCGAACGCAAGAAGCCGAGCCGCCGCAGCACCGAACAGTACTGGACCGAGGGGCAGTTCAAGACCCTGATCGAGGCCGGCCCGGCGAGGCTGCTGAGCCGCTCGATGATCCCGTACCACGTGCTCGTGTTCCTGTTGACCAGGACCGGCACCGTGAACGAGACTCAGGAGTTTCTCGCGAAGCGATTCAACCGGCCGGACAAGATCGAAGGCTTTACCCGGCAACTCGACTTCATGCTTGATAACCTCGCGGGACTCGGCTATCTGAACCGCTCGGAAGACGGCGAGCACGTCACGTTGAACGAGAGCATCCAAGAACTACTCGAATTCCGCAGCATTGACCCGCTGTACGGCGCGTTTCTGACGCGGCAGCTCGCCCGAAGCAACTTCGAGGAGAAGATCCTCGCGCTCGAGTCGGTGTTGCAGGTGCCGCCGGCAATCGAACGACATGTGCGGATTCCGGACATGCCGCCGGGGCCGCTGCAGACCGAGGTGCTCGAACCGCAGATGCTGCGCATGGGTGTCACGGTCGCCAAGGTCGCTCAAGACGACGAAGAAGAGGAACGCGATCACAGCCTGGCCAGCCAGTGGGACGAGCCGGAGGATCGCCCGCCGACATTTCCGGAGATGCTCAAGATCGCGTTTGAAGCGAAGCTCGCCGCGCCGGAGCCCGTCTTTGTGCAGCCGAAATGGATCGCGGGCGGGGCGTTCGACCTGGAATGCGAGTTCTACAAGTTCGTCGGCTCGCGAAATCTGACGAAGCAGGAAGGGCTGATTCTGCGGCACCTGCTGCGGCTGGTGATTCTTGCGGGTGAGTTCTTCGCACGAACCGAGGATCCGGAGTATCAGCGGATCAGCGAGCTGGCCACACAGACCTGCCAGCGCGTCGATCCGCGCTACACCGACCACTTCCTCGAACAGGCTCAAGAGGTCAAGAAGCTCAGCGAAGTGTGATCCACGTTCCGAGAATGACGTTTGTCGCAACGGTCCGCTGAGCGCTGGAGAGTCTCAGTCCTTTGCCGACAGGGAATTAGCACATGAACCTTCATCGAGAACTGTTGGTTGCATTCTGGCTCGCTGTCATGCCGGCCGCTATCTCTTCAGCCGCAGCACAGGGTACCGACGAGCCGTTCGATTACTTCCGCAACTCCTGGAGCGTGATCGGCCTGAAGGACTACGCCCATGGCACGCGGATCACGCCCGACAACGAATTGCTGCTCGCCGGCAACCGCAAGCTGCGGCTTCGCTTCGGCCGGGAGCTGACGCGGCTCGACAGAGAACGCGTCAAGACGAATCTGGCCGGGTGGCTGCCAATCATACAGATCCACGCGAACGACGGGCCCGTCCGTTACGATTTCACCTTCTGGGCCACGCCGCTGCCGTCAGTACCGGACTGGAAGGCCGCCTATCATTGGCCTGTGGCCGGCGAAGACTACCTCAACTGGATCACCGTCCGAACAACGGGGAACACCGACGCGGAAATCCCCAAGAAGTTACGCATCGAGATCATTGAGCACGACAAGATCCAGAATACGGATTTCCACGCCGGGGCGGCCGAAGAGTTGGACGTGGCCTGCACCGTTGCCTACGAACCAGCCCAAATGGATCCCGAGGCAGTGGATACCCAGCTGTGGCTCGACCGCACCGTCGAGTTCTGGAAGCAGGCCATGCTGGGCGGAAGTCACATCTCGGTGCCCTGCACGAAATCGAACGAGGCGCTGTTGGCCGCGCACGTTTGTCAGCTCATTGCCGGCGATCATGGCGAGGTGCACGGCGGGGAAGGCTTCTATGACGAATTCTACATCCGCGACGGCGCCTACCAGGTAATGGAGCTGGAAGAGGCAGGCTTCACGGAGGCCGCTCGCCTTGCCGTCGGCCGATATCTCGAATACCAGCGGCCCGACGGACGCTTCGAATCACAAGAGGGCCAGTTCGACGCCAACGGTCAGGCGTTGTGGGTCCTTTGGCAGTACTACAAGATGACGGGCGACCGCGCATGGCTTGAGGGAACATACCCCAAGATGCGGCGAGCCGTTGAGTGGCTGATGCAGGCTCGCCAGCAGGCCCCGGCCGATTCGCCCTTTGCGGGCATCCTCCCCAATGCGCTGGCTGATGGCGAGTACCTGTGGGACGGCAAGCATCACATCGCAGGTTACGATTTGTGGAATCTTCGAGGCCTGCTCTGCACGGCCGACTGCGCAAAGACCCTTGGCCGCCGCGACGAATCGGCCGAGCTTGAGAAAGAAGCGGCTGACTATCGAGCTGCCATTGATGCCGCGTGGAAACGCACGGGCCTGCCGTATTTTCCGCCAAGCTGGGAGTCGAAGGGCACGCACTGGGGCAATACCGAGACGCTCTGGCCGACCGAGCTGTTCAAGCACAACGATCCCCGCGTCGGGGCAACCATCAATGAAGTGCGGCGCAACCATGACGGGGGCTTTTGCGAAGGCACGATCCGCTGGACAGGCTTCCCTGACGCGATTCACCCGTATCTCTCGGCGTACACGACGATGGCATCCCTGGCCCGCGGCGAGCACGAACAGGTGGTCGAGGATTACTTCTGGTACTTGCTGCACTCGTCGGCCACCCACGCATTTCCTGAAGGCATCTTCTTCAAGCGGCGATTCGCCTGGGCCGACACAATCCCGCACGTCACCGGCGCCTGTAACTTCGCCATCCTGCTGCGGCACATGATTGTGCACGAGCGAGACGATGAACTGCACCTGCTTGCAGCCGTTCCGGACACCTGGCTGGCTGACGGACGAGAGATCCGCGTGGAACGAGCACCAACCCACTTCGGCGTGCTGAGCCTCCGCGTCGCGGGCCAGAAGGACGGCGTTCGGGTGGATCTGCGTCGGGCGACTGAACGCCCAGCCCGCCGTACCCTCCTTTACCTTCCGCGATCGCGGCGATTGGTCCAACCGGTCGGCGGGATCGAGGTTGTCTACCGCGATGAGCAGCGGACGGACTGGGACTACCCGACGGCGGTAGCCGAGTACATGAAGGACGCCCCGCCGCGGACTCGACGCATCTTCGGGGTCGTGGATCTGCCGCTGTCGATCGAGATCCGGGCTGATCGTGCGGAGGCAATCGACCTGTCGGACTTGGCCAACACCGATCCGCTGACGGCGCCGTTCGGCGTGAAGAATCCAGGCAAATACGTGTTTGCGGGCCTGCCGGTCGGCCAACGGGTGATGTGTGGCGTGCCGTTCCAAGTGATCGACCCTGCGGCCAACCAGGGACGCGGCTTCGTCGTCCTGCACTCACCGAAGGCACCGGCTGAGGCGGCCCTGCCCACGGAAGTCGAGATCCCCGTGGGCAAAAAAGGGAAGCGGCTGTTCCTCCTCGGCAACGTGAGCGGCTGGGGGGGCGCCGACAGCGGCGCGGGCGAATGGGGTGCGGTGGCGGAATATGTGATTCACTACGCTGACGGTCAGCACCAAGTGGTGCCGCTGATCACCGGCCAGACCATTGAGGATTGGACGGGCAAGCCCACGGCCGCGGATGTGTTCTGCGGCAGCAGAGGCGACCTGTGGCATCTGAACGTGCTCGGCGTCGAGTTGCGCCCCGCCGTGATCGACAAGATCGTCTTCCGTGATCTGGACACCCCCGCAGCGCCTGTGCTCGTGGCGATCACTCTGGAGAGGTAGGCTGCGTCGTCGAACGCCGTTCAGCCGCGAGGGATTTGTAGTAGGCTTCGAGCAGCGGGCGATACTCGCGCGGCACGCGCTGCTGGCCGACCTCAAAGAGGCCGCGTGTGTCATCCGTTGGGCGTTGGTGCGTGTCCGCCAGCGGTGCAACGTCAGCCTGCCGTCCGCGACCTTCCTCTACAGTCACAGTAGCTTCAATCGTGCTTTCGAATGTCGGCGTCGCAGCCCCCCCGCCGGACGGACTGCCCTGCTGCCGGGCCTGTTCCTCGGCGCGGCGGAAGGCCTGCACGAACTGCTCGGCACGAGCCACGTCCCAGCCCAACTCGTTCAGCATCTCAGGATCAAGCGAACTTCCGCGCAGCCGGGCCTCCAGGGCGTCGATGACCTGAAGCGACTCGCCCACGGCGGCGGAAGTCGGTTCGTTTTCTGACGTGGTTCGCGGCAATGGTTCGCCTGGAGCGACGGAGTCGTCCGTCCCGTCCGGCACATCCCCACCGGTTGCACCGCGACCTGGTTCGGAGGTCGATCCGTCCCCCTTGGTGGGGCCTTCCGGCTGCCCCTTGCCTTCGCCCTGGCCCTGGCCTTCTCCCTCGCCCGTACCTTCACCCTTGCCTTTGCCCTCACCCTCGCCTTCACCCTTGCCTTCGCCCTCACCTTCACCCTTGCCTTCGCTCTCCCCTTCGCCTTCGCTTTCGCCCTCTCCCTCGGCATCCGCGGTAGCCTGGGCATCTGCCTTGGGCTGACCCTCACTCTCTCCTTGAACCTTGGATTGGCCGCCTTCGGCACTGTCTGCTGTATCGCCGTCCGAGACCTCCTGCGCCTCGGCTTGGCCTTCCGATTCAGCCTCGCCTCGCGCTTCGCTCTGGCCCTTGCCTTCGGCCGCCAATTCGGATTCGGCGGTGGCCTCGGACTCACCGGGTGTCGTGACCTGCGACTCTTCTTCGCCTTGGGCCTGCCCCTCTGACGTGCCCTGCGCCGGTCCTTCTCCGGCGGACTCGCTTTCGTCCGATGGTAGCGCCTCGCTCTTCGCGGCGTCTTGGCCAGTGGCTTTGGCGGCCTCGTCGCTCATGTCGGGCGGTGGCTCTGCGACCTCGCGCTCGTTCTCGCCAGGTGCGGTCGGCTCACCACCGGCCTCGTTCCGCTCCGTAGCCGCTCCGGCGTTGCGAGCCTCGGTCGCTTCCTCGTCATCACCGCCTGGTGTAGCCTTCCCCGCCGCCTCGGTCTGTGCAACCTCGGCCGACTCCGTCGCTTCGGCCTTCGCTGCACCCTCGCCATCGAGATCGGACGCTTTCTTCTGTGATGCGACTTCGTCGGAACGTTTCAGGTGCTCAGCCAGCTTGGCGAGTTCCTTTTCATGTGCTTGCACAAACTGCCGCAAAGGATCTAAGTCGGCAGTGTTGTTCTCGTCGCCCATAGACGCCTCGCCGGCCTCACCCGTGGCGTCGGTCGCCTTTGGACCGGAAGCCAGCTTGTCACCTTCGCCCGCTGCCTCGTCGGGGCTGTCTGGTGCAGCAGAGGTATCCATTTCGCTTTCGGGTTCGTCGCTCGTCAGCGACTCGGGGACCACGACGAGGATGCGCCGTCGCGTGCTGGCGCCTTTCTGTGGCACGGGGCGCCCATCAGAGCCGACACGGTTATCCCACGCCACAAGACACCATTCGATCACATCGCCCGGAACCGCGCCGAAACGGCTCAAGGGCACGCTGGCATGCACGGCAGTCTCGGCCGACGTCGGTTGGGTAGACGCCCGTGTCAGCGGTCGCGGCAACGAGACCAGGCCCGTCTGCCCCGCGGCTGTATACTCGATCGCCAGCCGATCGACGCCAAAGTCATCGGTGATGCTGCCCCGCAGGCTCAGCGACTCCTCGGCGCGCATTTCGATGTCGCCGGCCGGACGATCGACCACAACCTTTGGCGCCGCATCCGCGACGGCCTGAATCCGGTGCCGGATCGGGTCACGGCCAGGCTCACCGAAGCGGTCGAGGAATCGCAACAAGTACCAGCCATCGCGCGCCACTGTGAACTGGCCGCGAATGTGACGTGCGTCGAGTTCCACCGGCTTCATCAGGAGCCGGAGTTCGGGCTCGGCGCCGGCATCCGATCCGATCTGCAGGACCGGATCGCGGACGGGCACGTTCGTTGTCGCCTCCACCGTGACTCGCGTGCCAATGACGGTGACGACCTCACCCGATGCCTCCACGGGCACCTCGAACGGCGGCAGACCTGTGTAGGCGGGTGGTTCGCCGAACACGCGAAGCGAGGCGACGTCCGCCACCGGCCGGACCTCGAGCTGGCGCCAGTCCATTTCCGCATCCCCGGCGGTCACGCGCCAATACATCGTCCGCTGCACGTCGTCGGCGGTCTTGGTCCCTTCCCATGCCCGGCCGGCTTGCGATTCGGCTGGCGAACTGACCGGCAGGAGGGACAGTCGCTGGCCGGCAAGCACCGTGGCCCCTGCGTCGTCGCTGAAGTGGACGTGCGCTTCGCCCGGTTGCTGACCATCCAGAATTGCCACAAACGTAACCGCTCGGCCGCAGACCAGGGATGTCCCGTCAGCCGGCTCCACGCTGAGAATCTGGGTCCGCGTGGGCGCCGGCCGTGTGGAGCCGAACGCGCGCAGGAGCGACGGCCAGATCGCTTTCGGCGCCACGCACGCATAGCCGACGAACATCACCGCGACGAGGCCGATCGCCGCACCGCCCAGCCGCAAACGGGTCGCTGTTGACGACGCAACCGCGCGACCCACATCCGCCCGGCCTGCATCCTCCGCAGCTTGCGCCACCAGCGCCGCACGCACCGAACCGGGAAGTTCCGGGCAATCGCCGAGTTGAATGGCGCTGATGAGTGAATTCCGCATGGGTCTGTGACTCGCCTCGATGAGGCGGGCGGCATAGAGGTCGCTGATGTGCCGGACAAACGGCAACACGAACAGCACGGCCGTACCTGCCGCCATGACGACGAGGTACACCAGATTCAGCAGGCGTTGAACGTGCAGGGGGACGCCCCTGTCGAGGGCGTGGTCTGCCACGATGAAGCCAAGGGCAAAGAGTCCGGTCCAGGCAACAAGGATGCACGCCGCAATGACCAAGGCAATGCGGGCCCACCGAAGCTGCGTCTCGCGCAGAATGCCGGTGACGCATTCGGTCTCAGGCAACGGGTGGTTCATCGCAGGAATGTCTGGCACGGCAGGTACCTCGTGGAGGCGGCGCCGGAAGGCAGGGACGCTAGCGCATTATACGCCGGCCCGGGTGGGAATCCAGTCCGCCTCGTTTGGCGCCGGAGGAGCAGCCACGGCGAGTTGCGTACCCACCCTACCGCATCTATAATCCGGCCGTCTCGTGACTTACGGGCGCAGCCGTGTCCGGCCCACACGGTGCCGATGGAGTGGACGAATCGTGGGCGAGCTCCTGAATGTAGCGGTCATTGGCGTTGGTAACTGGGGTCGGAATGTACTGCGCAGTTTCGCGCAGACGCCGCGGTGTCGGGTGACGTGCGTGTGCGATGCCGACGCGAAAACCCTCGCCGCCCAGAAGCCGCTCGCGCCGGACGCCCGCGGAACGACCGATTTCGAAGTCGCCCTCGATGACCGCACGGATGCCGTGATCATCGCCACGGAAGCGGCCACCCACTACAAGCTGGCCGCCCAGGCACTCGACGCCGGCAAACACGTCTTCGTCGAGAAGCCGCTGTGCCTTTCCACCCGCGACGCGGAAGACTTGGTCACCCGCGCGGCGCGCCAGGGCCGCAAGCTGATGGTCGGCCACCTGCTGCTGTATCACCCGTGCGTGGAACGTCTGGCGGCGATGATCGGCGATCACTCGCTCGGCCGCGTCTATTACATGTATACTCAGCGCGTGAATCTCGGCATCGTGCGCCAGGACGAGAACGCATGGTGGTCGCTGGCGCCGCACGACATTTCCGTCATCTGCTACCTCTATGGCGCCGAGCCGGTCAGCGTAAGCGCCTCCGGCCAGTGCTACCTGCAGGAAGGCGTCGAGGATGTCGTGTTCGCCCTGCTGCGGTTCGCGGATGGGCGCATCGCACACGTGCACGTGAGCTGGCTCGATCCGCACAAGATTCGCAAGATGACGGTCGTCGGCACGGACCGCATGGCCACGTTCGACGACATGGAGCCGGCCGAGAAGATCCGTGTCTACGACAAGGGCGCGGAGGTCCGGCCGGACTATACCGGTTTCGCGCGAGCGGTCGCGATCCGCTCGGGCGATATTGTGATACCGCACGTGCCGGCGGCCGAGCCGCTGCG
>JAFGKA010000234.1 GCA_016928855.1 Phycisphaerae bacterium
GCGGCTTGGTCACCGGGTGCAGTTGCTCGATGCCGACGTGGAAGAGCCGAACTGCCACCTGTTCTGCCGGCCGACGATCGAGCATACGGCGCCGGTGTTCGTGCACTACCCAGCGGTCGATGCGAAGGCGTGCCGGCTGTGCGGCGCGTGCAGCCGGCTCTGTCAATTCGGCGCGTTGCTTTCGAGCAAGAACGGCGTGCTCGTCCTGCCGGAACTCTGCCACTCGTGCGGCGGCTGCATCCTCGTCTGCCCGGACGATGCAATTCGCGAGGTCTCGCGCGAGGTTGGCTGGGTCGATGACGGCGTTGTACCAAGCGGCACGTTCGCGCAAGGCCGGCTCAAGGTCGGCGAGGCCCGGGCGGTTCCGGTGATTGCCGCTTTGCGACGACGAGCCGAGCCGGACACGACCGTCGTGCTCGATGCGCCGCCCGGCACGAGCTGCACGGTTATCGAGGCGATTCGCGGCGCCGACCGGGTCTGCCTGGTCACCGAGCCCACGCCGTTCGGATTGCATGACCTTGAACTGGCCGTCGGCCTCGCGCGGACACTCGGGCTGCCGTTCGGCGTCATCATCAACCGAATCGGCATCGGCGATGATCGCGTGCATCGCTATTGCGAGCGGGAGAACGTCCGCATCCTCGCGGAGATTCCGAACGACCCGCGGCTGGCCCGGGCAGGCGCTCGCGGCGTGCTCGCGATTGACGCGATGCCTGAGCTGGAGGCCACATTCATGCAAATCGCTGATGCCATCGAAGGGTGCGTGGCACGATGAAAGAACTCGTGGTCATCAGCGGCAAGGGCGGCACCGGGAAGACGAGCCTGACGGCCTGCCTGGCGGCGCTGACCGAAGACAAGGTTCTGGCCGACTGCGACGTCGAGGCCCCGGACCTGCACCTGCTGCTCGCTCCGGCGATTCAACAGCGTGAAGCGTTCATCGGCGGGACGCTCGCTCACATCAACAGCGCCGCGTGCACGGGCTGCGGGCAGTGCATCCACGCCTGCCGCTTCCGGGCGATTTCGCTGGCTGGGCCCGCGAACGAGTTCGTGGATTACACGGCGAGTATACATGCCATGGATTGTGAAGGCTGCGCGGCCTGCACCGCGGTGTGCGCGACGTATGCCATCACGATGCAGCCCCGGACGACCGGCGAGTGGTACGTCTCCACTACGCGTTTCGGGCCGATGGTGCACGCGCGCCTGCAGATCGGACAGGGCAACTCCGGCAAACTGGTCAGCCAGGTCCGTCGTGAGGCCCGGCGTGTCGCGAAAGAATCCGGCGCAGCACTGGTGCTGACCGATGGCCCACCCGGCATTGGCTGCCCGGTCATCGCGTCGATCGGCGGCGCCACACTGGTGCTGATCGTCGTCGAGCCGACCGTGTCGAGCGTGCACGACCTGCGGCGAGCAGCAGAGATGGTCCGGCACTTCCGCGTGCCAGGCGCGGTATGCCTCAACAAGTGCGACCTTGCCCCGGAGTTAGCCGACGAAGTGGAAGCCGAGACCGTGCGATTGAAGATGCCCCTGCTCGGACGTATTCCGTATGACGAAACGATTGTTGAATCACAATTGGCCGCCGCAAGCCTGATCGAACATGCGCCGGAGAGTCCGGCGGGGCGGGCGGTGTGCGAGCTGCACGCCGTGTTGATGCAACACCTGGCCGGCGGCAACGGTCACGGCATGACGACGTGAACGATATGAACCACAAGAAACCCTCAACCCCGCAGGTTCGCCCGCCTGCAACGAAGGAGACAACATGAAACGTATTGCGTTACCCTGCGAAGATGGTCAGGTGTGTGCCCATTTTGGCCACGCACCCGAGTTTCGCGTTTTTGATGTCGAGCCCGACAGTGCCACAATCCAGAACGAAATGTCGCTCGCATCGCCGCCGCACCAGCCGGGCCTGCTGCCGGTCTGGCTGGCGGAGCAAGGTGTGCACGTCGTACTGGCCGGCGGCATGGGCGGCCGCGCCCGTGATCTGCTGGCGGAACGAGGCATCGACGTCGTGGTGGGTGTCGAATCGGGTGATGCGCGGGCGGCCGTCCAGGCCTACCTCAACGGCAACCTTGCGGGCGGCGACAATGCGTGCGACCATACCGGCTGTGCGCATTGAAACGGAATCCGTCATGACCAAGCTTTGCCACCGGCACTGTATCGCCTGTCGGCCTCGCGACGAGGCCGGGTTCGGTCTGCGGTTCGATCCGCAGCCAGACGGCAGCGTCGAGGCCGCCTTCGATTGCGATGCCCGTTATCAGGGCTACGCCAGCCAGGTACACGGCGGCGTCATCGCACTGCTGCATGACGCAGCGATGACCCACTGCCTGTTCGCGCGCCAGATCCTGGCCGTTACGGCGAAGCTGTCGATCCGCTTCGAGCGGCCGGTGGCGATCGACACGCCGGCGCGTATCCGCGCATGGATAGCCGATGACTCGCCGCCCGCGTATCGACTCGAATCCGAGATCATCCAGGGCGGCGCCGTGAAGTCGTCCGCCGAAGCGATGTTCTACGAACAGGACAACCTGTCGCACTGAGGACGGAACCGCATTATGGGCGAGAGTGTTCACATCACCGTCGTGGCCGAAAATCGGGCGGGGCGCGCCGGTCTGCTCGGCGAGCACGGCTTGGCGCTGTGGATTGAAGCGGCCGGCCGGCGGATTTTGTTCGACACCGGCCAAGGTCTCATCCTTAAGCACAATGCCGAGAAGCTCGGAATCGACCTGGGCACGGTGGATGATCTTGTCCTGAGCCACGGGCACTACGACCACACCGGCGGGCTGCCACATATCCTGAAAGGCCTCGCACACACACGCGTCTTCGTTCATCCGGCGGCGTTCGGGGCCAAGTATGCCGCCGGCTCCAACGGCGAGAACCGGTACATCGGCTCGCCAATCTCCAAACTGGAACAGGTGCGCGAACACGCGGCGGCGGTCATCGAGACCGCCGGCCCGACGGAGCTGACCCCCGACATCCAGGTCACGGGCGCAATCCCGCGACATACAACGTTCGAAGACACTGGCGGACCCTTTTTCATCGACAAAGCCTGCACGCAACCAGACCCGTTGCCTGACGATCAAGCGTTGGTGCTGCAATTCGATGGAAAAGTCGTTCTCGTGCTCGGCTGCGCGCATTCCGGCATTGTGAACACGCTTGCATACGTCACGGAGTTGACCGGCACCGATCGCATCCACGCGGTCATCGGCGGCATGCACCTGGTGAATGCCTCGACGGAACGTCTCGAGCTTTCGCTCGAAGCCATCGAACGCTGCGGCTGCCGGATCCTGGCACCATGCCACTGCACAGGCCTCGCCGCCACGGCGGCCATGATGACCCGCTGGCCGGACCGCCTGGTTCCCATCGCAACCGGTTGCTGCCTCACGATCTGATGCCGGCGGAGACACACTGACCGCTACGGCTGCTTGCGCTTGGCGCGTGCGGGTGCATTCTTCGCGCGTTTGGATTCGGACGCTTGCGAATCGCCATCGGCGCGAAACTTGGCCTTGCCCTGCCAGAGGGGTTTGGCCAGTTGCGCCTCCCAGGCGTCGAGAGCGGCGGAGAGCGCCTTGACCTTCTCCGGATGCTCGTCGGCGAGATTCTTGTCTTCGTGAATGTCCGCCGCGAGGTTATAGAGCTGCACGATACCGGGCGGGCCGATGCCGTCGATGCCAACCACGCCGGCTTCATCATCCGCCGCCTGCGACTTCCGCTTCCGTGCCGGCGCCGGCTCGGCGTCGCCTGGCGCATCCTCGCGCCGGACGAGTTTCCAGCCACCCTGGCGCACGGCTGCCTGCGCACCCAGCCGCCAGAAGAGCGCCTCATGCGGCGCATCAGACTTCTTGCCGGTCAGGTACGGCATGAGATTCACGCCGTCGATCGGCCGGTCCGTCGGCAGGCTTCCACCCGCAGCCGCCAGCGCCGTCGGCATGATATCCAACTGGATCACAGGACGATCATCCACCTTTCCGGCGGGCAGATGCCCCTTCCATGCCACCATGTACGGGATGCGGATGCCGCCCTCGAGCACCTGGCCCTTGTAGCCCCGCAGCGGCTTGTTACTCGATGTGTTGGACAGCGTCGGGCCGCCGTTGTCGCTGAAGAAGAAGATGAGCGTCTTCTCTTCCAGATTGTGCTTGCGGAGCGATGCCATCACAGCGCCGACACCATCGTCCATGGCTGCCAGCATGGCCGCGTGCTTGCGGCGTACGGGATCCTGAATCTTTCCGAACCGCTCCATGTACTTCTCGGGCGCTTCCATCGGCGTGTGCACGGCGTTGTACGGAAGGTACAGGAAGAACGGGTTGCTGTCCTTGCCGTGCCGATCGACAAACGCAACAGCTTCGCGGCTGAGGGCGTCGGTCAGGTATTCCTTCTCATCGACCGGCTCATTGCCGCGCAGAATCGCGTTCGGCGTGCCGACCATGGACTTGACGTAACTGTGCGCGCCGCCCGGGAATCCGAAGAACTCCACGAAGCCCCGGCCGAGCGGCAAACGCTCGCGATCGTGGCCGAGATGCCACTTGCCGAACATGCCCGTGGTATAGCCGGCAGCCTTGAGCCGATCGGCGATGGTGACTTCTGTCAGCGGCAGGCCGAAGGTGATCGATGCATCGCTGGGCGGCCCCGGGTTGAACTCATGCCCGAAGCGCTGCTGGTATCGGCCGGTCAGCAGCCCCGCGCGGGTCGGACTGCAAACAGGGCACGAGACGTACCCGTTAGTGAACCGAACGCCGCTCTTGGCCAGCGCGTCAATCTGGGGGGTTTCGAGGTCGCCGCCACAACAGCTCAACCCGCCGTAGCCAAGGTCATCCGCGACGATCACGACGATGTTGGGACGAGCCGGCGGCGAGGCCGGTTCGGCCTCCGCAGCGACTGTGATGTTGACCGCCAGGACGCCCGAGACACACAGAACGAGAAGACTCCGCCACATGTTTCTGTACCTCTATAGCCACAACGTAAGAGAAGCCCCCATCCTCCATTGAACGTCGTATTCCGGCCTTTATTGCCGGGCACGCAAAAGATCCTTGCCGAAAACGGATACGCCCGGGATCCGGCGGCGAAACGGCGCCAAACGGGCAACGACACGGGTCCCCCCCGACCTTCGGTCTGCAGGCTTGCCCTTGTTGCCGGAATCGGTCCAGCCTCTCAGGTTTGGGCCTTCCAGCCGTAGGTGACGTACTCGTTTTCGAACGTGCCATCGGCGTACAGGTCGATAACGCCGTAGCCCGGCTCACACTCCTGGAACGCGCCGCGCCACCGGTTGCCGGAGACCGCACCGCCGCAGAGGTAGCTGACGCCAAGGTAGTCGACGCGATCGACCAGGTGAATGTGCCCGCTGAGAGCCAGTTTGACGTTCGGATACTTGCGAAAGAGATCCTTGATCATGCGGGCATCCTTGACCATGACGCGCGCCGGCACCTCAAAGCCATCCTCCACCTCGCTCTTGCCCTTGAAGAATGCGGCCACCGACAGCAGCGGGATGTGGCCGAAGACCAGGATGGGGGTCTTGGGGTCCACCCGGGCCAGATCCCCGGCGAGCCACTCGAACTGCTCCTCGTCGATGCAGCCATAGTAATCGTTGTCCGTCCCGATCGTGTCGATCGCGATGAAGTGCCAACCGGCGCGGTCGAAACTGCGGTATGGCCGTTCCCATCCGTGCAGAGACATGACCCACTTCTTGCCGTAGAGCGGTTCGTCGCCGGTCGTCTTGCTGCGTTCCTTGCGAATGCCCCAGACGTCGTGGTTTCCGATGGCGTGTTCGACGGGCACGCTGCATTCCGTCTTCCAGATCCGCTGGGCAAGATCCCAGTACATCCGCACACGGGCCTGCTCGGTCTGCATGGAATCCATGATGGTATCGCCGGTGTTGAGGACGAGATCGGGACGGGAGTGTTCCTGGACGTGGCGCAGGCACGCGGCCATGCCCTTGTCGCCGTGGTACTCCGGCCGGACGTGGATGTCCGTCAGGTGGGCAATCCGCAGCACCCGCTTGTGCACGATGGGCGCGGCGGTCTCGCCGGATGCCGCGTGGGCCACACGGCCACCGGTCAGGGCCGCGGCTACCATCCCGGCAGCGCCCTTCAGAACATCACGACGAGACGACCCGGTAACTCGAAAATCGCGATTCATTTGGCAGTCCTCCGCACGGATGGCAGGTTCGGCCCCCTCCGGGCGCCGAGACTGATAATCAACAACCATCTTACAAAACCAGTCGGCCGCCTGCCAGAGCA
>JAFGKA010000235.1 GCA_016928855.1 Phycisphaerae bacterium
ATCCACAAGGCGATCGGCCACAAGTTCTGCCTGAGCGGTGGAATTCCGAATGATCTGCTTGGATTCGCCACGCCAGACGATGTGCGGGCCCGCTGCAAGGCGGTCATCGACGGCGTCGCCCGCGACGGCGGTTATGTCATGGACGCCAGCGCGATCATCCAGAATGACGCGAAAGTCGAAAACATCCAGGCGCTAACCGATTTTACCCGGGAGTACGGCGTGTACTGAGTGTGACACGATCTCCGGCCGGAAGGAGCCATTCGTATGCCAAGCCAGCCTGAACCCAGCAAGAAACCAGGCGTCTGCATCCCGTGGGACGAGAAGCGTAAGGAACTGCCCGAGATCACCGGCGACGAGGAATTGGTCCGACGTGTATGGGAGGACATCGACGCTCTCGCGTACACGTACGTCTGGCACTGTCTCGTATCGTTCTGAGTCGTGCGCGAAGAAAAGGGATGCGAGGAACGCTCGTGGCCCCGCATCCCGTCCTTAGTTCATTCGCCCCCGAAACCGGGGAATCGTCACGACGAACGCATGCGAATCACTGATCGCCGACCTGGCTATCGATGCCAGAAGCATGCCGCTCGTGCACATCGCCCGTCAATCCGCTCTCCTGGGCATTGCTGCACGCCGACAGCGAAACGCCCACAATCGCCAACAGGACGGAGAGCACAGCCTTCATGATCGTCCGGTTCAACATTCCACTAACCTCCCGTAGCCGAATTATCTGCTTCTCTCTCACTCGCAACAAGTGACCCAACATTCCCTTAACCATGCCCCTCGCGGATTCATTCCCTGCACGGAAAGAAATGTTGCAGTCGTTGTACTCTATGAGGGAACCGCCGCATTGTCAAGCGAGAAGCAGCCCAAGACGGAAGCAGAAAGGTGCGAATAACAGGGAGGTTAGCCACCGGATTGGGTTTCGGCGAGATTCCCGGACCTGTGCGACGCCCACGCGTCGCTTGGCAGATTCTGGACACGGATATCAACCCAGCCGGCCGGATGTACGTCGCGAGTCAACTCAAGCAACTCGGCCATCGCATGCGACGGATACCCGGCCGCCACAAGCAATCGAGCCCCGTACCGATCAGCCCGAGTCTCGCGATCAATGGCCTCGTCAACGGTCCCGCACCGCGGCTTGAGACCGTCCTTGTGGATGACATGGCCCATTTCGTGTGCGATGGCCGCGGCCAGCAGAGCGTCTGAACGGCCGATGCGTTCGTAGAGCCCCCGAGTCACATAGACAAGCCCGCCCGGAAGCGCCAAAGCGTTGACCTTATCGGAAGCCAGGAGGCAGAATCGCCAAGTCTTCGGCCCGTTTGTTGCACACGGCGCGAGCGAGGTCCCAATACGGGTCAACCGCTGCGTTGCGACCGGATCGTCATCGACACCACCGTGCCGTCCCTCGACCGCCGGCGCCGCCCGCTGCCCGGCCAGCGCCTCCGCTTCGAGCGACAGCAAGCCTGACGACCACGTCAGGCCGGCGGAATTCTGCGCACAGCCCAACGCCAACAGCAATAACGAAGACATCGCAGCCCGCAGCACTTTTTTGGCCCCACCCGGCGAATGCGTGTGGAGCAAACGTCAAATACAGCCGCGGCACAGTCAAGCTGTTTGGTCAGGTCATCGAACAAAGTCGACGGGAGGCGGCAGAACGTCCGATAGTTTCGCGCGCGAAGACTGCTTCCCGCACAGTCGTGAAGGAAGCAGCCTCATTCTTTCGCTGGCGATACCGACCCGAACGGCTTGGCGTCGGGTCATTCGCTCCCGATCGTCACGGCGTGTCGATTGGAGTATCGGGAGTGGCTTCCATGAATTCGTTGAAATCGATGATCAAGCCGTCCACCCAATTCGTCGTGGCTCCCTTCACACCGGCCAGGGCACCGGCGACCATGTTGTCCCAGATGTCCCCCATCCCGCAGGAACTGAACATGGTGCTGCCTGCCACGGCAAAGGTCGAGAGCAGCGCGAGCTTCGCTTTACGCGCGAAACGCATCTTCAACATGACTAACCTCCAACTGGTTCAAAAATCAATCTTGACTCGCACGCCGCCCACGAGCGCGTCACGAGCGTCCTTGGTGCCCCCTGGATTCGTAATCACCTGAACGTCAGGTGTAATCGCGCACCATGGGGTAATCTGAATCGCATAATACAGTTCGTATACGGTCTCCCGATCTGCCCGACTGTTGATCTCGTGCCGGTACTGATTCGACAGCATACTTTGGGCCACGCCCAGTCCAAGCACATCCTTGTCCCGCGTCGGAATCAGACCCTGATACTGGCCACCCAGCGACCAGAAGTGCTCGACGCGGTTCACGTCGCCATGGGCAAATCCGTAGTTGAAGAACAGGCCCAGACCCTGCTTGTCTTTCGGGTCATTATTCTCTTTCCAGACCATCTGGTCAAAGCTGAGGTAGAAGCCGACGCCGCCGTTCTCGGTCTCGGTCCGCAGCGACCCGCCGAGCGTGTTCTTGAATACCGTCAGCACGCGCGGGTTGTACCACCAGCCGAACTTGTAGTTGCCCGGCAGCTTGCCGTTGGCGCTCTCGAATTTCGGCGTCAGGCCAAACTCCCAGTTGCCCACAAAGTGCGCTGGACCGTGGAAGCCCGTATCGAAGCCGGTGCGCGACACCCGAGCATAGGGGTCAATACCGGCCATCGAAAAATAGAGCCAGTCGGTCGGCCAGACCTTCACGAACGCGCCGAGGCCCTTGGCCACCGGGAAGTTCATCACATGGTTCAACGCCCGGTTTGAGAACTGCGTGA
>JAFGKA010000236.1 GCA_016928855.1 Phycisphaerae bacterium
CGAGCCGGAGTTCCATCCCGAGTTGATCCGCATGAGGTCGGACGACTCCATGGCCAGCGGCGAGCGCGACCCGCTCTTCGACGATGCTGTTCGGATCATTCTGGAAACGAAGCGCGGCAGCGTCAGCCTGCTCCAGCGGCGGCTCACGATCGGCTATTCCCGCGCCAGCCGCCTGATCGACCAGATGGCCACCGCCGGTATCGTCGGTGACTACAAGGGCAGCCAGGCCCGCGAAGTCACCATGACGCTCGACGAATGGGAGAGCTTCCGCCACCAGGTTCAGCACGAAGTCCAGAACGAAGGCTACGCCGCCGACCAAGACGACGACGTGCCGGACCTCATCGACGACGCCAGCGATATCCGGGATTGAACGCCCGTTACGACTTACGCAGGAACCAGGTGTTCGCGGCGACTACTCCAGGCCTTCCAGCTTGAAGACGTACGCATGCTCGCAGGGTAGCGCGTTCGGTGCCAGCACCGGCACGGCGACATGAAGCTTGCCGGCGTCGACGCGGCTCGCCAGCGGGCCTTCGTAGCCGAGGAGCGTGGCCCGGACATCGCCGGCCGCATCGGGAATCTCCAACACAAATTCAGCGCCCGGCCAGTCGAGTGCGATCGCGTAGATGACCTGGCCCTTGGCCGTGAACCGCACGTGCTCGCTCGTGGGCGCCTTGGCCCAGGCCCGCGTCCCGTAGATCGCCTCGCCGTTGACCTTCAGCCACGCGCCGATCCCGAGCAGCCGCTCCTGCATGATCGGCGGGATACGACCATCCGCCGTCGGCCCGATGTCGAGCAGCAGATTGCCGCCGCGACTGACGGTATCGACCAGCAGGTGCACCAGCGATCGCGTGGAGGCATAGTCCTCGGCATCCTCGTTGCGGCTGAACCCGAATGACGCTCCGATCCCGCGACACTCCTCCCACGGATGCTCCGCCCCAATCGCATCACCCGGGTGATGCTTCGAATACTCCGTCGTGAAGAAGCCGCCATGGCGGCTGCGGGTTTCCTTGCCCCAGCGATCGTTGATCGCCACCTCATCGCGAACGGACGACTCGTTGAACAGCCATGCGAGAATCTCACGGCTGCGCCACAACTCTTCCGGATGCTCCCACTCGCCGTCGGTCCACAGCAGCGACGGCTTGTATCGCTCGACGAGATCCTTGATCTGCGGCATCATGTGCTCGGCGACGTACCGCTGCGGCTCGTTCAGATACAGCGGATGGAACCACTCGTACAGCGAGTAGTAGAAGCCCATCTTGAGTCCGGTCGCCTTGACCGCCTCGGTCAGTTCACCGCACAAATCGCGATGCGGCCCGATGTCCACACTGTTCCAGTTCCAGCTATCGGGACTGGGCCAGAGACAGAACCCCTCGTGATGCTTGGATGTCAGCACCACATAACGCGCCCCGGAACGCGCGAAGAGCTCCGCCCACTGCGTCGGGTTGAACAGCTCCGCGCGGAACCGCGGCGCGAAATCCTGATACTGGAATCGCTCGCCGTACTGGGCCACATGGAACTTCCAGGTCGGCCCGTCCTTGTCCTGCATGTGCTTCCAGTACCACTCGGCATACTTGCCCTTGGGCCCCCACGCCGGCACGGAATACACACCCCAGTGGATGAATATCCCGAACTTCGAATCCTCGAACCAGCCCGGCACCGGCCGGCTGTCGAGCGACGCCCACGTCGGCTCATACCGCTCGACGGCAGACACGGTCACGCTCCCCACACACACCGCCACCACGGAAAGTCTGATCGCGCGTTTCATAGTCGCTCCTGATGACAACGAGCATACAGCTCCGAGCCTCCAGACCGGCACCAGCGTACCCGAAGAGTGGCTTGCCCGCACGCTGTGAGCCCCGACACCCATCATCCGTGACGCCCCCGGCCCGGCCCGTATAATGGCCGGCTATGACCGCCGCGAACAGCCGCACATTGGTTGTTGGGATCGACGAGGCCGGCTACGGACCGCTGCTCGGGCCGCTGGTCGTCTCGGCGGTCGCGTTTCGTGCGCCGACGGCCCTGGTTGCGACGAACTGGTGGGAGCCGCTGCACGACGCGATTACACAGAAGGCCCGTGTCCGCGAGCCGCGCCTGGTCGTGGCCGACAGCAAGGATCTGTCCCGCCGCAAGGACGGCCTGCGCCTGCTCGAACGTGCGGCGCTGGCGTTCCTCTGCCTGCCGACCGCCGACGGCACGCAACGGCGTTACCCGCCGACACTCCGCGGGCTGCTCGGGCAATTGAACCGCAGTGTGGTCGATGGTCTGCGAGAGTACCCCTGGTACCAGGACGCCGACTTCGACCTGCCCGCCGCCAACGACCCGACCGCCATCAGCACGCAGCGAACGGTCCTGGCAACCAGCCTGGCCCGCAGCGGCATCGAATTCGTCGGCGCCGGAAGCGAGATCCTGCTCGAAGGCCATTTCAACCGGCTTGTCGGCGCGACGCGCAACAAGTCGGTCGCCCTGCTCGGCCAGACGATCCGCCTGATCCAACGCATGGCGCAGGCCGACGGCGCCGACACGATGAGCGTCTACATCGACAAACAGGGCGGACGCCAGAACTACGGCCAGCCCCTGATGACCGCGTTTGAGGATGCCCGGCTCGAAATCATCGAGGAGACGGACACCACCAGCGCCTACCGGCTGCTCCGCCCGCAGGCCGCATGGGAAATCCGCTTCATTCAGCAAGGTGAGAGCCACCATCTGCCGATCGCGCTGGCCAGCATTTTCAGCAAGTACGTTCGTGAGCTGTTCATGTGTGCCTTCAACACGTTCTGGCGCACACACGTCCCCGCCGTGAAGGCCACGGCCGGCTACTACCAGGATGGATTGCGATTCCTGAAGGATATCGACGCGGCCATCCGCACGCTGCAAATCGATCGCAACCTGCTGATCCGCAGCCGATGATCACTTACTTGTGACCCAGAAGACCGAACCGCGAATGGACGCGAATGAACGCCAATTGAAGAAGACAGAGGGCACGTTGTGGGTGGCCCATTCCCCGCAGCGATCAGTAGATCAGTAGAACAGGAGACCGCTCGTCAGGACCGAGCCTTGCCGGAGCCCGGCAGGTGAGCAAATGCGTCTGTCCAGCCAGAACAAGCTCACCGGTCGACCTTCTTCGCTCTACTGCTCAACTGCTCTCCTGCTCACCTGCTCTATCGCCGCTTTGCGGCGATCGGGATCGACGCCTCGATCCACACGGCCGCTTTGTTGACCTTGACCCGGCCGTCCTTCAACGCCGCCGGCAACAACACGGTGTCACCGGGCCGTGCTGTCAGGTTCGGCCCGCCGTCGTACGCGATCTCGACCTCGCCTTCGAGCAGCATCCACACGACCGGCTCATCGAACGGAATCTTCTGCTCGGCGCCCTCGGGCATCCGCACCTTTTCCATGATGAACTGCTCGCACGCCACCAGCCGCGTCACCGTCGTCCAGACACCCGCCACATGCGACCGCTCGATCACGAGCGGCGGCGGTGGGCTATCGAAGTCGATGCACCGCAACGCCTGCTCGATGTGCAGCGTCCGCGGCTTGCCCGTCGAGGCATCCACGCGGTTCCAGTCGAACAGCCGATAGGTTGTATCTGACGGCGTCTGAATCTCGGCCACGAGCACGCCGGCGCCCAGGGCATGGACCGTTCCGCTGGGCAAATAGTAGCAATCGCCCGGCTTGACCGGCACGCGGCGCAGCAGCGGCGCCACCTCGCCGCGCTCGAGCGGCGCCACCTCGCCGCGCTCGAGCGCCGCCACAAACCGCTCGCGTGTCACGCCGGCTTCGAGCCCGTAGTAGATCGCCCCGCCGCGCTCGGCCGCCAGTACGTACCACGCTTCGTTCTTGAGGTGCGCATTCGGCTCGACATCCGCGATTCGCTGCGTCGGATGCACCTGCACACTGAGATCGTCGTTGGCATCCAGAAACTTGACCAGCAGCGGAAACCGCCCCGCGACCGGCGCCGCGCTGCCAAGCAGATCCGCGCCCCATTCGCGAACCAGCGCGTTGAGCGAGCGTCCCTTGCACGGCCCCTCGCGCACGACCGATTCGGCGGCCGGCAGATCCGCCAGCTCCCACGATTCGCCGATCCGCTCGCCGACCGGCAACGGCTTGCCAAAACAGTCGGCCAACCGCCGCCCCCCCCAGATCTTGGGCACAAGAATCGGTTCGAATATCAGTGGATGTACACTCATGCCAACTCCATCTATCACAATGCATCAACAACAGGGTGGCCCATCCCTGCGCAGCAGGGGTGGGGTCCCGATGACGGATTTCTGCAGATGCCGAGAGCGGGTCAGGCACCTTTGTGCCTTGTTCCTCCGCAAAATGACGGGCACTTTCCGCATTTCGGAGCGACCCTGCGCCACGCAAACGCAACTCGCGCAAGAAGGAGCCAGACCCCGAGCCTCATCCTTCCCGCTTGCGGGCGATACACTTCTTCAGGCCGGCCAGTGTCTGCGCGTTGAGCACCGACGCCTTCGTCGCCCAGCCGCGCCGCGCCGTCTGCACACCGTACTGCATCATGCCGAGCTGCTCCGTCGAATGCGCGTCCGTATTGATCGCCAGCATCGCACCGGCCTCGACCGCCTGCCTCACGTGCGTATCCTTCAGGTCGAGTCGCTGCCACGAGGCGTTGATCTCCAGCGCCGTGTGCGTCTGGACCGCCGCCTGGATCACCGCGTCGATATCCAGATCCATCGCCTCGCGCTTGCCCAGCAACCGCCCCGTCGGATGCCCGATCACGGTAACGTACGGATTCTCCATCGCCTGGATCGTCCGCCGCGTGACACTTTTGCGATCCTGGCCCATCGCACTGTGCAGGCTCGCCACCACATAATCGCACGCCACCAGCAGCTCATCCGGCCAGTCCAGCCGCCCATCGCTCAACACATCGCATTCCGTACCGGCCAGCACGATGATCCCGCGTTTCTTCGCGTTGAACGCCCGGATGGCTTCGATCTGCGCTTCGAGCCGCTCGGCGGACAGCCCGTTGGCAATCGCCGAACTGTGCGAATGGTCGCAGATCGCGATGTACGCATAGCCCCGTCCCTTCGCCGCCGCCGCCATCGCTTCGAGCGTGTTCCGCCCATCGCTGGCGGTCGTGTGCATGTGCAGGTCGCCGCGCATGTCGTCCAGGCACAGCAGCTTCGGCAACTCGCCGGCCCGCTCGAACTCGCCGCGGTCCTCGCGCAGCTCCGGCTCGATGAACGGCAAACCGAGCTTGCGGTAGATGTCGACCTCCTTCGCACCGGCGAGCATCGTATCCCCATCGAAAAGCCCGTACTCGTTCAGCTTCCATTTCTTCTTGACCGCCAGCTCGCGCAGCCGGACGTTGTGTTCCTTGGAGCCGGTGAAATACTGCCACGCCGCCCCGAACGACTCCGTCGACACAACGCGCAGGTCCACCTGCAACTCGCCCCCTTCCGGCGTCGCGACCCGCACCGAGCCCTTGGTCTTTCCCGCCGCCTGCACCGCCTTGACGAGCGGCAACTGCGTGAACGCTTCGACGACCTCCGCACCGCGCGTGCTCTCACAGAGCAGATCGACGTCGCCGACCGTTTCCCGACCACGCCGAACCGACCCGGCAATTTCCACGCGATCGACCTTCGCCGCCGCTCGCAGCGCCTCGGCCAGCGCCTCCGCCACGGACCATGCCACACCCAGCGGCGTGCGGCCCGCGCTGCGCCCGAGAAACTCGATGCCTGCCAGCAGCTTCTCAGCGGTCTTGGCCCCGAAGCCGGACAGCTCGGCCAGCCGCCCCGACTCGATCGCCGCCTTCAGATCGCCCACGTTCTCCACGCCAAGTTGCTTCCAGACCGCCTGCACCTTCTTCGGGCCCATCCCGGGAATAGCCAACAGCGCAGGCAAACCCTCGGGCACCGAACCGAGCAACTCCTGATGCAGGTCGACCTGACCGGACGTGACATACTGCGTGATCTTCTCCGCCGTCCCCTTGCCCACGCCGGGAATGCCCTTCAGCCGATCGGCCGCCACCAAGTCCGCAACATCGTCGCTCAGGTCGTCGATGCTGCGCGCCGCCCGCCGATACGAATTCACGCGGAACGGGTCCTGCCCCGTGATCTCGAGCAGATCGGCAATCTCCGAGAAGATGTCCGCCAGTTCACGATTCGCCATCAGACGCCCCCTGCAGCACGAAATTGACAGTTTGCCGGGCCGGGCTCTACTATACCTGCACGCGTCGCAAAACGGGAGCCGAACCTTACCGAACCGATTCTATGAACAAAACGCTGGGTGAGCTTGCGGCCTGTCTGAAATCGCGAGGCATGCCCTGTCGCGTCGAGGGCGATGCGGATGCATCCATCCGCGCCGTCAATACGCTCGAAGACGCCGAGCCGGGCGAAATCAGCTTTCTCGCCAACCCCAAATACGCCCGCACCGTCGGCGAGACCCGGGCCACGGCCGTCGTCGTCGGCGAGGATTTCGAGCCGCCACGGCCGATGAATCTGCTCCGCACGAAGGACCCCTACGCCGCGGTCACCGTACTGATCGTCGAAATCCACGGCTATCGCCGGCACCCGAAGTGGGGCCTCCACCCGGGCGCCACAATCGCCGACGGTGCCCGCATCGGCCCCAACGCCAACATCGGCCCCGGTGTCTACATCGACACCGACGTGGAAATCGGCGCCCGCGCCACGATCTACCCTCACTGCTACGTGGCGCGCGGTTCGCGCATCGGCGACGATGTGGTGCTCTATCCCAATGTGGCGATCTACGACGACACGATTCTCGGCCACCGTGTCACGATCCACGCCGGCTCGATCATCGGCGAGGACGGGCTCGGCTACGCGCCGGTCAACAATAAGTGGCTGAAGATCCCGCAGGTCGGCCGCGTGGTCGTCGCGGATGACGTGGAGATCGGCGCCAACTGCACGATCGACCGGGCGACGCTCGGCCGCACCGTCGTCGGCGCCGGCACGAAGTTCAGCAACCTGATCGCGATCGGCCACGGCACGAAGATCGGCGAGGACTGCATGTTGGTCGCCCAGGTCGGCGTCGCCGGCTCGGTCACCGTCGGCCGCCACGTCACGATGGCCGGCCAGGTCGGCGTCGTCGGCCACGTCACCATTGGTGACGACGTCACGGTCGGCGCCAAAGCCGGCGTCACCAACAACGTCGAAACTGGCATCACCGTGCTCGGCCAGCCCGCCGTGCCGATCCAGGACGCCAGACGCCAACTGATGCTCGTGCAGCGACTGCCGACCATGAAGCGGCAGATCAAAAAGCTCGAAGAGGAACTCAAGGCGCTCAGGCAACAGCTCGGCGATCAAGCGAATGAGCGATAGACATTCCGGGAACAAGTGCTACTGGTGGTTCGTATGTGTCCGACGGCTATAACGCGAATCCGCCCCGAAGGGGCGAAGGTCTGTAGCCAGGGGCGTAAGCCCCTGGGACACCGACCACCCCAGCCAACAAGCCCCAGCGGGGCGACAGATTTTCGCACATACCGAGATCGCGATCGTAACGAGGACAACAGAGATTGTCGCCTGTGGTCGTATCCGCTCTCTGCCGCCCCTTCGGGGCTGATCAGGAGCAGCACATATACGAGGGGTTACGCCCCTGGCTACATACCTGTGCCCCGTTGGGGCACTCTGTCCGTCAATGGCCACACTGTGAATCATCATGGAAGCCGCGTTGACACACACTGAATCACCCACGCGCATCGGCATCATCGCCGGTGCCGGCCGCTTCCCCTTCCTCGTCGCCGAGGGCGCCCGGCAGGCCGGCCACGAGGTCGTCATCATCGGCCTCCGCGGCCTGGCTGACCCGCAGCTCCGCACGCTGGCCGACCGCTTCTACTGGTCCGGCGTCGTCCGGCTTGGCCGGTGGATCCGCGTCTTTCGCCGCGAGCGCGTCACCCGGGCGATCATGGCCGGCTACGTGCGCAAACGCGAGATGTACGGCCGGTTCCGGCTGCTCCGCTACCTGCCGGACTGGACGTCCATTCGAATCTGGTTCTTCGTCGCCAAGGACAAGCGTAACGATTCGCTGCTCTGTGCCGCAGCCGAAGAAATGGCACGAAAGGGGGTCCCCTTGAGCAACAGCGTCGAATTCTGCCCGGACCACCTCGCACCGATCGGCGTCCTGACCCGCACTCAACCGACCGCCGCTCAGCAGCGAGACGCCGCATTCGGCTGGCAGATCGCCAAGGAGATCGGCCGGCTCGATATCGGCCAGTCCGTCGCCGTCAAGGAGCAGGAGGTCATCGCCGTCGAAGCCATCGAAGGAACCGACGACATGATCCGCCGGGCCGGCGCCCTTTGCCGCGCTGGCGGCTGGACGCTCGTCAAAACCGGCAAACCCAGCCAGGACATGCGCTTCGACGTACCCACGGTCGGCGTGGACACGATCACCAACCTACACGCCAACGGCGCGACCATGCTGGTCGTCGAAGCGGGCCGGACACTTATGCTGGATCGCCCCGCCGTCATCGCCGCCGCCGACCGCATCGACATGGTCATCGTGGGCCACGACGCAACCGCGCCATGATGGCCCCCTCCCGGCCGACCCGGACCCCGTAAAGGCGGCAGGCCGCTCAACAGTCACATGGATCTGAAATGCAATACGGTCTGCGGAACCCCGGTTTCCGCAGACCGTATTCACTGACGCCGGCGCCCCCACACCGACATTAACGGCCATACATCGACTCAATAATACCGGGCCACCGAATCGAGCGTTTTTCGAATGTCGGGGCGACCCTTGGCTTCGCCTCAGGTCGTGCCGCGGCGTCCGACACGGTGCCCTGCTTCTGCCCCCCCGGCCGGGACTGGTCCCCGCGCAACATCGAACGGTCCATGAGAGCGGGTTGGTTTCGACCGCTCGCCTGTCACGCCCCCATCCACATGACCCTCCCGGAAAGCACCTGCGTAACCGATGGTAAGGCTCGATTCAAGCCGCCTCGTACCGGCGCCTGGTCATGCACATCCCATCGGGTTTCTTCCGTTTGTTGCCTCGTCTGGCTGTTCGGGGAGACATGAGCAACAGCCGTTCAGAAACATCTCTCTGATAAGCCCGCCACTTCTCCATTCCCAGCCATCGGCTCGTACAGGCTGAATTGATTTATTGCGTCCGCCTGCGATTCTTCGCCACGATGTGGCCGGCTCGATACCTGACGTGCATTGCCTTATAGGTCTTACATGCCTCTCGTTATCATTATTCCACGCACCAGTGCGAAGGCAAGGGGCAGGTCCCAAGAAATCTGCCAAAACCAGCGCAAGAA
>JAFGKA010000237.1 GCA_016928855.1 Phycisphaerae bacterium
CGCCCGATCCGTCATCACGCACCTCCGCCGACATCATCGCAAATCGAAGGTGGCGAAAACAAGATGTAGTTCACCGGAAAGGTACGAAGTTCGGGAACTTTCGAAACGGGTCGAGACGCTGGAACGTTCGCAGAAGGAGGTGGACCAAACCGTAAGTCGGCTGGCCAAGTCGGTGGTCGATCTGGAGAAGAGCGTTCGCTCCAACGAGCGTCCTACAGGGGATCTGCGGAACGAGATGAATCGGGGGGACAAGCGGCTGGGTGACATCGAGAAACGCCTGATCGAGGTGTCCAAGGCGGTGAATGATCTTCAGAAGCAGGTGGCTTCCCGAGAAGATCTCCTCACCGCAATCAACAAGAAAGTCGATGGACGCACCATGCAGTTGGCCAAGTGGCTCGACGAGTACCATCCCAAGCATGGCAGCTATTTTCACCGTGACGAGATCGAGCGTATACGGTGATGCGGTGGAGGGTTGTAGGTCAGTTCTGTAATCCCATGAAAGGCTGTCTCCCTGCCGGGCGGTACAATACCCGGCAGGGAGACAGCCTTTCATGGGATTACGCTGCTACGTCCTTGCCGTGATGATCCCGCACGCCTTGCGGACGTCTTCCATGGTTGCCTGGGCGACGGCGCGGGCTCGGCGGCCGCCGTCCGCGAGGATGGCCTCGACTTCGTCGGGATTGGCGGTCAGTTGCTCGTAGCGCTGGCGGGCCGGGCCGAGGTGTTCCATGAACAGCTCGAAGAGGCGCTTCTTCGCCTCGCCGTAGCCCATACCGCCGCTGCGATACCGATCCTCCCACTGGCAGCGTTCGTCGGCGTCGGCGAAGAGCTTCAGCAGCGCGAAGACATTGCACTTGGCCGGGTCTTTCGGGTCCTCGACGGGCGTCGAGTCGGTCACCATGGACATGATCCGCTTGCGGACCTGCTTCTCCTTGCCGAACAGCTCGATGGTGTTGTCGTAGCTCTTGCTCATCTTCTGGCCGTCGACGCCGGGCACGACGGCGACCTCTTCACGGATCAGCGGTTCGGGCCGGACGAAGACCTCGCCGTAGCGATGGTTGAACTTGCCCTGGATGTCCTGCGTCACCTCGACGTGCTGCTTCTGGTCCTGGCCGACGGGCACGCCGTGCGGACGATAGATCAGGATGTCCGCCGCCTGGAGCACCGGATAGGCGAAAAGCCCGTGGTTCGGCGAAAGTCCCCGCTCGATCTTGTCCTTGAACGAGACGCAGCGCTCCAGCAGCCCCATCGGCGTTATGCACGACAGGATCCACGCCAGCTCCGTCACCTCGGGCACGTCCGACTGCCGGAAGAGGATGGCCTTTTGTGGGTCGAGTCCCAGCGACAGAAACGCCATGGCCACTTCGAGGCTGTATTCGCGCATCGCGTCGCCGTCGGTCAGGCTGGTCAGGGCGTGATAGTTTGCGACGAAATAGAAGCAGTCGTGCTCATGATGCAGCTCGATCTGCGGCTTCATCGCGCCGAAGTAGTTTCCCAGATGCAATCGCCCCGAGGGCTGTATACCTGATAGGATCCGCATACGTTCGATTGTTCCTTTCCTCTGTTGTGTCCGGTCCGGTCCAACGCTGCAATTCTGTCGGATCTGCTGACCCGACCTACGGGTCTGAGCCCATCCCCGCTACCGTTCCCATGAGGAAATCCGCTACCGGGCTGATCATCCGTCCCAGCGGGTTGGCTTCGGTGCGATTCAGAAGCACCAACGCGAGGATGATAAACGGACCGTACCGCGCCGTCTCCAGGAACCTCTGCCGCGATTCGCCCTTGGCCAGGTTGCTGAACACGTGGAACCCGTCCAGCGGGAACGCCGGAATAAGGTTGAAGACGGCCAGTCCCACATTGATCAGAATGCCAAAGATGCAGAGAAGCCCGACCGCCTTGTACGCATGGTCACTGAGCGAGCCGGCCATCGCGATCACAATCCGCAATATCACCGCGTAGATCAACGCCTGCACCAGATTGCTGGCCGGGCCGGCCGCGGAGATGATGATATCGTCGCGCCCGGGGTTTTTCAGGTTCAACGGGTTGACCGGCACGGGCTTGGCCCAGCCGATCGGGGCGAACATCAGGCAGATGGTCCCGAGCGGGTCGAGATGGACCAGCGGGTTCAGGCTGCAGCGGCCCAGACGGAACGCCGTCGGGTCGCCCAGGCGATACGCGCTGTAGGCATGGGCGAACTCGTGCACCGTGAGGGCCAGCAGCACGACGGGCACGCGAAGCGCCATTTCCATGGGGTCAATGTTGAACACCGGCAGGTCACCTGCGTCAGGCGAGGGGGTCAGGCACCTTTTTGCCTGATTGCTCGCTGCCTCCGCCTGCGTTTTCTGTATTCCAGGGCGAGCTTTCCATCGGGAGAATCCACTCCGGCAAAAAGGAGCCAGACCCCGCACGGCGCCCACCAAATAGCGAAACCATAGGAGTTTAGGGCAGGAAGTCAAGCTGCGCCGACCCTGGGCGGCTTGCGGACTTGACCGGCCGCAACGGGCCCCGGATACTTGCGATTCCGGCTGGACGAGCCTGGAGCCCGCCGCGACAGAGGAGACATCGTTGCCGGTCACCTACAAAGCCGCCGATCCTGGTCC
>JAFGKA010000238.1 GCA_016928855.1 Phycisphaerae bacterium
CTCCCATCTTCGAGGCCGGGGCCAAGTTCCCGGTTAAGCTCGGCAAGTATGATCTGACCGGCGGCGAAGTCGTCAGGAACAAGCTCGTTGGCGGAAACGTGGTTGCTCAGATCACTGAGGACTCGGACCAGGGCAGCCAAGTCATCGAGTTTTTTGATGTGCCGCCAGGAGAGCACCTCCTCTATGTGCCCGTGACCCAACTCGATCCCAAGTCCTACCTGGGCCGGGCGTTGGGATACGCGCGAGAGACGCTTCCGTCCCACACGCTTAAGCTCGCGGATGGCACGGAACATCGTCCCGTCGGTCGATTCGCAATCGCGAAGATCCAGGGCCAGTGGTGGCTCGAATGCCGATACCTCGACGAGTTCGCCCGAACCGGCGAGTCGGCCCTGCCGCGATTCGAGAAGCTCCAACGGCAGCATCTGACACAGGACGACACCACGCTGGTCTACCTGTTCCTGGTGCCATCAGGAGGCCGTCCGAAAGAAATCGTCCGCGCCGGCAAGGATTCAATCGACCTGTCGAAATTCGACGTCGTCGCCCCACAGTGACGAGGGGGGAAGCGGGTGGTTGGCTCAGCGCACAAAGCCGCCCCGGCGCGGTCGTCGCAAGCCGGGGCGACCTTGTATCATCTCCCTATCGTGGCATCGGCCAGGCTCGGGTCGCCGTCCTCAGACGGCCGCATGCACTGCGAGAAGATCCTCCGTCCTGTGCTCAATCGACAGCTCTCGCAACTGTCGCAGGTAATCGCGTAACTCCTCCTCTGAAAACCTCGCCAGGAACTCCGCCCTGGCCGACCGATTCAGACTGGTGATCTGTTCGATCAGCTCGCGTTTACTCATACACTTCCCACTCGACTCGGGGCCAGAAAAACGCCACTTCGGCGAGGCCGCCACGATGGGTCGTCGTTTTGCGGCAGACTCCATTATCGGCCGCCCTCGTGCGCATTCTTTAAGCCGACCGGCCCCCCGCCGGCCTTGCCAGGACGCCGTGCGTGCGGTAAGTCTTTTTCTGCACTGGCAGGCGGGGTGCGGCGGCCCCGGCGAACCGCAGTCCACACTTGTAACGGCCCGGCGTATTGCCGACCGTGCGGAGATCCGATGAAGGCCACGCGGCACATGAAGCACCTTGCCAGCTCGGAGTTCGAGGCCTGGGCCGAGAGCTACGACCGGTCGCTGCTGAACCATTTCCTCTTCCGGCCGTCGTATTTGGCCTTCATCGAGGAGATCGTCCGCTGGCGGGGGCTCGACGGCGAGCCGTTCGAGCTGCTCGACATCGGCTGCGGAACGGGCACGCTGGCGGCGATGCTGATGGCCTCGTCGCTGCCGGTCCGCGTGGTCGGGCTCGATTACGCCGAGTCGATGGCCGTGGTGGCCAGCCGAAAGGCCGCCGGGGCTCATGCGGCCGACCGAGCCCGCTTCACCCGCGCCGACAGCGAGCACCTGCCGTTCGCCGACGGGTCGTTCGACGTCGTAACGTGCAGCAACTCGTTCCACCACTACCCGCATCAGCAGCTCTGCGTGAACGAGATGCGCCGCGTGCTGCGGCCGGGCGGTCGGCTGATGCTGATTGACGGCTTCCGCGATAACGTGATCGGTTGGGTGACGTTCGACCTGATCATCGGCGCCGTCGAGAAGGAGGTGCACCACGCCTCCTGGTCGCAGTTCCACACCTACTTCCAGGAAGCCGGCTTCCAGAACATCCACCGCCGCAAGATCAACATCCTCTTCCCCCTCCTGATGACCATCGGCACGGCATAGGGCTTTCTTGGTATGTGGATGAAAGGAGGCTGCCAGCGAACGTTTACTCGCCCCGCAGCAAACCCCGAACACGCACCTTGCGGTCGCTGATGACGATGAATGTGTTCGGCGATCTTTCGATGTCTGCCCAGACTTCGGAGAGGCGCCGCAGGCGGTCTGGCAGAGGCATCGCCTGCAAGCGAATCAGGACGACGCCGCGTGTTACAAGCCGTTGATGAAAGACAAGTTCGCCGAAATCCTTGTCATCCGTGATCAGTAGGCGGTCTTGCTGTCTGGCGGTCGCGAGCAGGTCGTCGTCTGATGTTCCGCGAGAGATTCTGCCGCATAAAGCACATCGTGCCCGCTGTTTCGGAGCCAGCCAACGATATCGGCGTGGATGTTCTCATCGGCGAGGAACTTCACTGGCGGCTCCCGCGACTCAATGGTAGAGGCTTTCTTCCATGCCGATGACGGCGGCTGCGTAGAGCAAGGCGGCCCGGATGTGTTCCGGGGTCAGTTGCCGATGCCCGCGCAGCAACTCGGTCTCGGGAACGCCGCCGCCCAGTTCGCTGAGGACATGTTCCACAGTCAGGCGGGTGCCCTTGAACACCGGCTTACCCATCATGACGTCCGCCCGTTCCTCGATGTAATCCTGCCAGATCATACCTCACCTCGAACACCATTGTATCCCGTTCGGCCGGCGTCTGCGAGCCAGGATGAGGTCTGCGCTGTCAACCGAGGTCTACCGCCTTCGGCTCCCCCGCGATCGCGGAGAACTGGTCCAACACCGCCTGGAGATCGTCGGCAATCTTCTGGACAATCACGTCCGGGTCCGGCAGGTCGTCGGAATCCTCCAGGCTCTTGTCCTTCAGCCAGAAGATGTCGAGGTTGGTCTTGTCCCGCTTGGCCTCGTATGCCGAACGGTCATGACCGCGTCCAGGCAGCCGGCGGAGCGTCCCGTCGTCGGCCAGGGCCCGGGCCGACGGCAGATCGTTCATTTCGACCGCAGCAAACCCCGAACGCGCATCCTGCGGTCGCCGATGCCCGCGCCAGCCCAGGATTTGGAGGAAACATCGACAAGGGGGTAGGCGCCATAGGGCAGCGGCGCGGTACAATGGGTGAACACGGCCCGGCGGCGTACGCCGGGCGAGCCTGTCTGGGAAATCTCGGCTCCGACAAGTCGATAGCGTTGATGTTCTCGTGTCGTCCCGTTCCTCGTGACGAAGGAGATCAAGCGATGAAAAGAACCATCCTATACCTGCTTGCCGTGTTGATGTGCTGCGGGCTTGCATGCCGGAGCCAATCGCCCGGCTCCGGAGATCAGGCCGACGACGGCGGTGCCAGCGGCACCAATGGCACTGTGGACAACGGTGGTGGAACAGGCGGCGACGATAGCTCCGGTGGTGGAGCTCCGGCCGACGGCGGCGATCTGGCCGAGCGTTTGCAGCCGGCTGATTTCACCTATGTGGGCGCGTTCCGCCTGCCCGATGAGTTCAACTGGGGCGCTCGCGGACTTGCGTACTATCCCGACGGGGATGGCGGAGCGGGCTCATTGCTCGTCACCGGATTCGAGCTACTCCAGGACCCGGCCCATCCCGGGGAATCCTGCTGGGATGCCGGCTGGAGCTGTTCGGCCTGGTATGGGCAGGTGACGATCCC
>JAFGKA010000035.1 GCA_016928855.1 Phycisphaerae bacterium
AAGGTGGGACCGGTGGCTGCTGGTGAAGCCGGATTGGCCGATATCCATGCTGCCGCCGACGAGCGTGTAGACGGTTCGGACGTCGGGTAGGGCGAGGGCTGCGTCCTCAACGCGCTTCATGGCGGCCTCGGTCCGGTCAACAGGTGAACCGACGGGCATCTCGAGACTGACGGTTACCAGTTCGGAATCGACTTTCTCGATGAAGACGAAGGGGACGCGCCCGCCGCCGACGAGGCCCACCGCGGTCATGAGCATCGCGACGGCGGCCGCCACGGTGACGTAGCGATAGCGGACCGCCAGCCGGAGGAGTTGTTCGTAACGTCGCCCCATTCGATCCACGAGGATATGCTTCTGTTTCTCACGGATCGGTCGAACGAGCTTCGCGAGCCAATGCCGCGGCGGCGCGGGGCCCAGATCGCGTCGCACTGGCGCTAGCCATTCGGCGAGGTGGGACGGCAGGATAGAGAGGGCCTCGAGCAGCGATACGGTAAGCGCACAGGTAACGATGACCGGCAGCACGCCCATGAAGTCGCCCATGCGGCCTTCCATGAGCCGCAGGGGCAGGAAAGCGGCGATCGTCGTGAGCACGGCGATGATCACCGGCCAGGTGACTTCCTCGGTGCCGAGGACCGCAGCCAGCTTCGGCTCCTCGCCGCGCTCGATTCGGGCGTAGACGTTTTCGCCCACGACGATGGCGTCATCGACGATCAGGCCGAGCACGACGATGAGGCCGAACATGCTGATCAGGTTGAGCGTTGCGCCAACGGCCTTCATCAGGAGGATGGAGCCGCAGACCGACAGCACAAGGCCCATCATTACCCAGAATGCCACGCGCCAGTTCAGAAACAGCAGCAGGGACAGAAACACGAACAGCAGGCCCCAGAGGCCGTTGCGTTTGAGCAGATCGAGCCGGTCCTCGATGAAACGCGAGAGATCGCTCGTGGTCAGCATTTCGATGTGGGGCTGGATCGGTTCGTTGACGGCCTGGGCATGGACCCGCTGCGCTTCGAACTGCATGCCGAAAAGGAGCCGCAGGCGGTCCATCCAATCCATCGGCAGTGGTTCGCGACGCTTGCCGGCGACGTACGCCTTGACCTTCGTGGCAATGTCGATGGCGTCCTGGTCACCGGTCTTGTAGACGGTGATATCCACGGCGGGTTTCCCGTTGAAGCGGCCGCGCACATCGCTGTCCTCGAATCCATCGAGTACACGACCGAGGTCCCGGACCCGCACGAGTTGGCCGCTGGTGGTGGTGCGGACGATCGTGTCCTTTATCCGGTTCACGTCGTCGGTCTCGCCGAGCGTGCGGACGGCGATGTTCTGGTCAGCGGTCTTGAGCTGGCCGCCAGGCAGGTCGAGGTTCTGATCCCGGATTGCCGCGGCCACCTGCGCGAGCGACAGGCGATATTCGATCAGTTTCTCCGGCGAGACCTCGACCGCCAGCTCGTCCTTGCGGATGCCACTGAGTTCGACGTCGGTGATGCCGGGCATGAGCAGGAGGTCGTCGCGGACCCGGCGGCCGGTGGCTTTCAGCGTGTCTTCGTCGACATCGCCGAAGATCGCGATCGAGATCACCGGCAGACGCGGCTCGAACTTGGCCACGCGAGTCTCTTCCGCGTCTTTGGGCAACTCGTCACGGGGGACCGTGTCCACGGCGGCTTTGAAGTCGTTGATCGTCTGGTTGAGATCCTTGACCTCGTTGGTCATGGTGACGACGATGGAGCTGAGCCCTTCGGTGATCGTCGCCTCGATCTTCTCGATGTATTCGACGTCCTTGATGGCTTCTTCGAGCCGTGTGGCGAGGCCCTTTTCGATCTCCGCCGGCGTGGCGCCGGGGTAGACCGTTGTAATGAGGACCTGGTTGGGCCGCGACTCGGGGAACATCTCGCGCACGAGAGTGAGGCCGCCATACAGGCCGCCGATGATGATCGTCAACATCAGGAGGTTGACAAGGATGGGGTTCTCAACGCTGAGTCTGGGCAGGGATCTCATTGTTCTTTCGTTAGCGGAAGACCGTCCGGGCGTGCCGCGGCTGTCCGGCCGAGCGGCACGGCATCCGGCGCGGCTTCGATGCGAACGGGCGCCCCTTCAAACAGGGCGTCAAAGTTGCTCGTAATGACTACGTCGCCCGGTTCGACACCGGTGACAATGGTCCGGTCGATCAGGTGTCGCTCGACCTGGACCGCGCGCGGTACGGCGTGGCCGTTTTGGCAGAGGAAGACCTGGCCCTTTTGAATCGCGCCGCGGGGGATGACCATCGCCTGCTCGAACGTCGGTCCGTCAATCACCGCGCGAACGAAGAATCCGGGGACCAGCTCATGCGCCTGCTGGCGGTTGTCGACTTCCGCGTACAGGGTGAATGTGCGGGTGGCCTCGTTGGCGCTGGGCGCAATGCGTTCGACGCGCCCACCCCAGCAGATGTCTTTCATGCTGTCGACGTACAGCGTGCACGGCGCGCCGAGGCGGATTCGGGGCCGAACGGAAACCGGAAGCTCGATCGGTACGTCGATTTGCTCCGGATCGAGCAGCGTGCAGACCGGGTCGCCTATTCGCACCCGATTGCCCGCATCCACGAGTACCTGGTCGATGCGTCCGTCGAACGGGGCCCGGATGGTGCAGCGATCGACGTTGAGCCGAGCGAGTTCGAGTTCCGCCTCACGGGCCTGGATGGAGGCGTCGAGTCGGGCACGTCGCTGCGGCATGAGCGCCTGTTCGTTTTCGAGTTGCTGCAGGGCGGCGCGGATGCGTTCGAAGACCCGGCGGGCGGTTTCAAATTCGCGTTGTGAGGCCGCGTTGTTCTGGCGGAGTTCGGTAACGGTTTCGTATTCGTACTGCGTGCTTTCGAATTCGCGTCGGGTAATCTCGACGAGTTTGGCGAGGTTGTCCTGTTCGACATCGAGCTTGGTCCGTTCCGATCGGTCCGCGGCGAGCAGGCCGCTGACCTGGGTGAGCCGGCGGGCATATTCCTGGTCGTCGATCCGGAGCAGCACGTCGCCGCGTTTGATCGCAGCGCCCGCCTTGCTGGTCTCTGGCCTCTCGATAATTTCGCCGGCGACCTGAGCGGAGATCCAGGCGTACTGATCCGCGCGGGCGGTGCCGTAGCCGACGATCGGTTCCACCACGGTCTGCGGTTCGAGTGTGATGGTCTGCACAAGCAGTGCGGGGTGGGCTACGTCGATCCTTGGCGGGGTCGGGCGCGTCCGGATCAGGATTGCGGTCGTGCCGAGACCGAGCGCGAGCAGAGCGATGATGCATAACAGCGAGACGATGATCTGGCGTCGCATGGTATCTCTATGACGGACGGTCCTTAAGGATTGTTCACGTCCTGTAATTATATACGTTTCGAAACAGAAGGCAATGGGGCTGGATTCCGCTTGAACTCCGCCCGGGAGAGGTTATAGAGGCTGTATGCCGTCTTGGGAAGCCGCTGGGTGACCTGAATTGCGCGGCTGTTTGCATCGGTGCGAGGAATCCGTTCATGCGTAAAGCAGTACTGTTCTTATTGTCCGTGGCGACCGCCGTTCTTACGGGCCCTTGGGTGCCTTTGTCCGCGGCGGAGGTGACGGTTGTCTCGCGGCCACCGTCGGCTGGCGAAAATCCGTTCTACGTCGGGAACCGCGAGCCCCTCGTGCCGAATCCGTTGCTCAAGCTGTCGATCGGGGCGATCGAGCCGGAGGGCTGGTTGGGGCACCAGCTCATGTTGGCGCGAGACGGCATGGTCGGGCAGTTAGCGGAGCTGAGCCGGTGGTGCAAGCCGGACGACAATGCCTGGCTGAGCCCGACTGGTGCGGGCAAGCATGGATGGGAGGAGTTGCCGTACTGGCTCAGGGGCTACGGCGATCTGGGGTACGTGCTGGGCGATGAAGCGATCATGGCGGCGGCACGGGTCTGGATCGACGCCGTGCTGGGCAGTCAGCGGGATGACGGGTACTTCGGGCCAGCATCGAATCTGACGAATGTGGACGGCAAGCCGGACCTCTGGCCCAACATGATCATGGTCAATGTGCTGCAATCCTTTCATGAGGCAACGGGCGACAAACGGGTGGTGCCCTTCCTGCTGAAGTACTTCCGGTGGCAGCAGCGGCTTCCGCGGGAGCAGTTTCTGCATGCGAGCTGGCAGAAGATCCGGGCGGGTGACAATCTCGAAAAGGGGTATTCATGTGACTCCAGTAGCCCCTACCGCTTGTGGTGCGGCCCAGAGCTGACGTGCTTGTTCAGATCCTTGTACGGGA
>JAFGKA010000239.1 GCA_016928855.1 Phycisphaerae bacterium
GCGATACTGATGCCGGTCGGGTTGTCGAAGTAGGAGACCGCATAGATGATCTTGACCCGATCCAGCTCGCCGGCCTGGCGGCATTCTTCCAGCAGGGCGCGCAGGGCATCGGTTCGCATGCCGCCGGCGTCGGCCGGGACGATCCGGACGCGGGCACCGATGGCTTGCAGCACATAGGTGTAGACGAAATACGACGGCGCGGCGGTGATGACGATGTCGCCGGGATCGACCAGGATACTCGTCAACAGGTGTAGCATCTGCTGCGACCCGGTCGTGATGACGACGTTGTCGCTCGTCAGGTGGAGCGCCTGACGCGAGCAGCCTTCCAGGCCTTCGAGGTGCGTGAGTACGGTATCGCGCAGCTCGGCGAGGCCCTCGGTCGTCCCATACTGCAGGGCGACGCGGGCGGCCGCTTCGTTTCCGAAAAGCCGGGCGCAGGCCTGGCCGACCGGCTCAACCGGCAGCGAGTCGTAATCCACGAGCCCCGCTGCCAGGCTGATCAGGTTCGGATTCGTCACGCCCTCGCCCATTAGATAAGTGATCGGCGGCGAGACCGTGCGCTGGGCCAGTTGGCTGAACGAAAAGCGCGTACTGCTCATCCAGGTTCCCTGTAAACCCACTAGCGTAGCCACAGACGGATCGGCGTCAACTCCAGACATCGGAGCAGGCGGCTTCGGGCCCCGTCAGTGGCGATGCAACGGCAAGCGCCGATTGCATCCCCGCCCCGCCGAAGATACCGTATCGGAAGACCGTATTCAGCCGGGCGGCGCATGACGATTCCGCTTGACACACCACCGATGCCGTGGGACGGGGCTCCGGTTCCGGAGTATCTTAACCTTCGGTGCGTTCACTGCGGCTACCTGCTCACCGGGCTCAAGGCACGCGTCTGCCCCGAGTGCGGCAAGGCGTTCGATCCCCTCGAGACCTGGCAGGCCAACGTCCGCGGCACGTGGGAATTCCACTTTACCTACAAGCGGCCGCTCTGGAGCTATGTCGCGATCGGGTTGGCAATATTTGTGCCGCTCGTGGGTTTCGCGGTCGTCGGCTTAGTGACCAACGGTGCCGTCTACGTCGATCCCGCGTATTACGCTGTGGCGTTCGTAGCCGCCGTGGCTGTGCAGATCCTGTGCGTGGTCGAGGACTGGCACGGTCCGTGGCGATGGATCGCGAGTCTCCATGCGGTCTTCGTCTGGACGATTGTCTGTGCGATGTAATGCGGCTCAGTCCAATGAAAGCGCCTCGCCGGATTCCGGCGCTGCGATCCACAGATCTGCGGCGGTCATCGCGCCGTCGACCGGCACGAAGGCCGGCTGCAGGACCTCGGGGGCCTCGCCCGGTCTGGATACGATATGCTGCGCGAGCACGTGCCGGACGAACGGCTCACTCGTGCAGTCAGTGTGCGCACCCGTCCAACCGTACTTTTCATACTTGCGCGACCAGCGGATGTTGACGACGCGATCCTGCAACTCTTTCGGGACGCGCAGGCCCGCAAGCCCGGCCGCGGTATCGGAGGTGCCGTCGATCGTGCCCAGGGCCTGGACCGGCCCGAGCAGGATCTGGTCGTGCGGCGAAACGTAGACAAAAATCTGCCCGTCGATGTGCGACAATGCCCTGCGCACGTCGTATTTCGATGAGAGGCTCGAACCGAGCAGCACCACATTATGGACGCTGGCCGGTGGCACGACCGCCTCACAGGCCCACACGGCCACGCCCGTTCCGGCCGAGAGGGCGATGATATTGACTTGCATGTCCGGGTGCTCGCGCCGATAGGCGGTGATTTCCCGTCCGAGGTTCGCGCCGCTGGCTCGTGCGACCGGCCGGCCGATCGTCTGATCTAGTGCCGGGTTGAATGTCGGTGACCATCGCCAGTTCCGGATGCAGCCCTGGTAGCCGGCGTCCGCGAGGCCGTAGGTCATCTCGGCCACGCCGAAGCCCCAGTTGCCCGCGCCATCAATATAGTAGGTGCGGCCGAAACGGTCCTTCGGGTCGGGGCCACAGCCGGCGGCGCCGAGCCAGGCCACCAAGACAGCCAACCACCAGATGATTCGAGTGTGAGATCTCATAGCGACTCCGCGCCACAACCTCTGTTTGCCTCGCGGGGCGGTGCGACCGCCGGATTCAGCCAATCAGTCTAGAGAATTGGCCGGATACGTCAAACGGCCGCAACGTCTATCCCGCGGGCGCAAAAAAGTGGTCCAGACGCAAGGGCTTCGTCCGGACCACCAGTTATGTCTTACACCCCTTCGGCCGCCGTCGGGCAGCCGAGTGGCTGGCTTACGCCATCCGTCGCCGGACGGCGTTGACCATCGCCAGGCCGATCATACCCAGCATCGCGGCGCCGGGGGCCGGGATCGGCGTCGAGTCCGGGCTTGTCTCGAGCGTCAGCGTGATGCCGTTGTTGTAGTAATGACAATCCGGGTCAAACCCAAGGCCGAAAACGCCGTTCGCCGCAAACCCCGTCAGGGTCTCGATCTGGGCGCTGGTGAACTGGTACGTCCAGTCTTCCGCCGGCCCAGGGATACCATTGGAATCGGTGTAGGTGGTCAGCAGCACGCCACTGGAGGCAAAGTAGTTGCTGCCACCCTGATTATCGGTGTACGAGCGCAAGCCAATCCGCGGCGGGGTGTCGAGCAGATTCACGTACAGGATGTTCCAGGCGCGATCCCAGTTGTTGAGGTTGTCGATGAACAGGCTGGCGCTTGTGATGACGTGGTCGCTCGGAATGCTCCACCCGATGCCCTACGCATAGGCGCGGGCGTGGTCCAGGTCATACAAATCCGCCGGGTTTGGCTGGAACGTGTGAATGTCCGCGTGCGCGACGCCGACTCCAACATGCGCCGCAACCAACACACACAGTACGAACAATCCCGTACGCATCTTGTCTCCTCCAGAACCTTGTTCTTGCTGTAATCGGCCTTGACACACCCGCAGAAAAGAACTGCTACTGTGGTATGAGCATATTTGCAGATGGATACAAAGTCAAGAAACACAGGAGAGGATTCGTTACTATGGGGAAGATTGGCAATATGGGTTACCGGTCGTTCCGGCCGGCTGACCTATCGGGGATTCTCGGTAGATGCCAGCGGCGGGTGAGGCCGGATCATGGACTCGTACCGCTGGCCGGCTCGGCGGGGGCGAGAACTGACATCCGCTCTTTGAGTAGCTCGGTGAATCCCGCGATCGGCGAGCCTTTCGGCGCCTTTGCGGCAGCCTTAGCCAGATTCTCCAGGCCGGGCAGACGGAGCCCGCTGAAGTACTCAATGTAACCCAGCAGGAACCGGAGCCGGTAGTCATCGTTCTCTGCCAGCAGGCGCTCGAGGTCCGCACGACGACGCTCCAGTGCAAGTCCGTCGGTAATGAACGCATTCAGATCGATGCGGAAATACGCGATGGCCGGGAAGGCCTCAATCGCCCGACACAAAAGGTTGACCGCGGTCATGTATTCGCCGGCGGCCATGAGGGCCTGCGCCTGGCCCATGAACGGCAATGGGCTGTTCGGGTCCATCGCGCCGGCCATCTCGTAATATCGGGCGGCTCGGTAGTAGTTCCCTTCGTGAATTTGCGCCTCGGCGAGACTGAGGTATCGGTTAAGCGTGGTTTCGGATGTTCCCACAAATGACGTCACGGGCTGGGCAAGGTACCGGTCAACCCATTGGGCCTGCACAGCGCGTGCGTGCGTTGCCTCGGCAGCAGCCCGGCTGCGGGCCTCGGTGACGATCACCGCCATGTCGTCGAACCGGTCCTGGCCGAAGCCGGCCGGCTCCATGGCCGGCTCGGGCAATGCTGGGGTCAGGTCGGCCGCGGCCGGCGAGACCAGCGTCGGCTGACCTGGGGCCGGGCTGGCCGCACCCGGCGCGGGCGTAGGCTGGCCTGTGGCGCCGGCGTTGATGCGATAGTCCAGTCGTTCATCCATGCGGCCCGTTCCCAGCACGCTGTCCAGCGGCGATTCGATGGTCCCGGTGGTGCGGCGCCGATCGACTTCGAAGGGAACACGATCACCTGCTCGCGCCGCGACATTCGGCCGGGCCGTGGTGCGATCGGACCAGCGCCGGACATCTGAGAGCGGCACGGCCTGCGTACGGTCGTACACTGAGCCCGTGTAGCCCGGCGTGTCCATGCCGCCGGAAATGACGCGCGGGCTGACTCGCTGGAGGGCCGGCTCGATCGCCATGCCGTGTCCCGTTGCCTGTCGCCGATTCAGCGCCTCGTAGCTGATTGGGTCCCGCTGGATCGGTTCAACCGTGGCGCGTGGCAGCGCGTACGGCGAGAGGGGCATCGACGTGCCGGGCCGGTTCAGACCGCGCTGGACACTGCCCACATTCGTCACCGTGCGTGAGGGATCGTAATACAGTCGGGGCTGGTAGTTGCTCTGCCCCGCTATCACATCCGCGACGCTGATGCCGCGGGCATTGAAGCTTGAGAGGCCCGCCGACGGCAGACCCATCAGGAAACTGCTGGAGTCTCGGATCGGAGAGTACCCCTGGAAGCCTCCTCCTCCTCCGACGCGGCCGGTCATGAGGGCGTTGGCGCGGTTGATCGGCGGGGGCGGCGCCGCGAAGTTGATGCCGCCGGAGCCTACCATGGGGTTCGCGTCCAGAGCGTTGCCACCCTGGATCTGGCGGACCTGCGCCGAGGCGGGCCGGCCAGCCCATCCGATCATCGCCGCAAGGGCCAACGCTGTGAGATGGTGCCGGTTCATGATGGTTACTCCGGCTAGGTATCGTCCTGTTCGCATGGCACGCTAAAGCCGGTTCCTCAAAGCCATTATATCCAAATCGCGCGGCCGGGACGAACACTCCGCTACGCCATCCGGTTCTTCGGCCATGGATTGCGGGAAATAAGTGCCAGCGATGCTCGTTTTGGCTGCCAGAGAATCGTAGCGCTGATTGATGGACGAACCTGGTCGTAAACCCAACAGAGAGAAGGAGATAGTCGTGAACATGCTTCATAACATCACGAGAGCGGGCCTTGCCGCGGCGGGCCTGTGCCTGTTGCTGCCGGCCGCAAGTTCGGCCCAGA
>JAFGKA010000240.1 GCA_016928855.1 Phycisphaerae bacterium
GCCTGCCTTGCCGACAGGGTCTATGTACGATACGTCCTGCCACAGGCCAGCGAAGAAGGCGAAAAAAGATCAGGAAATGGGAAGAATGTGGTGTTAACCGTGATGCGGCGCACCAGCGGGCTGTATTACGGGACGCGGCCCAGGACGCGGGCGGCGATACGCGCCGCGGTCATGCTTGGGTAGCAAGTAGAATGCGTTATCGGCGGTGACCGTTCGGGAACTTGTCACCACGGAGCTTCGGAAAAGAAGAGCTTACCACGAAGGCCACGAAGAGCACGAAGAAGAAAGGATCCTGAACAAGAAGGAAGAAATGGAGGCACGCGGAGAATTCTAGTGCCATTTTCGGTCGGTCCGTTTCGTTCTCCGGCGACCAGGCACGGTGGTCGTCCAAGCACTGGCGGATCCCGACGTGACGTCGGGACCAGTGGCACCCACCGGATCAACGAAAGTCACCAGCCGAAAACGGCACTAGCTCTATGGCCCGTGTTGGCTTCTGTTGATCATTTGCCCTCCTTCGTGCTCATCGTGAGCTTCGTGGTTCAACCTTTGTCTTTGGCGTCTTTGCGTTGACTGCGTTTCTGTAAGACGGCCGGAAGACGGGCCGCCTGCCGGACGGTGGAGACCGCTCCCTGGCTGCGGCTACGGGCCGGGTGTGGTGCGGGCGGGTTCGGGACGGATCGGGCGGGAGCGGTTAGAATGCGGCCATGACGGGCCAGGCCGGTTCAGATCATGCGGTGATGACCTCCTCTTTGCCGTCCGCTCAGGAACGACGTCGGCGGCTCGGGCCGGTGCGCGTTGTGGCCGTGGTGCTGGCGTGGACGCTCTATGTGACGGCGTTCTGGGGTAACTTCCAGCCGCCTTGGCCAGTGTGGGTGCGTCAGTATGCCGGCTGGGCCTTTCGCGCGATCTGGCGGGTGTATGAGGCGAAGGTGGCGGTTCCCGCGGCCGATCGGATGACCCATTACCTGTCGGTGTGGCTCGCCGTCGGCTTCGTGTTCGCGGCGATCGTTCCGGTAGCGGGGATGCGGCTGGCAGGGCGGCGTTGGCGGGATATCGGGCTTGGCGCGTCGAACGGGTGGGGATGGCGTGTGGTTCTGCTCTGCCTGGTGGTCGCGTTGCCGTTCGCGTACGGCATCGCCCCGGAGCAGAAGGCGCTTCTGACGTCGGGGCCGTGGATTCGGATTGCGGCGCCGGCCATCGTGACGCTGCCGGAGCATATTCTGATTACGGGGATCTGTGTGGCGACGTTGTTGCCCGGCATGCGGTTTCCGAGGCCCGCGCCGCTGGCGCCGGTCGAAGGGGCGGCGGGCATGCGTCTGCTGCGGTGGCTGGGGCTGGCCCAGCCAATGCCGAGTGGAGCCTCGCGCGGCCGGCGGGCGTTGGCCTGGCTCGGGCTGACTCCGGCGACGGCGACGGCGGTGGCCGGCGGCGGGCTGCTGTTCGGCGTCGTGCACGTGGGGGCCGGTCCGGTGGAGTTCATGACATCGTTTCCGGGGGGCGTCGCGGTTTGTTACGTGACGCTGCGCTGCGGCTCGATCTGGCCGGCCTGGGTCGTCCACATCGGCGAGATGGCCCTCGTGCTGGCGTTCGTGCTGGCTGGTCGATGAGCCGCGAGCCTGTGAGCGATGGGCGTGCGATGGGTTGGGTGGCGGCTGTGTCTTACATGGTGTCGGTGTGGTGCCTCGGCGACAGGGAGAGGGCAACAAAATGACCCATGCGGCTGCGATGGCGAGTCTGGACAAGGAATGGCTGTTGTGCAACGGGCGTGGGGGGTTTGCCTCGGGTACCGTTTGCGGCATGCCGACGCGACGGTATCACGGGCTGCTCTGTGTGGCCGCGCGGCCGCCGCTCGAGCGATGGATGCTCTTGAACGCCGTGCTCGAGAAGGTGACGCTTGGCAAGGACGTGGTCGAACTGGCGGCGTTCGAGTTCGAGCGAGGCGTGCATCCCCGCGGCTTCGAGCGCTTGACCGAATTCGCCTACGATTTGAATCCTGCATGCTCGTGGGCCCGATTCGAATATCAATGGGCGGGCGTGGTCATCACGAAGTGGGTCATCGTTCGCGCCGACGAGGACGCGGTGGAGGTGCGCTACGCTATCGTCGGGCCGGACGATCGCGAGGTGCGGTTCGATCTTCTGCCGTTCGCGTCTATGCGCGACTTCCATGCACTGCATCGCGAGCAACGCGCGATGACATTGACGGCGCAATCGGATGGCTTTCGGCTGGTGGGTCCTGATGCTGCGTGCCCGGTCCTGCTTGTGCGTGCGGCGTGTTTCCGCGGGGGATCGTCGCCGGAACCGGTGACGTTCGAGGTCGGCGAGGATTGGTGGCACGGCATCGCCTACCGCGTCGAGCGCGCCCGAGGCCAGGATACGCACGAGGACCTCTTCACGCCCGGCTGGTTTCACGCACGCGGCAAGGGCGCGTTCACGGTCATTCTGCATGCGTCGGCGCAGACATCCTCGGGAGAGAGGGGGTCAGGCACCTTTTCGCCTGTGCCGCCTTCGGACTGCGGCGGTGTTTTCTGCGTTCCGGGACCAGCGTCCGACGCGGCTGGTTCATTCGGGCAAAAAGGAGCCAGACCCCGGCCGTCCGGCGCGGAGCCGCCGTCGGTGGCTGAGCGGCTCCGCCAGGCCGCAGCGCAATTCGTCGTTGCCCGGCGAACGGTGCGTGGGCAGTGGTCTCGTACGATTCTGGCCGGCTACCCGTGGTTTGGCGATTGGGGTCGAGATACCTTCATTGCGCTGCCGGGCCTGTTGCTGCTAGATCAGCGATTCGACGAGGCGCGCGAAGTGCTTCGCACGTTTGCGTCCGCGCAATGTGATGGCCTGATTCCCAACCGGTTCAGCGATTACGGGGATGGTTGTGACTACAACAGTGTGGATGCGAGCCTGTGGTACGTGCATGCCGCTGACGCCTATGTGACCGCCAGCGGTGACGAAGACACGTGGCGTTCGGTGCTCGAGCCGGCGTGCTGCAGCGTCGCGGACGCGTTCGTGAATGGCACACGGTTCGGCATCCGCATGGACGCCGACGGCCTTGTGACCGCTGGCGATCCGACGACGCAGATCACCTGGATGGACGCCAAGTGTGGCGATGTCGTCTTCACACCGCGGCATGGCAAGTGCGTCGAGATTAACGCGCTGTGGTATCACGCGCTTCGCATTCTTGCCGAGCGAAGCCGTGATCCGGATCACTTCGCGGAGTTGTCACACCGTGTGCGGCGTACCTATGCGGCGACGTTCTGGAACGAGGACCGGCACTGTCTGTATGACTGCGTACATCCGGTCGAAGCGGATGCGGCGATCCGGCCGAATCAGATCTTCGCGGTGAGCCTGGCGCATTCGCCGCTGGAGCCGGCGCAGCAGGCGGCGGTTGTCGAGTGCGTTCGGCAGCATCTGTTGACCCGCTATGGCCTTCGTTCGCTGGCATCGACGGAACCCGGTTACCACGGCCGTTTCGAGGGTGGGCCGTTTGAGCGGGACAGTGCCTATCATCAGGGCACGGTCTGGGCCTGGCTGATCGGACCGTTCGTTGAGGCGTATTTACGGGTGCGTGGTTACAGCGACGAGGCGCGCACTGAGTGTCGGCGCGTGCTGGCGCCGCTGATCGGGCATCTGGATGACGCGGGTCTCGGTTCGGTCAGCGAGGTTTTCGGGGGTGACCCGCCGCACACGCCCGGAGGTTGTTTCGCCCAGGCCTGGAGTGTTGCCGAGCTTCGCCGGGCGGTCGCTCTGGTCGAGTCACATTGAACCGGCGGCTTCCCGTTCGATATAATGGCTGGGAAAGCATCGGGCCTCGGGTGGACGGGCGCCGCCGGCTGCGTGGCCGGGCTTCGCCGCGGCTCCCAGGACTTGGTGCGGGAAGGGTAGTTTGGCACAGGAACGACGGACAGAAGGAAGCGTTGAGCGGGAACGGGCGGTCTTGGTCGGGGTGCTCC
>JAFGKA010000241.1 GCA_016928855.1 Phycisphaerae bacterium
GCGATATCCTGGCCATCGATCAGGATCTGGCCGTGGCTCGGTTCGAAGAACCGTGGCAGCAGGCTTACCAGCGTGGTCTTGCCGCAGCCGTTGGGCCCGACGATGGCGATGCTCTCTCCTTGCCGGACGTGCAGATTGACCCGGTTGACGGCGGGGCGCTTGGCGTCGGGATAGCCGAATGTGATGCCGCGGAATTCGATGGATTCGCGGATCGGCTGCAGCGACACCATGAGGTGATCGCGCTGGTATTCGCTCGGACTGTCGATGATTTCGAACAGCCGTTCGCCCGCCGCCGAGGCCCGCTGAACCTTCGGATAGACTTTGCTGAGTTTGCGCACGGGCTGGAACACCGCGCCGAAACAGATCAGCATCGCCACAAACGACTGGATCTCGAGCTGCCCATAGGCGACTTGCGACGCGAACCACATCACGAGGGCTGCCGCGGCGGCAAAGCCGAGCAGCTCGATCACCGGCGATGCCAGTGCTTCGACCAGGCCGAGGCGGAGCTGCTGTTTGAGCATGCGGCGATCGATCCGAAACAGTCGTTTGCGCTCATAGTCCTCGCGCGTGTAGCCCTTGACCACACGCATGCCGTTGAGCGAGCTTTCGATCGCACCTAGCATCTGGCCGTAGCCCGCCAGCAGCTTGCGGTTGGCGCGGCGGATCTTCTTGCCGAACTCGCGGAAGATGAGCGCGGCGATGGGCGCGGCGACCAGTACAATGAGCGTGACGCGCGGCTGGATAAACAGTGCGACAGTAATGACGCCAAAGGCTTTGAGCGGCTCGGCGACAACCTGCTCGAAGAAGTTGCTCAGGCCGCGGAAGACCTCCTGCATGTCCTGCACGAATCGGCTCATCATGTCGGATGTGTTCTGGGAGAAGCGTGACATGGGCAGGTTGAGCACGTGGGTGTAGAGCTGGCGGCGCAGGTCCATGATTGCCCGGGCACAGACCAGCACGGTCAGATACCGCGCGGCCAGCAGCGAGATATTGCTCACGACGAGGAGTGCCAGCAGGAGCACCATGACATAGCCGAGCGTATGCATGCGCTCGCCAGGGCTGAGCCCCCCGGGCATCAAGCCCACCACGCGGCGTCCGAGGTGCAGCAGGCCGGAGCGTTCGCCGGCCACGGCGGTGGTGGTGCGTGTCTCGTCCTGGGTCAGGATTTCGAGGTCAAGCGATGCGCCCGTGGGCGCGTCCGCCAGGCGGTCAACAATCGTCACGAGCGATCCACGCCGGCCGTTGACCGAGAGAATGAAATCGCCCCGGTGCATACCGGCTTTGGCCAGCGGCGAGCCGGGCTCGACGTTCGTCACGAGTGCGTCGCCCTCGTTGACGCCGGCGACCTCGTTGTCCCGGTATCGACTATAGCCAGCAAGAGAGATCTTGAACCGCTGCTGGGCGATTTCGCGATCGATCCGGCCGTGGAGGCCTTCTTCGCCGACGATGACTGCCAGTGTGGGCAGAATCGACGCGATGCTCAGCGAGTAGGTCACGGCCAGCCCGACCACGGAGATAATGAGGGGGATGAGGTACCGCCGCTGCGGCCAGACGTAGCCCAGGAGTCGCTTGAAATGGCGCAGCGAAGCCGTCTGCGACCGCTTCTTCCGTTCTGATCTCGTGCGATTCGACATAGACCGGTATCATACTCGTAATGTGGCCTTCCGGCTACCGACGACCTCGTGGTCCGTGTGCGTGAACGCATGGTGGGACGAGACCATGTCTGAGTCTGAACCGGGCATTTCCATCCGCCGTTCGACGCGACGGAAGTGGATCGTGATTGCGGTGCTCGCCGCCTGTTGGCTGGCGGGCCTCGCTCTGCGTTGGGAAATCCGTACGCGCTGGTGGGCGTACCGGCTGGCGCAGGTCGAGACGCCCGAGGAGCGGGCATATTACTTCGCGTCGCTGGCATCCGTGCCGGATCGGGCGGTAGGCGTGGCCGCCGGGCTGTTGGAGCACCCCGCGGCGGAGGTGCGTCTGGCTGCCGTTGGCGTCCTGAACCGCGCGCGGGGCGAGCGTGTGCGGAATCTGCTGAGTAGGGCGCTCTCGGATCCGGACGCCGACGTGCGCGAGGCGGCAGCGCTGGGGCTGGCGTTGCACCACGAGGCGGCGGCCTTGCCGACGTTGGTCGAGATGGTGCATTCGACCGCCGAGCCAGCGGCGTTGGCGGCCGCGTTTGCGCTGGAGCGCGTGGGTGGGCCGGACGCGGTCGATGCTTTGATCCGAGCGGCCGGCGGTCATCCGTCTCTGGCCGTCCGGGCCCAGGCGGTCGATTCGCTGGGCCTGCTCGGCAACAAGGCTGCCGTGCCGCTGCTGATCGAGTGCCTGCGGGACGAGCGGCCGCTGGCGAGCCGCACGGCTGCCGATCGGGCTCTGGAGCGGGCAGTGGGGGCGCTGGGGACGAACCTCGAATCGCTCGGCGTCATGCCGGAAGGCGGCGCTGTCGCACCGCCGACACTGGCCGACCTCGCTGCCCGGGCCCTGCACCGAATTACCGGCGAGGCTTTCGGCTTCAGGACCAACGATCCGCCCGAGCGCAAGGCCAACGTCATCCGGCTCTACGAGCAGTGGTGGGCGCAGCACAAGGGTAGTTGAGCCTGCGGAAGAATCGCACAGACAGGCAGAAGCCAGAAGGCAGAATTCAGGAGACAGAAGCGGGAAGGTAGAAGGCAGAAACAGATACGGCACAAACTCGCAGCGGCAACGTAGCGGCCGGCGTCTCGCCGGCCGTGTTCGATGTCTGCACTGTCGCACCCTCGAAAAGGCACTATCCGAGCGAACACTTGCCTTGTTTTGCGGCTGTTTTCGCAACATGACGGCGTGGGCGTGCGACGGCCGGCGAGGACGCCGGCCGCTACATTCTGTCTTGCGCCCCGGGCACGCGAGGGGCTCCTGACGACAACGTTGAAACGCTGACGGGCGCGTACGACGGAGAAGAGCACCGCTTGAGAGCAGTGGCACATGCTGAATCAGCGAAGGTTGACAGCCGAAAGCGGCACGAGTGCTTGCTTCTGCCTTCTGCCCTCTGGCTTCAGCCTTTCTTCACAATTCGCGTCGATTAGCGTCTATTCGCGGTTCTGTCTTCTTCGCGAATGGGACGCTCGCGCAGCTAGAGCTTGCTGATGTCCATGATCGTCACGAAGACAAACGCGGCGATCAGCAGAGCGAGGCCGATGATCTGGGTGACCATCTGCGTCTTCATGCTCACCGGGGTGCCGCGAATCTTCTCGATCAGCAGGAAGACCATCAGCCCGCCATCAACGATCGGCAGCGGCAGGAAGTTGATCACCGCCAGGTTCGCCGAGATCAGGCCGAGGAAGAACATCAGCTTCGTTATGCCCGCCTGCGCGACGTCCATGCCGATCTTGAAGATGCCGACAGGCCCCGAGACATGCTCGACGCCGACGCTGCGCGTGAAGATCATACGCTTCATCGTCATGTAGGCCTGCAGGACGAAATCATACGTCTTGCCCAGACCGATCCACATCGCCTTGGCTGGGTTCCAGGTCTGCACTCGCGTGGTGACCGGGGCCGCCAGGAATGTGATTGAATAGCCCATGCGGCTGGTCCACGGGTCGAGCGTCTCTTCCGTGATGTGGATGTCTTTGGTGGTGATCTGGCCCGGTGGCTCGAGCCGGTTGCGATAGCGGATGGTGACCGGCGCGTCCGGGTTGGCTTCGATGGCCTCCTTAAGGAGCAGGTAGACGCCTCGCCAGTACTGCGCATCGTAAACAACGGGCGAGCCATCCGGCTTGGTGGTCCGGAATGAACTCTTGCCGTTGATCGACAGGATTTTCGTGACCGGCGAGAGGTCCGCGAGTGTGCCGATACAGTGGGGGATGTGCAGCGGGCGTGTTTGCTCGTCGCTGCCGTGCTTCCAGGTGATTGCGACTTCCTGGCCCGCGTGTTCGCGCAGGGCGATGGCGAAGTCGTTCCAGTCCTGAATCGGCTCGTCGTTCACCTTCGTGATAAGCGAGCCGCGTGGCATGACCGAATGCATCGCCGCGGCCGGTGTCGGGCGGCCTTCGACCGTATCCACGATGTCGGCGACCGCGACGCGGTCGAGTTCCTGCGTGTTCGGGTTGACGAGGCCGATCTGGACCGGTCCTTGCCCGAACATGCCGCTACGCTTGGGCCGGATGTACTTGTGGATGCGCTCGCCGTCGCGTTCCACAATGACGTCGATGTCCAGGCCGACGTTCGCTTCGATCGAAGCCGCGATTTCGGGCCACGTTGGCGATTCGATCGTGCCCCATTCGGCGATGATGTCGCCGGCTCGAATGCCGCAGAGTTCGGCCGGGCTTGCGGGAATCACCTCGCTCACGCGGAGCCGCGGGACAAACCCCAGCAGGTGGCGAGCAGCATTCGGCCCGTCGTCCGTCGAGGCCAGGATCAGGTTCGAGCGGTAGGTGCATTCGATCCGGGTCGTACGTGTCGGGTCCTTCGGGTCCGGCCGGTTCACGACAAGCGGCACCGGCCGGCCACCGGCGGCCTGAAGCCGCAATGCGACATCGAGGAAATCCCGCACACCCTTGCCGTCGGCCTCGATGACCTCATCGCCTATTTTCAGGCCATCCGGCTGTGGCGGCCCTGGCTCGGGGTTCACAAATGCAATGGTTCGCGTGAGCGTCGGAGGTACGCCGATCTGCAGCAGGTTACGATCCGGTTCGTAGGCAGGGGTCACCTGACGCTCGATGATCTCGCCGTCCCGATCGATCTTGAAGAGTATTGGTGTGTGCGGCTCGGCCAGCACGACGGCCATCTGGATGTCGGAATAATCGCGAACCTCTTTGCCGTTGACGCGGAGGACGCGATCCCCAAACTGCAAGCCCGCCTGTTCGGCCGGGGCGCCAGGCAGCGGATCGCCGAGCACCGGGGCGATGAAATCGAAGCCGATCATGAAGACGCACATGAAGAGCACGGCCGCGAAGACCAGATTCATGAACACGCCCGCCGAGACGACCAGCATCCGCCGGCCGACCGACTTGTTCGAGAACGCGCGCGGATCCGCCTTGACCATCCATTCGCCGGCCTTGTTTACAGTAAAATCTTCCTGCCCGAGCATCTTGACGTAACCGCCGAGCGGAAGAATGTTGAACGAGTATCGCGTCTCGCCCCGCGTGAAGCCGAACAACTCGCGCCCGAAGCCGACGGCGAAGCGGTCTACGCGCACGCCCATCCACTTGGCCACGAGGAAGTGCCCCAGCTCGTGCATGAAGATGACCAGCGAGAACCCGACGGCAATGAGGAAGACCGCCTGGATGGTTCCGAAGATACTACCGATCATCAGCGTGCCGCTCAGCATGGCGTCCGGACCTGCGCTCGTCAGCCCTTCAAGCATCGATTGCCCTCTTCCCGCGCCCATCGATCGGCCGCGAGCAATTCCTCCAGGGTGGGTGCGGCGACGAACGGGTGCCGCAGCACGACTTCTTCCACCAGTGCCGGGATACGTCCGAACGGAATGCGGCCTGCCCGGAATGCGTCGACCGCGACCTCATTGGCGGCGTTGAACACCGCACCGGCAGTCCCACCGCGGCGCGCCACCTCAAAGCCGACACGCAGCGCCGGAAACCTCCCCATATCCGGCGGCTCGAAGTTGAGCCGGCGGATCGACGACCAATCCAGCCGGTCACTTCGGCCGGGGTGCCGCTCAGGGTACGTCAGAGCGTATTGAATCGGAGTCCGCATGTCGGGCGTGCCCAGTTGGGCGATGACCGAC
>JAFGKA010000242.1 GCA_016928855.1 Phycisphaerae bacterium
CCCGCCGGACCACTGAGCCTGCGCGCCACAAGCCCGACACCGAAGGTGATTCGTCTGTTTCTGGGCCTTACTCGGACGGTCTCCTAGGCTCGTCCATCCTCCGCTCGGGGACCAGCGTGATCGCCGTGTCATGGCTCCACGCAGTCTGCCGCGACAGTCGTGCGTGCTGGCCGAAGAGGCTGGCGTGGCGATCGTTCTCACCAGCTACTTCTCGAACGAGCGCAAAGTCATTTGTGTTGGTGGCGGCCATCTCGAGAATGCGATGGTGGTCGGAAGAGACACTGAGATCAGCACGGGCCGCCTGAACGATCCCCACCAAGCCGACCAGAGATGCAATAATCACGGTTCCAGGCCGCATCACGCCACCGTAGCGACTGCGCGCCCTCGGCGCGTCGTTACACCCCAAGTACGCAGCCTGCGTTAGTCCGAGTATATCCAACCGCCGAGACCACGTCAACGCACACAGGCAAGAAATTAAAGTGACCGTTTTTGGTCGGAAACTGCTGGCGTCGTCTGCTTCGCTACCGTGTTGGCGAGTTCTTGGCTGAGCTGCTTTGCCGGTGGATGAGCCGTTGGACAAGCGGCAGAGCGATACCTGATGCCACAAGGAGCATGCCGAGAGCGGTTCCCATCAGTTGTTGGCGGCCGAAGCCGGGGGCGTTTCCGAAGCCAAGCCAATCGGCCAGAAAAGCCAGCACCGCAGCGATCAGGCCGACGACAAAAACCGTCCGGATCTGGAGGGCGCCGCCGGCGCCGATTAGGATGGCCGCAATCACCAGGCCGGAAAGCTGCCGCCAGCCGAACCCCTCCTTTCCGCCGAATGCCAGCCGGTCCGCGAAGACGGAGAGGAAAACCACCACCGCGCCGGTGGCCATGAGGACCGCGGAACGGTTGAGTGATTTTTCCCGTCGGGGCGTCTTGGTTTCCTCGGCTTCCGCGCACGAAAGGCACAGGCTGCGGACCCGCCCCCGGGCCCCCGGTTCTCCTGTGATATGGACGCAGGCTGGAGCTCCACAGCTTTCGCAGGTTGGCGACCGATCGTTCACCGTTTCGCGTCCTCAACGACAAGGCGCGACATGATCCACAGTTCAGCCACAAGTAATACCACGGCCAGCGGCATCATTGTCCAGCCGGCGAAATCATGGAAAAACCGTTCCGCGACCTCGCCGCTGACCACGAGAAACAGCCAGGCCGTGACAACCAGGCGTATGAGATTACAGACGATGGCCACGGGGATGCTCGACAGCAATACGACCGCCTTCTGCCACCGCGGGCGGTTGACGACATAAGCCAACGTGGCGGCCACCACGATGAACGCGGTCAGCATGCGCAGGCCGCTGCACGCCTCGGCCACCGCAACGGGTACGTTGTCGTTCAGGACCATTACATGGCCTTCCCTTGCCACGGCCGTTCCGAACAGTTCGAGCGTGACGACCGCGCCGACGGTTGCCAGATCCTGCAGCGGGCCCGAGATCATGTTGTGGACCCGACCCGGGAGCGGAACCATCAGGAAGAGGAACAGCAGAATCCAAGCGACACGGCGGAAGACTTGCCAGCCCGCCACCAGCAACACCACGCCGGCAACAGTCAATACGAATGAGTATCGCTCTGCCGACTGAAACAGTTGCACCAGACCGAAGGCGCGCGCGCCCTGCGCCAACAGAATAACGAGCATGCCCCACCAGCACGGCCGGATTACGCAGGTCTTGAGCCTCGCTCGATCGTGCCAGAGCAGCCAGAGAGCGGCCAGAGGAACGAGCTGCCCGACGGAGTAATCTTCGTCTCGCTGCCATTCCTTCATCAGGTCGACAAGCGTTGGCCAGTAGCTCCAGATCGTTGTCAGAACGATGGCGATCAACGCCGCCCATCGCAGCCCTGCCGCCAGATCTGCGGTGGGTGCGTGCGCGATGGACCGGGCTTCGCGGTGTCTTGCGGCCAGGGGTTTTCGTGCCGAGTGTCCGGGCATCAGTCCTGTTCCTCTTCCGGGTCCGCATGCGAAGCGGCCACGGATTCATTCAGCGCCTCGACCAGCAGCGCCCGAATCACCGGCGCCGAAACTGCGGCGAACGCCCGGACGGATTCCAGAGCCTCCGGGCGGTTGGTCGGATCACCACAGGTAATCTGCACCTGGGCGGCGTAGTGCTGGTCGGTATTGGCTTTCCATGCCTTGGATCGCAGCAGCGAAACATCCGCACAATACTGCCCGTCGACGATGTAGTAGTTCAGCACGGTGATGTGTTCGCGGACGAGGCCCCCGCGCCGGAAGTGGTGAATCTGGCACGGCAGCGTCGTGCCATCGACTGCGGAGATCTCAGCCTCTACGCGCTCGTCAAGCGTCCACCCGACTCCCGGATAACACACTTCAGGGCGATGCGGAGCGAGATCGCGCAATCGCACACCGTACCCGATGAAGAAGCCGACGTTCTCGTTTTGGAGCCGCCGGGCATATACCCGATTCAGGCATTCATCCGTGTCGGTGGCCTTTACGATTCGTTCGTCGAACGGCGTCTCACGACCGATCCACTCGCCCATCTCCATCGGCAGTCGGGCCAGCGTCCCCGGAGGGATGGGTGCGCTATCCACCGGCCGCGTTAACCGCGCGGCGGCCATGCGATACGCCGCACCGCTGGTGAGGAGAAGCCCGATCGCCACGATAACGGCGGATCCAGGCCTCCATGGTACGTGCGCCGTAACTGCGTGTTTTTCCATGTCTCTATCCTCTCCGATTTTTCGCGGTGTGCAAGACGTGGCCCAGGCGAACCTCTTCGCCGCGCCGCCCCACTGCGGCCGTCCGCCTCTGTTGCCGGTCATCCGACCGGAGCACGCCGCCCTCGGCCCGGGGGTGCCGCTTCCGCGGTTATTCCGTCCAAATCCGGACCGACGCCGCGGCCTGGTTGCCCGAGGCGTCGGTGATCCAGACGGCGATCCAATGCCAGCCGCTCGCATCGCCCGTCGCCGCTGGATTCCAATTGAAGGCGACGCGCGACTCGGCATCCGACAACAGGGGAATCACGGTGATCAGCCTGTCATCCACGAGGACCTCGGCCCATCGAAGGCTGCGGTCATCTGACGCCTCGGCGACTATAGTCACGATTCCCCGAACTGTCGCGCCATTCTTCGGGCTCACGATCGTGACGGTCGGCCGGCTGGAATCCGCGAGCCCACCGAAGGTGACGGAAATTGACGCATCGGCCCGGTTGCCCGCGATATCCAATGCCCGCGCGGTCAGGGTATGCGATCCAGTCGCATGCTTGAGCGGATCGAGCACGAATGCATACGGACGAACGGAATCAGCCGCCACCGTCACACCATCCAAAAGCAGGATGACCTCGGCCACGGCATCGTTGTCGCTGGCCCAGACCGCCACTGGCGTGGCCTTCGATAGGGATATTCCATTCGACGGAGACTGAACGACGATCGTCGGTTTCGTGGCGTCCTCGGCTTCAACCAGGAGTTGGGCAGCCCTGACGGCAGCCGCTGCATCCACACAGCCGTAGCCAAAGGAGGCGTCCCGCCCAGGGGTGCCGAGATCCCTTGCTGTACTCGTCAGGATCCGGCGCAGAGTCAACGGGCGCAAGGCTGAGTTGGCCGACCACGCCAGCGCAGCTACCGCGGATACCAGCGGCGCCGAGAACGACGTGCCGGATACGCTGGTGTACGTGCCTCCGGGGGCGGTCGTCAACACGTTGACTCCGGGGGCGACCAGGTCAAGGAAATCGCCATAGGTCGAGAAGGCCGCAAGCCGATATTGTCGATCCACCGCTCCGACAAACACGATGGAATCCGTCTCGTGGGCGTCCACGCGCATCCCGTTGTTGCCCGCTGACGCTACAACCAGCGTTCCCCGAAGCATGGCCAGCTCGGCCTGGCCCAGCACCACTCTGTCGTTGTACAACGGCGCGAACGACACGTTGACCACCCTCGCGCCAAGTCCCATGGCGGCTCGAATGCCTGCTGCCAGGGCCCAGCTCGTCGCACGCCCCGCCTCGTCGCTCACGCGGATCGCGACGATCGGGTTGTCTCTCGCCACGGAGGCAATCCCGATCCCGTTTCCGGTCGTCGCACCGATCAGACCGGCCGCCGCGGTTCCGTGCCCGAGTGGATCTGAAACATCGCCCGTACTGTTATGGACGTTCCAACCCTCGCCGACCTTGCCGACCAGATCGACGTGGGCGCAATCGACTCCGGTGTCCAAGACCGCCACGCGGGTCGTTTCGCTCCCCGTCGTGACTGCCCATGCTTCTGGAGCGCGGATGGCGTCGAGGTGCCATTGCTGCCAATATTCCGGGTCATTCGGAGCCGCCTGGCTGGTGTAGATTCGATTGTCCACAACATCTTCGATTTGCGCAAGGCGCAGCAACGATGCCCGTACAACCTCTCGCTCACGCTCGACGATGCCAAGCCGATACATCGAGAGTTCGGCGGCTTCATCGAGGATTGTCGCGCCAACGCCCTCGCATAACCGGATGATTTCGGCTCGTTCCGCTCCGGGACGCGCAGCCACGATCCATTCGTCCGCGACGATGTCGCTCCCCTGGTCGTCTGTCGGCTCGCCTCCCAACGGCACGGGTATTCCGACATCGCAGCCAGCCGCCAGCGCACCGAAGCTCGCGATACATGTGACAGCCAGTCTTATCCATCGAAGGATCATGCTGTTATCCCCGAAGCGACGAGCCGGCAGGAGCGGTTGGGGCCCCGATTATCAGACCCGTCACCTCCAGACAGCGCGCGGACGCATTTCTCGCGCGGCTCGCAGCCAACGGCTCTCTCTCCTGACGATCGGCACTGGTGCCTGTGCGCTTGAAGTGCCTCTTCGTCATCTGCCGGGAGATTGCTCTGTTCGCTGTGGACGGTTCAGGGCAAAGCGGGGAGCCGCTGCATGCGATGTTCCCGATTTGCGTTATCTGCCGTCCGGGTAGTGCAATATTTATGGCACATTTTTTCCGAGCGCCGGTTGACCTCGCACATTCAACGCCCGATAACAACAGCAGTAGAGTCTTACGGGGCAGAACTGTTTCGTTCCCGCCTTCGGATACCGCCTATCCAACAGCGGGTGTGTGTGAAGGAAGAACCGCAGCGTGTGTGCGCCATCGCCAAGTGCGCGGTGGTTCCAAGGTATTTTGGGGTATACGCTGCATGAAGCCGAAGCAGCGGTACCTCCGATAATGCCAAGGACGCTTCCGGGGTTCTCTAGTTTACCCAAAGTCGCTTGCTTCGCCCCCAGCGGCATTGTATGAACCCCACGGTCACCAAACAGGGGTAATTAGGAATGATACACGCTCGGCGTGGCAAGCGCGCATTCCGCGCGCCGTGGGGAAGGTCTGTCTGCGCAGCCCGTTCCATCGAAGGCCGTTTCTCTCAGGCATTATGTGACGTTTCCGCGGAGACTTGCATTTCTGTCCGCCGGCCAGGCTCATCCGGCGGTCGCGGATTGCGACCTGGACGCATCGTACGCACGATGATCGCGGGGGTGCTCTTTTCGACATGCCTGGGGCAGACCTGCTATCAACCGGCTACGCCGTTGGGCGCGCCGGTTCTGCCGAGCGACGGTCCGATAGCCGACGCGGGGGCCGACCAAGCGGTCAATTCCGGTGACAGCGTCACGTTGAACGCTCTGGCCAGCTAGCCCGCATTTCTCACCGAGGGGATAGAAAAAGGCCGTCTTCTGTGCGATAAGTGTTGTTGTACAAGACACTTGATTCTCACAGAGGAG
>JAFGKA010000243.1 GCA_016928855.1 Phycisphaerae bacterium
ATAGGGCGTGTGCGTCACTTCCGGATGAAACTGCACGCCGAAGAAATCGCGGCTCTGGTGCTTGATCGCGGCGAAGCGGCAGCTCGGTGTCGAGGCCAGCGGCAGGAAGTCCGCCGGCAGGTCGTTGACCACGTCGCCATGGCTCATCCAGACGGTGGTCGAAGCCGGCACATGCGCCATCAATACGTTGGCATCGTGGACCGTTAGCGCGATCCGCCCGTACTCGCGAGTCTTCGTCGGCGTCACATCGCCGCCAAGCAGCTCGCAGCCCAACTGCATACCATAGCAGATGCCGAGCACCGGCAGCCCCATGTTCAGCAACGCCGGGTCGCACCGAGGGGCGCCCGCCGCATAGACGCTCGATGGCCCGCCCGAGAGGATCAGCCCAACAGCCCCCATCGCACGCAGTTCGGCCGGCGTAATCGTCGGTGCACAGAGCAGGCTGAAGACATGGTTTTCACGCACGCGCCGCGCGATCAACTGCGAATACTGGCTGCCGAAGTCGAGAATGGCTATGGTTTCCCGCACGACTACCCTCCCTCGGCCGACGCGGCCGGCGTCCCGGCGGTGAGCGGCTCCCAGCGTCGTTTCAGGATCCACGCGATCTGCACGAAGCAGAGCACGAGACCAAGCAGGACGACACCGCCGAAGAGCAGCGCATTGCCGATCGCCTTGCCCACCACATCCTTGCCGCTCAAAGCCAGCAGGGCAAACTGCACGCCCAGTCCCATCGCGAAGAAGAACCGGAAACGAACGGTCCAGGCGAAACAGGCCAGGCTGTACCACAGGGGTGCATAAACCATGATCAGCGTAACACAGTGGTGCTTCCACGTCCGCTCGCTGAGCATCAACATCGCCAGCAGGACAAGGGCGAACTCCAGGCCGACACGCGGATCCTGCCGGTCGGCGAATCGCGTGCGACATAGCCACGCCAGCGCCGCAACGACGAGAAGCTGTAACGCCTTGACCAGCCATGACGCCCACGCCTGCACGGGCCGGCCAGGATACTCCATGCCCGTCTGAAGCTGGACTTTCACGTCGCCCTGCTCAATGTCGATGGCGCCAGCGCCGGCGAGCAGCCGCAAGACCGTGCCGGGCAGCGACTGATTCTTCGCCTCCAGCGTTACCCAGCCGTCGCGGACGATCGGCTCGAGCATCACGCCGTACCAGCCAACGTAGTGGCTTTGGGTCTGCGCGGGGCCGAAGACCGCGACCGGGACGAGCAGCCCAAACACCAGGAGCCCGGCGACCACACCAAGCAGCACACGACCGCGGCATCGGTAAAGATAGTAGACGACCAGCAGGGCCGGCGTAAGTTTCATCACAACCGCCAGCGCCAGCGTCAGGCCCGCCCAGACATCTCGACCGCGCACGGCCAGGTACAGTGTCGCCGCGATCGGAAGCAAAACGAGCACGTTGATATTACCGTGCTGCATGTCGCCGATCAGCGGGCGAACGCCGAACAGGATAGTCATCAATACGACACCGAAGGGAAACGGGCGATCGGGCCGGGCGAGCGCACGGAACGTCAGCCAGGCCGTGGCGACGATGGCGGCAAGTTTGAGCACCGCCCACAACGTGGCGCCGAGCCAGAGCGGCATCTTCGCGAACGGCATCAGCAATGCGAGCACCAGCGGGGGCGTAGGAAACCAGAGGTCGCGATACGGATCCTTGCCGGCTTCCTGCGAGAGCCGAATGTCGAACACCCAGCGGCCGAATGCGCCTTCGGTCCGCTCGATACCCGCGGTCGCCGCGGCGTCGCCATAGAGCATCTCACGGTAGCCCGCCTCTTTTTCGGAGGTGCTCTTGTGAACGAACTGGATGGCCAGCACGATCATCACAACAACAGCGATCACCGCGAATCCGCGCTGAACGTGTTTGTTGCTTAAGAATCGGCGGTCGACCTGACCGAGAAGCGTGGTCTCGTACGGCGTCATTCTACCTCGAGCGGCGTGTCGCCGACCGGCCAGGATGCACGGGGTAGTGCATCATGGTCGTAGCCGAGCCCCTGACGACTCAGATACCCGTCGCTGACCATGGTGGTGCCCGGCGGCGTCAAAGTCGCGCTGACGGGCCAGAACATCGTGTTGACGAGCAGCCGGCCGAAGGAATAGGGCACCGCAATGGCGTCCTCGTAGTCGCCGGCGAAGGCCGGATTGCTGCTGCCCTTGTCCTCGAACGGGTCCTCGAACCACAGCGGCCAGTGCGGCACGCCCATCGGCTCGATCCGGGCCTCGGTCGCCGGCCAGTCGCGATGACGCACCATCGGCTCCACGCCGGATGCGCGAACCGTCTCTTCCGACGGCGACGTCCAGGCGCTCTGCGGGATTGAATCGTCCTTGAACGGATGCACCCCCGGCCCGGCTGCCGAGCAACCGGCCAGCAGCACGCCAGCCAGCGCGACGGCCAACCACCGACTACTGCTCACTTGCGACGTCAATGGCATAATTCGGCGCTTCCTGCGTAATCGAGATATCATGCGGGTGAGATTCTATCATACCCGCGCCTGAGACGCGAACGAACCGGGCGTTGCGGCGCAGCTCTTCGATCGTCTCCGTCCCGCAATAGCCCATACCGGCCCGCAGGCCACCCACGAGCTGATAGACGAACTCGCCGAGCGAGCCGCGGTAAGCCACGCGGCCTTCGACACCCTCGGGCACGAGCTTGTCGCGGCGCGTCTGGCCGGCCTGGCCATAGCGGTCGGCGCTGCCGCTGACCATCGCCCCCAGCGAGCCCATCCCGCGATAAGTCTTGAACCGGCGGCCCTTCCAGATCACCAACGCACCCGGCGATTCATCCAGGCCAGCAAAGAGCGACCCGAGCATGACCGAGCTGGCTCCGGCGGCAATCGCTTTTGTCACGTCGCCGGAGTAACGGACGCCGCCGTCGGCGATGACGGGAACACCCGCCCCCTCGGCAACGGACACCGCGTTCATGATGGCTGTGATCTGCGGCACGCCAACGCCGGACACGACGCGGGTCGTGCAGATCGCCCCGGGGCCGATGCCCACCTTCACGGCGTCCACGCCGGCATCGATCAGATCCGCCGCCCCTTCAGCCGTCGCCACATTGCCGGCAACGATATCGATCTTGTAGCGCTGGCGGATCGCCTTGACCGTTTCGATAACATTGTCCGTGTGGCCGTGGGCGGTGTCCACGACGATCACGTCCACGTCGTCGGCGATCAACGCCTCAATACGGTCATAGTCGTGCACGCCAACGGCCGCGCCTACCCGCAGCCGGCCGCGATCATCCTTGCAACTCTGTGGATATTGCTGGCTCCGCTCGATGTCACGCATCGTGATCAGGCCGGCAAGCCTTCGATCGTCGTCGACGAGCAGAAGTTTTTCGACTTTGTGCTGCTTGAGGATCAATTCGGCTTCCGCCAACGTGGTCGTCGGCGGTGCGGTCACAAGGTGAGCCTTGCTCATCACCTGCTCGATGCGGCATTCCGTGGACTCGAGATACTTGAGATCACGCCGGGTCAGGATGCCGACCAGCTTGCCGCCGTCCGCGGTGACCGGCACCCCGCTGACGTTGTGCAGCGTCATCACTTCCTGCGCGCGAGAGATCGGGTCGCTCGGCTGCAGCGTAATCGGATCGAGAATGACACCGCTCTCCGACCGCTTGACCTTGTGAACTTCGCGGGCCTGAGCCTCGGGCGACAGGTTCTTGTGGATAACCCCGATGCCGCCCTCCTGCGCCAGCGCAATCGCCAGCGAGGACTCGGTCACCGTGTCCATGGGCGCGGAGACGAGAGGAATGTTGATTGGAATGTTGCGGGTGAACCGCGTACGGACGTCCACCGCCGTCGGAACGACACTCGACCGCGCCGGAACGAGCAGGACGTCATCGAACGTGATGCCATCCGCGACAACCTTGTCGGCCGGATCAAAAGCCGACGTCACCATACGCCAATGCCTCCTTGACCGCCCTGGCCCCATGTGGTCCCTGCCCGGCCCCATTTCGGGGGGGAAAAACCCAACTATAGGGCCAACGCAGCAACCGTCAAGCGAGTTGCGGAACGACAGGCGGCCGAGATAGGCGCAAAAAAAGAGAGGATCCGAGCTCGCCGTTACTCGGACCCTCCAAGCCAGGCTGTCCGCTCTGTCGAGCGGAGACCCACAGCCTCGTTGTTTATATCGTTCAGGCGATGGGGGCCCTTGAGGAGTTTTTCAGCCCCTCCTGCCGACGGGCACGCCCCACCGGCAGCCGCCAACCACCCGGATGCCCCGGCTCGGCATGTTTATTTATCGCCCGTAAGCGACTAACATAGGCTGCCTGCAATCGGCTCGGCGAAGTGATTCCCAGCAATCGGCACAAGGCGCAAGAGCACACATGAAGCCCAGAATCTGCAAACTCGCGTTCGAGGACGGCGCCGTTCACACTGGCACCGCGTTCGGAGCCGACGGCACCAGGCCGGGCGAGGTCGTCTTCAACACCTCACTGACCGGCTACCAGGAGATCCTGACCGACCCGTCCTATTGCGGCCAGATCGTGACCATGACCTACCCGCTGATCGGCAACTACGGCGTCACGGCCGAGGATGTCGAGTCGGGCGGGCCGAAAGTCGAAGCTTTTGTCATCAAGGAACTCGCCCGCCGCCGGAGCAATTTCCGCTCGACGCTCAAGCTCGAAGAATACCTCCAGCAGTGCGGCATTCCGGCCCTCCAGGGCGTCGATACCCGGGCGATCACGCGTAAGCTCCGTATTCAAGGGGCGATGCGCGGCGCCATCTCGACCGAGATCCTCGATGACACCGAGCTTGTGGCCGTCGCGAGGGGCTGGACCGGCATTGTCGGCCAGGACATGGTCTGCCGGGTGGCCCCGAAGGCCGAATCGGTCTGGGAAAGCGGCTTCGAGAGCCCGTTCGCCATGCAGCCACGCGGGATCGGCCCCTCGCTGAACGTGGTGGCGATCGACTGCGGCATGAAGCAGAATATTCTCCGGAATCTCGTCGAGGCCGGCTGCCGGGTCACCGTGGCCCCGCCCCACCTCGACGCGAGCGAGATCCTGGCCCGCAAACCGGACGGCGTGTTCGTCAGCAACGGCCCGGGTGATCCCGAGCCGGTCCAATATGCGACGAATACACTCCGAAAACTCATCGGGAAGGTGCCAATCTTCGGGATCTGCCTGGGGCATCAGTTGCTCGGTCTGGCGCTCGGCGCGAAAACGTACAAGCTCAAGTTCGGCCACCGCGGCGGCAACCAGCCGGTCAAGAATCTCGCCACCGGTCGCGTCGAGATCACCAGCCAGAACCACGGCTTCGCCATCGACACGCCGTCGCTCGAACGCGCTGGCGGCGTGCCGACGCACATCAACCTCAACGACCAGACGCTCGAAGGCTTCACGCACGCCAGCGAGCCGCTGTTCTCCGTCCAGTATCACCCCGAAGCGAGCCCCGGCCCGCATGATGCGACGTATCTCTTCGACTGCTTCACGGACATGATGCGCAGCGGCAAGGCCCCCACCGCCGAGGAAATGGCCGCGGCTCAGAAGCGACTCGAATCACGCAGATGAAGAAACGCGCGCTACACAATGTGGCGACCAGCGGCTCAGGTCCTGCTAGTGTGGGCCACACGCTTTTCGGATAACGCGCAACCCAAAAAGATAGACAATGCCGAACGAGGTTACGAAAAACGGCGAGAAATCTGCAGACCTTGCCGGCCCCCGCTGACCGCCCCCCCGCGTCTTTCTCCACTGCTCGACTGCTCACCGGTTCAACTGTTCTCGCCCGAAGGGCACCGTGTGCCACTGCTCTCGAGCAGTGCTCTTCGCCCTCTGCCACTGCCTACTGCCCACTGCCCGCTG
>JAFGKA010000036.1 GCA_016928855.1 Phycisphaerae bacterium
CTTGACGCCGGAGCCAGCAAGGCGCACATTATCGACGGGCGCATCGACCACTCTCTGCTCCTGGAGATCTTCACCGACAAGGGCGTCGGGACACAGATCGTCCAGTGATTTCCCTCGAATGGGCAAGGCAGGATGAAGGTGAACGCAGATCAGGTATTTGAGCAGTATTCCCGTTTCGTGATCGGCAACTACGGCCGGACGCAACTCGTCGTCGCGCGGGCCCAGGGCAGCATGTTCTGGGATCTCGATGGCAGAGCCTACATCGACCTGTTCCCCGGCTGGGGCTGCAGCATGATCGGCCATTGCCACCCGAAGGTCGTCGAGGCCGTCCGCGAGCAGGTCGCGCGGCTGATCCACGTGGACAACACGTTCTTCACCGTCGAACAGGGCCGGCTCGCCCAGATGCTCTCGGAGCGCAGCTTCGGCGGCAAGTGCTTCTTCTGCAACAGCGGCGCCGAGGCCAACGAGGCTGCGATCAAGCTCGCCCGTCGGTACACGCCAGCCGGCCGCTACAAGATCATCACGATGGAAAAGAGCTTCCACGGCCGGACCTATGGCGCGATGAGCGCCACGGCGCAGTCGAAAACCCACGCGGGCCACGAGCCGCTCGTGCCTGGCTTCGTGTATGTCCCGTTCAATGACGTGGACGCGGTCCGCGCGGCCATCGACAGCGAGACGGCGGCCATTCTGGTCGAGCCGATCCAGGGCGAAGGCGGCGTGAATATCCCCGCCGACGACTATCTGGCGAAGCTACGCGACCTCTGCGACGACAATAACATCCTCCTCATGCTCGACGAAGTGCAGACCGGTTGCGGCCGTACCGGCAAGTGGTTTGGCTATCAGCATACGGACATCGAGCCCGACGTCATGACGCTGGCGAAGGGTGTGGCCGGCGGCGCGCCGCTTGGCGTGATGCTGGCGCGTCCGGAAGTGGCCGCTGCGATGACCCCCGGCTCGCACGCCACGACGTTCGGCGCCAACGCCCTGGTCGTCAGCGCGGGCATCGCCACGTTGAACGCCATCGAGTCCGAGGGGCTGCTCGAACGGGCCGACCGCGTCGGCAAGACGATCGTGGATCGCGTAACGCAGTGGCAGTCCCGCTTCGCCTTCATCGAGGGCACGCGGCAGCGCGGCGTCATGATCGCAATCCAGCTATCAGTGCCCGGCGCGCCCATCGTATCAGCCGCGCTTGAACTCGGGCTGCGCGTCAACTGCACGCAGGATACGGTGCTGCGCATGCTGCCGGCGATGAACATACCCGACGAGGAACTCGACGAAGGCCTGAGCCGGCTCGAGCAGGCGATGGCCCGCGTAGAGGCCCAACTGGTGTCAGGATGAACACACAGATACCACCGAAACTGCGCGGAATCCGGAACTTCATCTCGATCGCCGAGATCGATGCGACGGTCCTGAAGGCGCTTCTGACGTTCGCGATCGAACGAAAGCACGCCGCGAGGATCGGCCGCCTCCAGCCTGTGCTGCAGGGTAAGGCGCTCGCCATGCTGTTCCAGAAGCCGTCGCTGCGCACACGATTGAGCTTCGAACGCGCCACCGCCCAGTTGGGCGGACAGCCGATCAACCTGGAAGATCATCAGGTCGGCCTAGGCACGCGCGAAGCGGTCGAAGATGTCGCGCGCGTGATTTCGTCGATGTGCGATGGCATTATGGCGCGCGTCTACGAGCATTCGTTTATCGAATCGCTGGCCGCCCATGCGAGCGTGCCGGTCATCAACGGGCTGTCCGACGAATACCACCCGTGCCAGGCGGGCGCGGACGCCATGACCCTGATAGAACATTTTGGCGAACTGGCCGGCCGCCGGCTCACGTTCGTTGGCGACGGGTTCAACGTAGCCCGCTCGCTGGCGTGGACGTGCGCGAAGCTCGACATGGTCTTCGTGCAGGCCGCTCCGGCAGGCTACGAACTGACCGACACATTCCTCGGCCGGGTGCGCCAGGCCGTCCCGACGGCCGAGTTGTCGGTCGTTCGAGACCCGGCTGAAGGCGTCCGTGGCGCGGACGTCGTCGTGACCGATACCTGGACATCGATGGGCCAGGAAGACGAGAAAGCCAAGCGGCTCGCAGACTTCGAGGGCTATCAGGTCAACGCCGAACTCTTGCGAGCGGCCAAGCCGGAAGCCGTCGTGTTGCACTGCCTGCCGGCGTACCGGAATGTCGAGATCACCGACGAGGTCATCGACGGACCGCAGTCGCTCGTTTTCCCGGAAGCCGAGAATCGTCTCCACTTCCAGCGGGCGTTGCTGGAAGTCCTGTTATGATGCCGGGCTCGGGCTGCAAAGGAGCGTTGGACCGCATGAAACGCCGCGCTGACGGCCGTCGTGCCGACGAACTCCGACCGATCGAGATTATCCGCGGGTACACACAGGCCGCGCCGGGTTCGGTACTGATCCGCACGGGCCGAACGCATGTGCTCTGCACCGCCTGCATCGAAGACAAGGTTCCGCCGTGGCTGGCCGGCCAGGGCCTCGGCTGGGTTACGGCCGAATACGACATGCTCCCCGGCGCGACCGGGCAGCGGCGAGCCCGCAATCGCGGCGGAAAAATCGACGGCCGCACGCAGGAAATCCAGCGGCTGATCGGCCGGTGCATGCGGGCCGTCGTGGACCGCTCGGCCATGGGCGAGAACTGCATCTGGCTCGACTGCGACGTGCTGCAGGCCGACGGCGGAACTCGTACGGTGGCCATCACGGGCGCGTATCTCGCCATGTGCGACGCGGTCACGTGGGCTGTGCGGGAAAAGCTCCTGCCCGCGTCGCCGATCCGCGAGGCCGTCGCGGCCACGAGCGTTGGCATTGTCGATGGGCGAGCCCTGCTCGATTTGTGTTATACTGAGGACGTCGCCGCGGCGGTGGACTGCAACGTGGCGATGACGGCCGGCGGCCGATTTATCGAGGTTCAGGGCACCGGCGAGGATGCCACGTTCTCGCGGGCGGAATTGGACAAGCTGCTCACGCTCGCAGGCCGCGGGATCCGCCAACGGATGGCCGAGCAAGCCGCCGCTCTGAAACGCCGACCCCGCGTCGGCACGACCGCCCGGCGCAAGACCTGAGACAGGCTCGAATGATCATGCTTCACATGCCATCACAACATTGCACAATGCGCCGCCGGCTCTGCTGTCTGAGTGTGCTGGCGATGCTCGGCACGCTGGCCGGTTGTCAGGACGGCGGCCAGGGATTTGCGTTCGGCCCTTCTGAACCGGAGGGCGAGCGGTGGACCATCCGCTGTTACGTCTCAACCGCGCCGAACCATCAGGCCGAAGTGGACTCGCTCGCCGAGGGACTCAAGCGCGTCGATGGCCTCAGTGCGAAAGGCGTGCGCACCGAACATGGGGCAACCAGCAGCAAGTTGCTCTACGGCAGCTATCGCAAGATCGTCGATGCCAAGACCAACGTCGTTCGGTTTCCCGATGAGCTGACGCGCGACATGGCCATCATCCGCCGCCTGACGATGGGCAGCGGACGGCCGTTCCTCGGCGCGGAATGCGAACTCGTCACGAAGAAGAACCTTGGCCCGCCCGAGTGGGACGTTCGCAACGCCAAGGGCGAGTTGACGCTTCAGGTCGCTACCTTCTTCAACGAAGGTCGATTCCAGGAACGCGAGCTGGCCGCAGTGCAATACGTCGAACTCCTGCGCGGCGAAGGCTACGAGGCGTTCTACTACCACGATCCGTTCGGCAAGAGTTTCGTGTGTGTCGGAGCGTTTCCCGCATCGGCCGTCATCCGGCGCCGCGACGGCACAGCGGAATACAGCCCGGCGCTCCGCGAACTCATCGCCAGCAAGGAAGAGTTTCAATACAACCTGGTCAACGGCCGGATCACCAAGACGCGCCAGGGCGCCGGCGAGTTCCAGCCGATCCCGTCGTGCCTGATTCCGATCCCACAGACCGACACCACGAGCGACGAATGGGAATGGAGAGCCCCCTGACCCATGGCGAACGCTCAACCACGCCGGACGATTCTGATCGCGACGACCAACCGCGGCAAGCACAGGGAGATCGAAGCCGTCATGGCCGATCTGCCGGTCGCGTGGGCTGACTTGAGCGACCTGCCCCCGATGAGCGACTGCATCGAGGATGGTGACACATTTGCGGCCAACGCGGAGAAGAAGGCGCTGCATTTCGCGCGACTCAGTGGGCTCTGGACGCTGGCGGATGATTCCGGGCTCGAGGTTGATGCTCTCGGCGGTGAGCCCGGGGTCTATTCGGCCCGCTTCGCCGGTGAGCCGAGGTCGGATGCGAACAACAACGCCAGGCTTGTCTCGATGCTGGCCGGTATCGCGCCGGAGCAGCGGACCGCCCGTTTCCGCTGCGCGCTGGCGATTGCGGATCCGAAGGGGATTCTGGCCCGGGCCGACGGAATCGTCGAAGGCGTCATCATCGACGAAGCCCGCGGCTCGAACGGCTTCGGCTACGACCCGCACTTCTTGGTCCCATCGCTCGGCCGAACCGCGGCAGAACTTCCGCCCCAAGAGAAGAACCGGATCAGCCATCGCGGCAAGGCGTTGCAGACCATCCGCGGGCCGCTCCTGCGGTTGCTCGATAATGCCCCGGCGTCATCATAGGATTGTACCGTCGCTCACTCGTACCGGCGGCGCCCACCGCCGATGCCGCGAAAGCCGGCCAGTAACGCGCACGACATGCCGACCATCGGCAGCGCGCCCGTGCCGCACGGGGCCACCACCAGCGGCGTGGCCGCCGGCACCGGCTCGCCCGTCACGATATCCACAGCCCCACTTGCGGCGGCGATGCCGATCGTGTGTTGCGTCGCATCACTAAGCTGTTCGAGCAAGTCCATCGTGACCGGCACGGCCAGATTGGCCTGTTCAAAATCCAGCTCGGCGACGAGCGTCGCTACCACAGTCGGCTCACCATCGTTGGGATCGTAGATCCAAATCGGGCTTCCGCTCTGGCCGAACGTCGCGTCGAGATCGATTCGCAGGGTATCCTGCATCAGCGCGCCGGTCGAACCGGCGATCGCATACATCCGCTGGCCTTCCTTCTCCGCCGGGTAGCCGGCCGAATCGACGGCGAGATACGTCGGATCGAAGCCTGCCGATGCCACGCGCATCCAGCCGGTCTCGTCCCCAATGGCACGGCCGAGCGTGACAAGTGCGATATCCGCCGACTGGCGCTTCTGTTGCACGTACTCACGCGGGGTGATGAAGCGAATCGCGTCTGCGGTGCCGTACGGTGCATAGCCGTTGGTGCGAGCGGGCGTAAACGTCAGTTCCTCCGCCCAACCGCCGTACTCTTCGCGATAGACGCAGTGAGCCGCCGTCAGCACCTCGTTCGGCCCGACCAGAACGCCGGTCCCGGTGAAGCCGATGAAGCCCCATCGGGCGTAGATATGGCCGATCGCCCTATAAGGAAGTTCGTCGACACCATCGACGGGAACGCGGTCGTCCCGCTCAATAATGCGCGCCCGGTCTTCGATGGACGGTTCCGCAGCATCCATCGGGCGCGGCGTCGGCGCGAAGCGATTCAACAGAATCAGCCAGGCGGCCATGAGGACGAGCGGAACGCTCAGGATCCAGCGACGGCGGATGTGCATGTAACCGTTCGCTTTCAAGCTTCTTTCCCTTCCAGTCGGCGAAGCCCGCGCGTGCGGCGCAGCGCCACACCCCGCAGTTACTCCAATGCTAGCCGCCCGGCCCCATCGGCGTCTACAATGAATTCAGCGATTCGTCGCACGTCCGGTAATCACGCGTGTGAGCGATTCCGGGGCAGGCCGAACCTGCCGAAGATCTTCAAAAGATGTTTAGCAGGCGATGGATGCCTGAACGTTGCAAGGGCAACGCTCGAGTTGCAGCGGATGCATCCGCTGCCCCGGTCGCGTTGCGATGCGCTCGGCGGGCTGGTGCACGGGAAAAGCGACTTGATGAAAGGGATGCTCGCCCACTCGGTTCCTCGGTAACCTTATCGACCACAGAACCTTGGACCAGGAAAGAATCCAGATACGTCATCGCGGATTTGGGCCTGCGCGGACAAAAACCGGCGAGCGTCCTATAATTTCGGGCCGTACCCCTATCGCGTCAACAACAATTGCGTATAATTCTCCGTTTCGGGCGCTCACGCGGGCCGCGGAATCTTCCGACATATTGGCATATTATCGGCATGGAGTGTCGCGGGAATCGTGGGGGTTGCCGCGCCACCCAGGTAGCATCCGCCGGAGACCACTATGACCCATGTACGTCGATTCAACGTCCTTCCCTCCCTGCCCGAGCCCCTGTTGCCGTTGCGAGACCTCGCACGGAACCTCTGGTGGACCTGGGAGGCGGATGCCGCCGAGCTTTTCCGCCAGATCGACATCGACCTGTGGGAACAGGTGAGCCATAACCCGGCGCGCCTGCTTTCGCGTGTCCGACAGGAGCGGCTGGAGCGGCTGGGACGCGATCCAGCGTACCTGGCGTTCATGGAGCGCGTCCTGGAACGACATCAGGACTACATGAAGGCCCAGACGTGGTTTTCCCGGGACCATGGCGACCGGGACTACGGCACGATCGCGTACTTCTCGGCCGAGTTCGGCCTGCACGAGTGTCTGCCGATCTACTCCGGCGGTCTCGGGATTCTGGCGGGTGACCATCTCAAGAGCGCGAGCGACATTGGCTTGCCGCTGGTTGGCATCGGCCTGCTGTACCGCCAGGGCTATTTCCACCAGTACCTGACCAACGATGGATACCAATTCGAAGACTACCCCGACCTCGACTTCGGCATGCTGCCCATCACACTGATGCGTCAAGATGATGGCATACCGAAGGAAGTCCAGGTCGAGATCGGCCGGCATACCGTAATGGCTCAGATCTGGCAGGTCCAGGTCGGCCGGGTGATGCTGTATCTGCTCGACGCCAACATCGCAGAGAACCGCCCGGAAGATCGCGAGATTACGGCCCGTCTCTATGGCGGCGACCAGGAAATGCGTATCCGCCAGGAGATTCTGCTCGGAATCGGCGGGGTGCGTGCGCTGACGGCACTCGGCATCGATCCGAGTGTGTGCCACATGAACGAAGGCCACTCGGCATTCTTGAGCCTGGAACGGATTCGTCAGCGGATGAACAACGACGGGCTCTCGTTCCAGGAGGCGCGCGAGGTTGTCGGTGCATCGACCGTCTTTACCACCCATACCCCCGTGCCGGCAGGAATCGACACATTTCCGCCGGACCTCGTCGAGAAGTACCTGGGGCCCTACTGCAATGCGATGCGGCTGTCGATCAAGGATCTGCTGGCGTTGTCGCGTATGAATCCCGTGGACGCGCAGGAGCCCTTCTCGATGGCGGTGCTCGCGCTGCGAATGGCGCACCACACCAACGGCGTGAGCCGGCTGCACGGCGAGGTCTCGCGTGAGATTTTCGCGCGGGTCTGGCCCGGCGTGCCGGTTCCGGAGGTGCCGATCACATCAGTCACGAACGGCGTGCACGTGCGGAGTTGGCTCTCGGTCGAGATGGCCCATCTGTTCGACCGCTACCTCGGCCCGACGTGGGCCGACAACCCGGTCGATCACACAATCTGGAACGGCGTGGACAACATCCCCGACGCGGAGCTATGGCGGTCGCATGAGCGATTGCGCGAGCGCCTCGTCGTCGACGCGCGTCGGCGGCTGAAGACCCAGCTCCGGTCGCGCGGTGCCCCGCCCACCGAAGTCGATCAGGCCGATGAAGTGCTTGATCCCGAAGCGTTGACCATCGGGTTTGCACGCCGGTTCGCGCCCTACAAGCGTGCGGCACTGATCATTCGTGACACCGAACGGCTCCTGAAGCTGGTGAACGATACAGTGCGTCCGTTACAGTTTGTTTTTGCCGGCAAGGCACATCCCAACGACGAGTACGGTAAGGAACTTCTCAAGAAATTGATCCAGTTCATGAAGGACGCTCAGGTCCGGCACCGGATGGTCTTCCTCGAAGACTACGATATGAGCGTCGCCCGCTCACTGGTACAGGGGGTGGATGTCTGGCTGAACACGCCAATGAAGCGCCACGAGGCCAGCGGCACGAGCGGCATGAAAGTGCCGCCCAACGGGGGGATCAACCTGTCGGTGCTCGACGGCTGGTGGCCGGAAGCCTATGACGGCTCGAACGGCTGGGTGATCGGCGACCAGCGGATCTACAACAACAGCGACTACCAGGACTTCTTCGAATCGCAGAGCCTCTATGAGCTGCTCGAGAAGGAGATCATTCCGCTGTTCTACGACCGTGGCTCGGACGGTCTGCCACGGCGATGGATCGCCAAGATGAAGGCATCGATGCGATCCGTGACGTCCGTGTTCAACACGAACCGGATGGTGCGCGAATATGCCGACCGGATGTACCTTCCCGCAGCGAAGCAATGGCAGGCGCTTCGGCAGGACAACTTCACTCCAGCTCGGGACCTCGCCGCGTGGCGAACGCGGTTGCAGCAGCAATGGGGCGACCTGCGGATTGAATCGGTGTCCGCCGAGATGCCGCGCGAACTCGTCGTCGGCCAGGATGTGCCGGTTGTGGCCGAGGTCTTTCTCGGGTCGCTATCACCGGACGATCTGGCGGTCGAACTCTA
>JAFGKA010000244.1 GCA_016928855.1 Phycisphaerae bacterium
AAGTCGAATGGCCCGAGGTCGTAGCGAGTCAGGCAGCCCAGCGTGAGTTTATGCTCGCGCAGCATCGCGGCAAACGCTTCGTGGCCCATGGCGTCCATCTGCTCACGCTGATTGCCGTGTGGCTTTGGCCAGCAATCCACATGAGCGGCTCCCGCCTTGCGGGCTTCCGGAAGGATTTCGGCCAGGGGCAGCGTGCCGTACAGGCAGGAGGCCTGCATGTAACGCAGCGCAAACGCAGGGCGGCTCGTCGTGGGCGCTGCCCGTGCGATGGCCGGGATCGCCAGCGTTGCCAGGCCGGCCTTACACACCTCGCGCCGGGTATAGCGTTGTTGGGGCATTGTGCATGTTCCTTCGTTTGTCGCCTGCGGGCGGTCGCGTGGATACGGGACCGGGTTCAGCCTGTTGTACGCTCGACATAGTCAAGCAGACTGTCCATGAACACCGGGAAGAACTCCGAGTAGTCATGCCACGTGCGGCAACTGGTCATGGGGCCCGCCTGCACGACCGGCTCATCAACAAACGTCGCACCGCACAACTCGATGTCGAAGCGGCACTTCGGCACGGTCGCCATGCGCGTGCCGCGGATCACGTCGGCCTTCGCGACGATCTCCGCGCCATGGCAAACGACGCCGACCGGTTTCTTCTTGTCGAAGAAGTGTTTCACGACCCGCAACAGATCTTCGTCGTAGCGGATATACTCAGGCGCGCGGCCACCCGAGATGAACATGCCCACATACTCGTCCGGCTTGATATCGCGGAACGCGATGTCGGACTCGAGGTGATAGCTCGGGCTTTCCTCGGTGATATCCCAGCCCGGCGGTTGCTCGTGGGCGACGAGCGAGTATCGGCGCTTGTCCGGCCCGGCCACAATGAGTTCGAAACCATCCTCTGGGACGCGAAAGAACGGATACAGCGTGTCCATGGCTTCGGCGGCATCCCCGATGATGAGCAGCACCCTGCCCTTGCCGCGACGGCGGGTCGGCGAGCCCGTTACCTGGGGCGCGGCAACGGCAACGGTCCCGGCGACGCCGACGGCAGCCTGCCCCAAAAACATACGGCGACTGACTTTCTTCATGGGGTTCTCTCCATTGCGATCACTCGGTTGATGCGCTTGTGCCCGCTACCGCTTCCTCCGCGAATCGGGCGTCGATCGAGCGTAGCAGTCCATCGGCGTCGACGCAAACCGGCATCGACGACGTCCCGATGACGTCTTTCGTTCTTGGGGGCGGCTTAGCGCGTTGGCTGTACAGGCTGTGGCTGAGGGGCATCGTCAGCGGCGGCGACTTCAGGCAGGGCGTACAGATACTCGCGGACCGATCGTGGGCCTTCGGCGGTGATCACCGGCGCGCCTGGTTCGGCCAGATCCAGTTCCTCGCCGGCCGGGTCTTCCGGGGTGGCACCCGCGTTGATCACCTGGACCTTCGGCTGGCAGGGGGTCACCGGGCGCAGATCGACCACGACTGCCCGGCGTCCGTCAGAGAGCGTGACGCACGTGCCTAGCGCAAACGGCGGGATGCACCGCAACGCCGCATCGAGCACGACAGGATCGAACGCGCCGCTGAACGCGGGCGATTGCATGGAGGCCAGCGCCGCGATCGTTGGCTTGCCCCGCCGATGGGCGGCGTTCATCAGGCCGTCGAGCGTATTCACAGCCGCGACGATGCGCGAAAAGATGTGGATGCGGTGGCCCTTGATGCCGTCCGAGATGCGTTCGTTGTCCTTGCGTATCAGCTTGGGGAATCCTTCCCCGTCAAACCGCTGATGGTGATGGAGTACGACGGCAGCGGCCGTGGGGTCAATGCGGCCGCGCAGGGCGTTGAAGCCCCTCTCAGGATGCTGGCGGTACAGATCGAGATCGACCGGTTTCTCGAAGCCGTGACAGTGGCGAATCTCGGGCGGCATGGTCAGCTTCGCGAGATCATGGAGCATGGCGCCGATGCCGAGGTTTGTCAGGTCCGCGGCGTCGGCAATACTCGTGTACCGCCGTTCCGTCCAGATGTATTCCCTGAGGCTCATGCCCACGACGAGCGCGAGGTAGGCGACGTTGGCGCTGTGCGAGAACAGCTCTTCCGGGTCCTCCATGATGCGCTCGGCCCAGACGCTGTTCTGCCCGTTGGCCACCAGCGCCAGAATCATGTTGCTGATGGTCGTCCGGTATTCTTGCAGGTTGAATGCGCCGGCGCTGCGGTGTGCGATGCCAGTGAAGCTCGTCTTGATGCCGTGATACAGCCCGGCCCGCGATTCCGGGATGGTGGATCCGATTTGGCTGTCGAGAAAGTCGAAACCAGGATGCTGAATCCAGACGAATCGGAAGTTGAATTTGCGCAACTGCTCGATCGTATCCGGCTCGAGCCGATAATCCGCCTTGAGCAGTGCGATTCGTGGTTGATTCGGGTGCGGCAGCGGCGTGGCCAGTACCATCCCCGGTTCGAGATCGTCCACCGCAACGCGGATCATCCGCCGTGTCCTTGTGCCCGTGTCGTCTGGAACCTGTGCGGTTCCCGGAGCTTCTGTCGGCGTGCCGGCCCGGGTGCCAACGGCGGCCCGGCCGAGCCATGGCGGCTGCTGCCCCTGAAGCCTCTATCGGCATGATCGTACCGCCCGTGCACTCGATGCCCCAAACAGATCAACCTGCCCGTCGGCAGGCCATGGTTGTCTGATAATCCACGTCCCTCCGCGGCAGGGGCGGCTGCGCGTGAGCCGTGCGGAAGTGAAAAACTGTTTCCGGTTGCAGCGTTTGCTCTTCCAGGCGCGGTGAAGGTTTGTAGGTTGCCGGCGCTTGTCACCCGGCAACATACGGAATCGTCAGCGGCCCCTCGGGCATCACGCAGATCGTCGGTGGCTTGCCGGCCTGCACGGCCAGTTCCGCTAGGGTCTGTTCGATTCGGTGGCACGGCTTCAGAAGTGATTCGATGACCTGTTTGTCGGTCAGGCCGTCGGTGCGGATGTACACATCGGCCCGCAGGAGGATACGCGCCTGGACCTGCACCTGCCATTGGTCCATCGAGCCGAAACCGGGCGCTTCGATACGCGCCAACGCATCCGCCGGGCTCGTCGCCTCGCGCAGGAGCTGGCCGTAGCGGCCATGTTCGGGGATGCCGTCCCAGCACTGCGAGGCGACGATGATGCTGCCGCCGTCGCGGACGATCTGGGCGGCGGCCGAAACGCCTTTGATCGTCTGGTAGAGGTTCAGATCGAGCGGGTAGCCCGAGTTGCTCGTGACGACGATGTCGAATGGCGCTGGCACCGGCGCCATCGCCACTTCCTTGACGAATCGGCAGCCGGCCTGATGCGCGGCGTACATCTCGCCGGCGAAGACGCCGGTAATCTGTTTGTCACGGTTCATGGCTACGTTCAACAGGAAGCTCGGCTTCGTCATGCGCGCCGCTTCGAGCATCTCTTCCCAGATCGGGTTGCCTTCGGTGACGCCCCACGTTGCCTTCGGATCGCCGACCATCTTCGCGCCATGGTTACTGAGCACGCTTTCGGCGCCGGCGATCGAGGGCAGAACACCCTTGGGTCCGCCGCTGAAGCCCGCGAAGAAGTGCGGTTCGATGAAGCCGGTCAGGATGCGCACGTCCGCCTCGACGAAGTGCCGGTTGACGCGCGTGGCGTGGCCGAAGCGCGTCGTGCCCAGGCGCACGAGGTTTGCATCGTCATTGCCGTCGTGCTGAATGCAGCGGTAGTTGGCCACGATGTCGGCGCCGAGCATCGTTTCGAGTTCCGCCTTCGTCTGCGGCCGGTGCGTGCCGAGGGCGTTGAGCAGCGTGATGTCCTCGCGGCGGACACCGGCGGCGGCCAGCTCGGCGAGGATCGGCAGCAGAATGCGCTCGTTCGGCGTCGCCCGCGTGATGTCCGTATGGACGATTGTCACACGATAGCCCGCCTTCGCGATCTCACGCAATGGCCGGCTGTCGATCGGCCGGCGCAGAGCTTCGATCAACGCGGCCTGTTCGTCGGCCAGGCCGGGCACGTACTTCGGCTCGATGACGGTGGCGTTGGCGGGAACATCAATATCGAGCCCGTCCTTGCCGTAGGCCAGATGGATGCGTTTCGTCTCGCCGCTCATTTGCTGCGTCCTTGTTCACTGACCCGGACTGCCTCGCCCGTTGCCGCCGAGCGATGAACCGCTTCCAGGAATGCCATGTACTTCAAGCCCTCGCGAAAGTCCGGCGCCAGGCCGATCTTCTCGCCGGCGCGCACCTGATGGACGAAATCCGCTTCGACCGACCAGTCGCATCGTTCGTTCGCGGGAATCGGAACAGGCCGAAGCGAGGTCTCGCCGCGCCGAGCCGCCTCGATGCGGTCGTCGCCGAAATGATACACGATCGTGCCCTCGGTGCCGTAGATCTCGAGCGCGTCGCCGGGAGCATGAGCACTGACGCCGTTGACTTCATACACGCCGAGCGCGCCGTCCGCGAGGTCAACCAGGATGTTGACGCTCTCGGGAATCTCGACCGCGGCGGGCTCGCCCGTGTCCGGATGGCGCCGATGCTGTGTCCAGATGCGGCTCATGGTGGCCACATGCGTCGCCGGCGCCAGCCACCGGTTAAGCACTTCGACATAAATGCCCAGTGCCGCGACGTTCAGCCCCGACTGCTCACGCTGGATGCGCCAGTGTAAGGGGTAATCCGGGTCAAGCAGGGTGCTCGCAAGATTGCGCAGCCGCACGTGGCGGACGTCACCGACGAGGCGTTCTTTCCGCAGCAGGCGTCGCATCGTGCGATCGCCGGCCATCCCCATCGGCGGCGGGCAGATCCGTACCGCGAGGTCCGGATGGGCGTCCGCGGCAGCCACCATCGTCAGTGCCTCGTCGAGGTCCATACACATGCGGGCCTGGCAGAACACGTGCTTGTCGGCCGCCAGTGCGGCGGTTGCGATGGGGCAGTGCAGGTACGGGGTCGTGCCGATCCACACGATATCGACATCGTCCATCGCGACGACGTCTTCCCATCGGTCCACGACGCGCGGGATTCCGAAGTCAGCGGCGAACCGCTCGGCCGATGCACGCCGCCGGTTGCAGACGGCGACGATCTCAATGCCGTCGATCGCGGCCAGGCCGGGCATGTGGCGTGTGCGCACGATGCCGCCGCCGCCGACAATCCCGATGCGTAGTGGTTTCATTGCCAACCGGATTTCCGCTCCTCACGGCGATTATAAGGGACGGCGTCACCGCCGAGCCCGAGATGCGCCGGCTACGAGTCCGTCGAGAAATCCACCTGCGGCGCGGTCCGAGCCGCTTCCTCGATCTCGAAATACTCAGCCCGTTCGACGCCGGCCAGGCTCGAATAGAGCCGCCCGGTCAGTCGGCGCGTGAACGTGTTCAGTGCCTGCACTGCGTCGTTGTAGCGCTTACGCTCGACGCTCAGCCGATTCTCCGTACCTTCGAGCTGATCCTGAAGCTTGAGGAACGACTCGTTGCTGCGCAGCTCGGGGTACGCCTCGCGCAGGACGAGCAGGCGCGACAGGGCGGATTCCATCAAGCCCGCCGCCTTGGCACGTTCGGCGATCGGCGAGTTCTGCGCCTGGAAGTAGGCTTTGCGCGCCTCCGCGACGCCGAGGAAGATCTTTTCCTCCTGACCGGCGACGCCCTTGACTGTCTCGACAAGGTTGGGGATCAGCTCGTAGCGCCGCTGCAACTGATTCTCGACCTGCGCCCAACTGCTCTTGACGTTTTCATCCAGCGTGACCGCTTGATTGTAGCCGCTATACGTGCACGCGCCGCCCAGGACGACCACGCCAACGACAACCAACAGGATGATGAGAAGTACCTTCGTTACGCTCATGGTGAACCCTCGTACGCGGGTCAATTCCGCGCCGCAGGCCGCGCAGAAACGGGCCTGCCGTGCATTGACCGCCCCGCAGGATGGACAGGAATTACCAGCTTGCACCGCCACCACCTCCGCCAAAACCGCCGCCGCCGCCAAACGATCCACCACCGCCGAATCCGCCGCCGCCGAACCCTCCACCGCCGAACCCGCCGCCGCCCCAGCCTCCGCTGCGATGCGAACCGCCGAGCAGGCTGCCGATCAGCAGCCCCGTCCACAGCCCGCCGCCACTCCAGCGACCATAGTACCGCGCTCGCCGCAACGAGGAGAGGATAACAATCAAAGCGATGAAAGGCACGATCCCGCCACCGCAGCACGGGGCCGGCGCTCGCCGCGGCGCCTGGTATCGGTGTTGGGGGATCCCGCTCAATTGGACGTCCGCCGAAGCGGCAACCTGATTGGCCACCTGGATCGTCAGACGCTGCAGGCCCTGGGCATAGAGACCCTGCTTGAAGAACTCCTTCGCAACGGCACGCGAAGCGGAGCCGCACCACGAGTCCGGCAGGACGCCCTCCAGTCCGTAGCCGGTATGAATCCGCACCTGCCGATCCTCGACGGCCAGTGCGATCAGAGCGCCGTTGTCCTTGCCCTTCTGGCCGAGCTTCCACAGCTCGGCGTGGCGTTGCACGAAGCCGAACCAGTCCTCGCCGTCGGTTGTGCGAACGGTCAACACCTTGACCTGGGCGGAAGTCTTCTGCTCCAGTTGGCTGAGCCAGCCTTCAAGTTGCCCCCGGCTCGCCGCATCGAAGATGCCTGCCGTATCGACGACGTACGTGCCGGGGTCGCCAACGGTGACGGCTCCATGCGCCACGCCCAGCGGCCCGAGCAGCGCTGCCATGAGCATCCATAGTGCCGCTTTCGGTTGGTGACTTTCGGTGAACCGGCGGGTGCCACTGGCGGCTTGTCCGCCAGTGCGTGGACGACCACCGCGCCCGGGCACCACGGAACCAAACTGACCTGCCGAAAACGGCACTGGCGATAGGCCCTTACCACGCATCGATAACCTTCCCAATCGCTTCGAGGTCGGCGTAGAGCGCGTCAAACTGCGGCCAGCCGTGCTCGGCGGAGGCGTCGAGCGCGTTGCGGACACCGGCCAAGCTGCGGTGGATGAGCGACTCAATCGTCGCGACAACGTCGGCGGCGGGCTTCGCGTCCCGCTGACCCTTGAGCCAGAGCATGCCGCGCAGTGTTCGCACCATACCCTCGGCGATGTTGAGTTCGAGTTCGCCGACGAATTTGTCGCGGCCGGCGGCCGCCAGCAGACCCTGTCGCATGCCGATCAGCAGCGCCTTGATCTCGCGTTCACACTGCAGACGTACGTTCGGCGCCTCGAACGGCAGGTCGGCAAAATGGTCCTCGCCGAACAGCACCACATGACGCTGCTGAATCGCCAGCAGTTCGAGTGGAAACGTGTCCAGCGAGGCCTGGATGTAGTCGGGCGTCATGATCAACGGGGCCGAGATGTGATCCTTGCCGAGCGTGCGGCCGTGGCCGGCGAGCTGCCGCAGGAATCCGAGATCTACCCCGTTCAGCACCAGGACGTTGCGGACGGTATGCCGCTTCGGATCGAACGTCCCCGCGGCAGCCGAGCCGAAGACGGTCAGCGACAGCGCGGCGGCTCCGGCCAGCGACTGCACGAGTTCGGCGTAGCGCTGCACGGGCTCCCGCACATACGCGTCGATCCGATCCAGTCCGGTTATGGTCATAGTCATCGAGCGCCTCCATCGTTCGCCATGCGATCCGCGCCGCGGGCGGGGCGTCCTCAAAAGGGGTGGCATGGCCCGCAGGCCGTCAGGCCGAAGCGGTCGCCCGTGTTGTTCGCCCGTGCGGTTTCGTTTCGTCGTCCGACCCAACACGCATCCGCTGTCGGTCGGCACAGACCCTCTTCTACGCGCAGCTCCGCGCCGGGGCAAGGTGCGGTTCATCGGCCGCGTTCGAGCCGAGGTTCCATACCTCGGCCCGGCCGCGTGAGTTCACGGTCGCGACAACCGCGTCCAGAACGAAGACAACCGGTCCACGCAGCCGGTCCCGCCCGATCCCATCAGTTTTGTGAGCCGCTTTTTCTGGTCCGTTCGCGGGCTTCCATACGATAATGAACTGCGGATCTGCTGCGCGCCATGAGCTTCGGCGTAGCTACCGCGCTATAATGAGCGGGCGCGTGCCGAGTTACGCTGCGGCGTCTCCTCTCGCTCTACGTTGCCCGCTTCGGCGTCGGGCAGATAACCCTCTGTGGCGCAGGGTGTTACCTCCTCTGTGGGCGAACGGCGGTTTCTTCGTTGAAGCCGTTGCGATGGCGGCGGGTCTTTCCGATCGTGGGAGGCGGATTGTGGGCGTCGCTGTCGATTGGAGTTGCGATCCGATGTTGTTACAATCTCCACGAGGAGATCGGCTGCTATTGACCAGGGACGGGATATCCAATGTAGCTGATACCCAGGGGCAGCGTTCCGGGGCGGAGTGCCGGTCCGCGCGGGCGGAGCGCCTGGACGGGAAAACCGCCACGGGAGCCGGCGCCGCTGGTTCGAAGCGGCCCGGACCTGATGATCCAACCATGCTGAATCTTGATGATGGGATACTGGCCATCGCAACGGCGAACGCACCGTTGGCGTATGCGTGTGC
>JAFGKA010000245.1 GCA_016928855.1 Phycisphaerae bacterium
CGCGAGCGGGATGAAGGCCCTCGACACGAAGTTGAATGTCGTGGCGAACAATCTCGCGAACATCAACACCGTAGGCTTCAAGCGCAGTCGGGTGAACTTCGAGGATCTGCTGTACGAGATCCGGCGTGAGCCCGGCATTCTGAACGGGCTGCAGGAAGAGGTGCCGCACGGGATCCAGGTGGGTCTGGGCGTGCAGGTATCCGGTACGCAGCTTAATTTCGAGCAGGGCCCGGTGGAGCAGACGAACAAGCCGCTGGATCTCGCGATTCGCGGGTCGGGTTTCTTCCAGGTGCAGACCATTTACAACGGGCAGGAAACCACGGCGTACACGCGGGCGGGGAACTTTGTGCAGAACCAGCAGGGCCAGATCGTGCTGGCCAACAGCGAGGGCTCGCGGCTCGAACCGCCGATCACGGTGCCCACGGATGCCGAGCGGATCACCGTGGGCCAGGACGGTCGGGTTTTCGTGGTTCAGCAGGGCAATCCGCAGCCGCAGGAAGTCGGCCAGATCGAGCTGGCGCGTTTCGTGAATCCGGAAGGTCTGCTGCAGATTGGCAAGAACCTCTTCGTCGAGTCGGATGCCTCCGGCCCGCCGGTGACGGGCGCGGCTCAGCAGGACGGTCTCGGCGAGATCATGCAGAGTCATCTGGAGGGGAGCAACGTCGACCCGGTGCGTGAACTTGTGGAGTTGATCTTCACGCAGCGTGGCTTCGAGTTGAACTCGCAGTCGATCCAGAGTGCCGACCAGACGATGCAGGTGGTCAATAACCTCAGGAGGTAATTGCGCTCGAACTCCGTTTTGACACTCGGCGCAGGATGCAGCCATGAGATGCAAGGATTGCACACACATGAGGGCGGGACGAAGCACGCTGCCGATCGCTGATCGCGTTTGCTGGATCGGGTGGATCGGGGTGCTTCTGTGCGCGCTGCTTGTGGGAGTGGACAGGGTTCAGGCCGAAGATGCCGCCGTGGCCAGCCCGGCCGAGTCGGTGACCATCCAGTTGTGGCCGACGGCGGTCGTGACCGCGCAGGAACTCACGATGGAAGATCTCGGGCGCGTGTCGGGCGGCAGCGATGGGCTGGGTGCGATCGTGCGGGCATGTCCGATGGGTGACGCGCCGCCGCCGGGCGGTTCGACGGTGATTACACTGGAGCATGTGACCGCGGCGCTGGTGAAGGCGGGCGTCCATCCGCCGCAGGTTCTGATCCGGGGCTCGTCGCGCTGCCTGGTATCGCGTCCGGCGAATCCACCGGTTGGCGGGCCAGCAACGACGCGGCCGGCCACGCAGCCGGCGGAGGCGGAAGCGGTCGAAGTGGTCGCCTCGAATGCCGAGCCCGGCACCCTTGAAGAAGTCGTGAACCAGCATCTGGGCGCGAAGCTCGTGCATCTGGGCGGTACGCCTCAGATTCGATACAGCCCCGCCGTGCAGCGGGCCTTGGCGCTGTCGTCGCCCCGGTACGAGTTCCGGCTCCGCGACCGCGGCGATCAGGTTCTCGGTCTGATTTCGCTCGAAGCGGACGTGCTCGAGGGCGGGCGCGTCGTGGATACCGTGCCGATCGTCGCCGAGGTGGCATTGAATCGGCCGGTTGTGGTCGCGCGGACGGCGATCAATCGCGGCCAGGTGATCAAGGCCAAGAACCTGATGCTGGCCGAGCGGCGTTTCACACGCGTCAGCGACATCGGCCTGTCGGATCTGACATCACTGCTCGGGCAGGAGTCGCGCCGGTACATCGAGCGTGGTTCGATGCTCGCAGCGCGGGACGTACAAGCGCGCGCTCTGGTGCAGCGAGGCGATCTCGTGACGGTTTGGGTGCGTGAAGGCGATCTCGTGGTCAAGAGTGTGGCCAAGGCGCTGCGGCCCGGGATTTACGGCGAGACGATCGACGTCAAGAGCGAGGCGACGGGTGAGACCTTCGCTGTCACCGTGACGGGCCCCCAGACGGCGGAAGTGTCGGACGGGCAGTCCTCCGGGATGGCGATGCAGGAAGGGGGACAATGATGGAAATGCGAGCGAGGCTTATTCGGATCGCCGTTCGCGTGGGCATGGTTCTCGCGCTGGCGCCGCATGCCCAGGCCTTTGCACAAAGTTCTTCGCTGTACCGCGCCCGCGCGACGAGACAGTCGCAGCCGGGGGCGTATGCGGCGGGTGCGGCCGAATCGGCGGACGGCGTCTGGGCGATCGGCCGGAAGATCAATCCGGTGCCGGCCAGCACGCGCGTCATCGAGCGTTACTCGTTGACCGCGGTGGCGCAGGATCGTCCCCGTCCGATTCAAGTGCACGATTTCGTCACGATCATCGTGCGTGAGCAGAAGGCCTACGAATCCGAGGCGGAGACCGGCTCGGAGAAGGAATGGAAGGTCGATTCGGAACTCAGCAAGTGGTTCCGTCTCTATCCGGACGACAACCTCGGGCTGGACCGGCTCAGCAATGGCAACCCGTCGATCGCGTACAAGTGGAAGAACGACTATGAGACCGAGGCCGACGCGGGCCGTAAGGACAAGTTTACGACGCGGATTCAGGCCGAGATCGTGGATGTGAAACCGAATGGGAACCTCGTCATCCAGGCCAAGAAGCACGAGAAGCATGACGAGGAAGAGCTGATGGTGACCTTGTCGGGTATGTGTCGTGCAGCGGACATCACGGCGGACAACACGGTTCTGAGCACTCAGGTGTACGACCTGCAGATCGTCTCGACGCACACGGGTGGCGTGCGCGACGGCACACGGCGAGGCTGGATCCCGCGGTCCCTCGACTTCCTGCGGCCGTTCTGAGGTGCGGATCGAATGCGAAGTGGCAGTGAGAACAGCATGACGACCACTCATACACGCATGATGACCGGCTGGCTGGTCCTGATGCTGGCGGCGGCGGCCCACGCCGCGCCGGTCGTCACGACCAAGATCGGCAGCGTGGCCCGGTTCCAGGGCGAGTTTCCCAACAAGATCCTGGGGCAGGGGCTTGTGGTCGGTCTGGCCGGCACCGGCGACGGTGGCGAATATATGCCCGCCATGCGGCCGCTGCGCGAGCTGCTGGCGCGGTTCGCGAATCCGGTGGCTTTCGGCGAGGAACTCAAGGACGCCAAGAATGTGGCCATCGTGCTGGTTGAGGCGACCCTGCCGCAGAACGGCGTGCGTGAAGGCGACCGCATTGACGTGCAGATCAGTTCCGTCGGTGCCGCAAAGAACCTGGCCGGCGGGCGTCTCGTGATGACACCGCTGCTGGCGGCGGGGGATCTCACCTCGCGGGCCGATGCCGGGTCGGCCGAGCCGCGCGTGCTGGCGTTCGCGTCCGGCCCGCTGGTGGTGAATGATCCGAAGGGGGCGCGGACGGCGATGATCCCCGCTGGCGCCACGATCGAGTACAGCATCATCCACAACTACATTTCGCTCGGCGGCGAACTGGAGCATTACCAGCGGGCGCTGCAGTCGAATGAGCTGACCACGCAGGCGCTGTGCGAGTGGGTGCGCCCCGCCGAGTCCTATGTGACGCTCGTGCTGCACGAGAGCCATGCGAGCTGGGCGATGGCGAGCATCGTGGCCCAGATGATCAATGACGATTCGATCGACCCGGACATGCAGGGTCGCTCGTTCGGTGTGGACGACGCGATTGCGATGGCGGCGGACCGCAACAATGTGCTTGTGCGGATTCCCGAGGCTGCCCGCCGCAACCCGGCGCCGTTCCTCGCCCGGATCGAGACGTTGGACCTGATCCTGCCGCCGTCGGAGGCACGGGTGATCGTCAACCGGCGGACGGGCTCGGTCATCATCACCGGCGACGTCCAGATTTCGCCGGTCGTGATCACGTTCAAGGGGATGACGATCACGACCGTGATGCCAGAGCCGAAACCGACGGTGGAATCCCCCTCCATCGAGGAGCAGCAGTTCGCGGCGTTGGATCCGGCGGATCGCGGCGGGACGAAACTGAAGGACCTGGTCGAGGCCTTGAACCGGCTCAAGATCCCCGCGGCGGATCGGGTCCACATCATCGAACAGTTGCATCGCATGGGGAAGCTCCATGCCAAGTTGATTGTCGAGGATTAGCGCGAGAGGCATCATGACGATTCAGGCCATTTCCAGTGTGACCGCCCCGCAGGCTCTTCCCGCTTCGTCGGGGTCGGAGCCGACGACCGAGCGTCAGCGCGAGCTGAAGCGAGCGGCCGGGGAGCTGGTGGGTGCCGTGTTCTTCGGCCCCATGCTCAAGGCGATGCGGAACAGCGGCCTCAAGGGCAAGTACGGCCACGGTGGCCGCGGCGAAGAGATCTTCAGTGCCCAACTGCACGAGGTTCTCGTGAAACGGATTGGCGAGAGTCAGAACTTCGGGATCAACGAAGCGCTGTATCAGCACTTCGCGAAGCAGGCGTGAGGAATGCACGTGGCGCAGATAGCCAGTGAACAACGGGTAGCGCAACTGGTGACGGTGCTGGGCGAGCTGAAGCGCCTGCATGACGAGTTGGCGATTGTCGTTCAGCGGAAGCTGGACGCGATGCGGGCGGCGAACGCGGACGCGATTCGCTCGACCTGTTCCCGGGAGGAGTTTCTGGCCCAGAAGATTCGCGAGCAGGACGGGCTTCGCAGGCAACTGCTCGAGCTCGTCGGTACGCAGATGGGGCTGGCGGGCGAGGTGGCTCGTGCCATGACGGTTACCGAGCTGGCGGACCGGGTCGGTGAGCCGGCCCGCAGTCGTCTGCTGGTGCTGGCGGCGGCCCTGCGCGAGCGCGTCCAGGCGACCGCGGATACAAACCGGGTCGTGGGCTTGGTCTCGCACGAAATGCTTAAGCACTTCCGCCAGGTCTATGGCGTCATGGCGGAGGCGAACCGGGCACCGGGGCTCTATTCGCGTAGAGGGCGAAACGAGAACCCGGCCATTAC
>JAFGKA010000246.1 GCA_016928855.1 Phycisphaerae bacterium
GACCCGCCGGCCGAGCGCATCGTACCTATACCGCGCCAGCACCGTGCTATTGTCGGCGGCCCGGATCTCCGTCAGCCGGTTCTGTTCGTCGTAGTCGTAATAGCGCCCATCTTCGTCCCGCGCGAGGTTGCCCGCCGCATCGTACGTCACAGCGACCCCGCCGATCGTAGCGTACTCATTGGCCGGGTTCGCCAGCGCGAACCCGAACGTCTCTCCGGCCCGGTCCGTGTGGCTCTCGCGGTTGCCGACAAGATCCAGACGCGTCCGTTCCTCGCTACCCGTCTCGGCATACTGCGTCTGCGTCAGCCGATCGAGCCGGTCCAGCCCGAAGACCCGATCATCTGCCGCAAACGACGGCAGCCCATCCGCCGTCCGCGTCAGCGGATTGCTGCCAAGACGTCCGACGAGTTGTCACTGTTGGCTCAGCGATGCTCTGAACTGATCGACGAATTCCAGCTCCTCGTCGCGCAAAAACGGAATCTTTGCGTTGCTGAACTTGTCCTTCGCCAGATGGATCGCTTCCCGCAACGACGCAAACATGAACTGCTCCAGTTCGATCGGATTTGACAAACAGTCCGGTACCGCCGCTTTGATGACAATAGATCGCTTCCTGCGAGACAAACCGTCAACCTGAATCCCCTCGAATGGGCAACGACCGAGAGAGCCGGAGACACAGAAAACAAGCGTAAGGCTGCACTCATTGCTCGTCTTGGTGTCATGGTCAAGAACATGAAGATGCCTCACGACCGTCCTCACGACAGATACTGCGGCGCTGTCAGCCAGTTCCGGCCCTCGCAAATGCATGCTAATATGCAGCTTCATCAGTCGTTATTCCTTGTCCTCGTTGCCCTGCCAGCCCATGGCTCCTTGTTAAGCGGCCCTGGATCGTGCTCGGCCATTAGGCGTTCAATCTCGGCAATCAGGGCACGCGGGCCGTTCATCTCTTCGAACATCAACAAGTCGTTCTGTTTCAGCCATGTTTGCGAATAGCGCCTTGCAGGATTATTGGTCATGCCCCACTTCATGTGTTCGCCGGTCACGATATTCTCCAAGCGGTAGAGGGAGGCTGTTCGCAGCCCAAGCAGGCCATTGCCAGCCGGTGCAAACGAGCGTTCCCACGCACTATAGCCGGACCGGTACCCACCACTCACGCCGCCGTATTGGCGTTGTGTGGCAGCCACCCACTGCCTCATGTTAAGCCCGCCTTCGTAGCTTTGCCACGCCTCGATTCGCCTCAGCAGGCGGGGGTTAATGGGACCGCGCAGCACGGCCTGGGGCGGGGTAAGACGCGCGGGGGCAACCATCTCCAATGACGACGCCACCGCAGGGGGCGCGGCCCCCCGCAGCGCAGCTCTCGGGACCACGCGAGCCGGTGTAGCTGGCTTGAATGCAAACTCTGCCAGGAAGACTCCGCCGGCATACGGCACGACAAGCTGCGTCACGTCAGAGGACAGGTCTTCCAGCCCAAGGTACTCGCCGTTGGGGCCGCGCTGGGTGCCGATATTCAGTACGAGATCCCCTCCGAGCATGCGAGCGCCTTCCGCTGTTGTCGCCAGGACGATCGCAGCCGGCATCGTTTCATCATCCGCGCGGAATCCCGAATAGGTCGCGTACCCCTGCCGTAACCGTTGAACATTCATCTGTACGTTCGTGATCGGATTCGACGTGTCGCGGATTCCGCGCCACAACCCCCACACGCCACGAGCAGCACCCTTCGTGATCGCCCAGGCGTCCGCAGCCGCTTCCTTGGCTCGGCGTATCTGTTCTTCCGTGTACAAACCGAACGGCAGCATGGCATTCGTGGGGGTCGTCTGCTCGCCCATCGGATCGGTAAACACCGTAGCATTGCCTCGGAACGCTTCGTAGAGATTCGGCCCGTCGGCGTAGCCGGTCGGGTCTCGCTGGAGCCAGCGGCCGTGGCGGGGGTCGTACGTGCGGGCCCGGACGGGGATGAGGACCAGGCCGTCGCTGAGGATGTCGACTGGCCGGCCGTGCAGGGCGAAGACCCCGCTCGGCGGCAGCTCGTCGGCCGCCGGGGCGCCGGACGGCGCTCCGCCTGCAGCCAAACCGCCCGGCGCGCCCGCCGGGCCTTCGTGGACGCAATCGGGCGAGGCCGGCGGACGGTTCGGGCCGTTGAAACACTGGCTGAAGGCCCCGAAGTCCGCCAGATCGACGTCGTTGTCGTCGTCAAGGTCGGAATCGTCGCAGTCCGCGCCGGCCGGCGGGCGGTTCGGCCCGTTGAAACACTGACTGAAGGCCCCGAAGTCCGCCAGATCGACGTCGCCGTCGCCATCAGCGTCACCGACAACCCAGCTTACCACCTGGCCATGCACGCAGTCCGGGCTGGCCGGCGGGCGGTTCGGACCGTTGAAACATTGGCTAAAGACGCCGAAGTCGCTCAAATCGACGTCGTTGTCGGTGTCGAAGTCCGAACCGTCGCAGTTCGCGCCAGCCGGCGCGCGGTTCGGGCCGTTGAAGCATTGGCTGAACACCCCGAAGTCACTCAGATCGACGTCGCCGTCGCCATCCGAATCACCGTCGATCCACGTCGCCGGCCCGGTGCTGCCGACCGTGAAGTCCCCACTCGCCGAGTAGTTCAGCCGCTCGATCACCGACCCGTCAGCATTGCCCGTGCCGATGACGGAGAACTGCTCGCCGAGCAGGTAGTACGTGAACGCCCCGCCCGCCGTGGCGCCGAACTCGCGAGCCGCGCCGGCGGGCGCCTCGGCATATGTCGCCACCCGCTCGTCGATGTACTGGGCCCCGTTGACATGGTAGCGCAGGCGCGCATCGCCGCCATCACGCTCCTCGATGACGC
>JAFGKA010000247.1 GCA_016928855.1 Phycisphaerae bacterium
TATAGCGCCAACAGCCGAAACCAGTACTCACCCACGCCATCGCCTGTGGGACCAGACCGCCCAACAGCCACCGGCAGCCAGCATGGCTGACGCCACGGCGCCGCCAAGTACGCCGCATCCATTCTCGAAGGGGAGGCTCGGGCCTGGTGCGATATCCGCCCAGGCCGGGGTAGAAGCCGCAAGCCACGTTGCCAAGCATGCGGCCACAGCGAACAAAGAGCGCCTACCGCCGTTTTCGATACGCTTCTGCATTGCCGAATCCCTCGTAAGTCATGGTCGCTCGCCAGCCACTGACCGGCCTTGCCGGTACGCATGAGATCCGCGGGCACCATCGACCTGTTGCGACGGGTATTCTACGCAAGGCCCAGGTTTCGAGTCCAGCCCACATTTTCGATGACCGTAGGCAACGACAGGTCACTGCGGCTCGCGCCAGGGCTTGGCGACTTCAAAGGACTTCAGATGGACAACGATCTCGCCTTCGAGCCATTCATCCCCGAGCCTGTCCGCCAGCACCACCGCTTCCTTGGCCGTAGCCACCGCATCGTCGAAACGCCCGGCCTCCGCATAGGCGGCAGCCAGGGTGTCCAGGTAGTTCGCCTCCGCCCGTTCGGTCAGGCCGCAGGCCCATTCCGCCAGCAGAACGGCTTCCGTTCCGCCGCGATCGACAGCATCCGGACCTGTCGCCCGAAGCCAGGCCAAGTTGTTAGCGAGCATAGCCGGATCGAATGCGGAATAACGAAACGCCTCCTGGTACTGCAACACCGCTTCGGCCGAACGGCCCAGCGACCGGAGGACATCGGCGTACTCTCGGTGTGCATCCGAATCCCGAGGGCTCAGTTCGATCAGTACGGCATACTGGGCAGCGGCTTCGTCCATTTCGCCCAGATAGGCCAGCGTCGCAGCGAGATTACGCCGTCCGCGGGCGTTTCGCGGTGCGAGGTCGACAGCCGCCTGGAAGGCCGCAAGGGCCTCCTGAAACCGGTCCTCGTGTACGAGCATTTCGCCGATTTCACTGTGGGCATCGTGCATCCGCGGCTGCAATCGTAATGCCGTTGCGCAACACGCGAGCGCTTCAGCCCATTTTCCGCTATAACGATACACCACGCCCATATTCAGATGCACGTCCGCGTCGTCCGGCTGCAGGCGACATGCCTCCTGGAGGTGAGCTAATGCTGCCTCCATTGCCTGCGCATGGAATTGTTCAATGGCGGCCAGTTTTCGTGCATCAGGGTCGTCGGGGCGTACCTGTACGACGTACTCCGCCAGTGTCACGCCGTCACGCCATACCGGTCGATGGCGCACGCTGCCGACGGCGAGCGCTGCGAGCAGGCTTGTGCAGACCACAACGATCGCTCTGCGGGACACGAGGGCAGTGAGTTTCATCAATGCGGCTCCAACGAGCAATGCCACGCCAACCATCGGCAGATAGAGGATTCGATCTCCGCATGCTTCGTGTGCCGGAATCGCCAGAATATTTACGGTGGCAGACATAACGAGCCAGAGCAGGCCCAAGAAAACCACGCGGTTCCGCCGTGTCCGCCAGATCGCCAGCAACGTTAGCAGGATCGCCGCAAGGCCGAAGAATGTTTCCATCTGCCATAGGTGTGGCGACGCGCCGCGCGGCCCGAATGGCGTCAGGTTTACCGGCCACACGAGCGAGCGCACGCCATGCCCATAAGTTTGCACGGCAGCCAGGGCCCACGAAGATGCGGATGACACCGTGACCGCGTCGGCCCCGTTCGCGGCCGCACGCAAGAAACCGCTCGTTGGCCTCGTGAGGCCGATCCACGCGATTGCCGCCAGCCCCGCCGCCCATACCGCTGCGGTGGCTCCCAACCGGTTTCGCAGGCGTTCGCCAGGTGCCACGACCCAATCAGCCAGGAATACCAGGACGGGCACCACGACACCGACGGGGTGGCTCAGGCAGGCCGCGGCCCCCGACAACGCGGCCAGGGAGGCGCTGACGATCGCGGTTCCGCTGTGTCGCCTGCCGACGGCGGCGGCCGCCTGCTGTGCCTGCCGGCTCAACAGATGTAAATGGACGCACATCAGCGTAAAGAACGCTGCCAGCAGGTGCCCCCGCGCGGAAATCCAGGCCACCGGCTCGACCATTACGACGTGGATGGCAAACAGGCCAGCCGCGGCCCACGCTATCCAGGGTATCCGACGATCGGTCGGCTCGCCGGTATCCAGCACGCGAGCGACCAGGAGAAACACCAGCCAGGCGTTGGCGGCATGAAGCAGGACGCTCGTCGCATGAAACCCCGCCGCAAACAGCCCATGCCACAGCGCCGCATCCGCTCCGAACGATACAGCCGCAAGCGGATGTTCGCGGCCGAGCGTTGCACCGATCAGCGCCTTTCCTGCCGCATTCCACGTCAGGTTGCTCACGCATGGCTCGAACCACAAGGTGCACCGTTCGGTTTCACCGGCGAAGTCAAACAGGACGACCGGGGCAAAGACGACCATCAGGATCAGCAGAAGCGATACAGGAAACAGCCACGATAGCCGCTTGCCGCTATCCGGTGTTTTCGATTCTGCGTGCGCCATGAGCCGCTTCCGTTCTCCTGCCGTGACCGGTACAGGTGGTTTACCGCTGGGGAATGGGCGTAATCACCGTCCAGTGGCCGGTGCTGCTGCGCTGCAACTGGATCCGTCCGCGATGCCGTTGCGAAAGCTCGATCGACGTGCGGTCAATATGGAGAATCCGCGAACGTTTCGACTGCAGCGGCAACATCGACAGATCGATACTGAGTTGCTCGACGTTGCCGGTATCGACGCGCATCGTGTTGGCCGATGGGAACGTTCCCGTTACCGTTGCAGACTGCTCCCGGTCGGCGAGCGATTCGATGCGGAGCCAGCCGGCCTGCGGATCGTCGAGCGAACGGATCGTTGTCGCCACGCGATACGGCGGTTCGTGCGTGTAAGCGGGTTTCGGGCTCTCGGGGGCGGCCGGCAGGCTCGTCGGCGCCGACGCGACCGGGGGTGGTTCGACCGCCTGGCTCTCGGGGGCCGCCGGCCGGCTTACGGGCGACTTGGGCGCCTCGCGGCATCCGATCGCCAACGCCATCACCGCCAGCGTCACCGAGATCAGGCCGCGACCACGTGCGAAGCGGGACATGGTTCATTCCTCCGACTGACCGGACGCGACACGGACGGCATCGCCCGATGCCGAACATTTCCCGGCCGCCGTGCGCTCCTGGCGCACGTGGATCACCGCATTGGCCCCGTGGGCGGCCGCGGCCGCCTTGAGGGCCTCGACGGCCTCGGCCGGCGTGCGAAAGCCCTCGACGAAGACAGCCTCGATCTGCTGTAGGATTGTATACCCGGCCAGCCGATCGCTGCTCGATGTCGCCACAATTTCCGTCGCCAACTCACGCCGCTGGCGTGCCGCTTCCGCCTGATCTATACCGTACTTTTCGAGTTTCGGATGCAGTCGAACGGGGCGGCGTGAACGCTGGAAGCGGCGGATGCGTTTCCAGACCTTCAACACGATCCACAGCCCGACCAGCAGCGCCAGCGCTGTCTTGGCGAGGGATTGGTAGGCTTCGGGAACGCCAGGAATCCACCAGCCGAGCATCATCGGTCCATTGCCCTCATGTCGAGATCACCTTGTCGGCCCGATACGTCGTGCCGCGCCATGTCGTCGTGCCGCGGCCGCCAAGCCGGCGCATCGCGCTGGCCAGCATGCCGATGCATATGACCGCGCCAACGATGAATGTCGGTGCCAGCCACGGGCTCACACGACTGAGCCGGTAGAACCGGGCAATCACACTCATCTGCAAGCCGACCGCCAGCGTTGCGGACACGGCCACGGCCGCCCACGGCCCGGCGTCGCTCCAGCCTCGCAGCGCCACCATCACCCAGGCGAGGATCGCGCTGGCATACGGGAACACGTTCGTGCACAGCAGGAACAGCATCGAGATACGAAGGCGGCGGGACGTACCGAAGCACCCGTAGAAGATGCGGCTCCAGCCGCGCCAGATCTCACCGAGACCGGTATACATTCGCACCGAATAGAGGCCGTCGTTCTGCACCACCTTGAGCCGGCGTTGCCGTTCCTTGGTCAGCCGGGCCATGTGCATGTCTTCGTTGACTTCGGCTTTCACGAGTTCATGGCCGCCGATCGTGTCGTACGTCTCGCGTGTCATGAGCATGTAGGCGCCATTGGCATACGCGGCTGGATGATCGGGGTTATTGACCCGGCGCGGATGAAACCAGAAGACCATCACCGCTCCGCATACCGGCTGGATGATCCGCTCCCAGAGGCTCCGCGCATCGAGGAACGGCAGGACGGAAAGGAAATCCACGCCGTGTTCCAGAGCATGCCGCATCGCCAGCGACAACGTTCGCGTCGACGTTTGCTTGCAGTCGGCGTCTGAAAAGCAGAGCCAGTCGCCGGTCGCGTGGGTCATGCCTTCGCGCATCGCGTTGTTCTTGCCGAACCATCCGTCGCGAAGCTGTTCGATGTGCACCACGCGCAGCCGGCCGTTGCCGTTGGCGCTGCTCTCGGCCGCCAGGCGATCGAGAATGTCGCGCGTACCATCCGTGCTGCGGTCGTTGATCACGATCAGCTCGAAGTTGGGGTAATCCTGTTCGAGCATCGTGCGGACGGCGGTCTCGATGTTGGCTGCCTCGTCTTTCGCCGCGATCAGGATCGAGACCTTCGGCGCGGGTTCCGGTGGGGCGTCATAGCTGTCCTCGTCCAGCGGCGGGAACTCGCGCTTCGCCCGGGATACATCGAGATGTCGGCTCGCCCAGACCAGGGCCACCAGCCACAAGGGCACCAGCCACAACCACCATCCGATCGTCATCCAGACAGGCCTTTCAAGAAGAGTTTGTCCACATGGCGCTGCATTATGCCCACCGGCCTCGGCAGTGACAACCGGCTCGGATGCAGACTCGCCCAACCGGGCGTCTACAGAATGCGGCCCGCAGGGGGCGAGGCCACCTGCGGGCCGCGGATTCGCGAAACATCTCACCGGATAACGTGGCCGCGTAGCACGCCGACTCAAACGCTCTTCATGATCTCTTCCATCGTCACGAACCGCTCCTCGCGCACGGCTGTCCGGATCAGCAACCCGACCAGCGTCGCATCCCGCCCGTTGAACACGGTGCTATTGGGGACCTGGCCCTTGCGAACGCAATCGAAGAAGTGATCGATCGATGCCTGCGTGTGGTTCGGCTCCTTCTCGCCGATCTTCTGTGCCGGCTTGTCCTTTTCGCGGAAGATGATGTCACCGGTCTCGAGGTCGGCGCCGCCCAGGGTGCCGACGATGCGCTCGTACACGCCGATGAAGCGGCCATCATTGGGCGCACCCCAACTGTGGCTGTATCGCACGTTCAGATTGGGGTAGATCACTGTAGCAACGTAGAAGTCGGTCACATCCCGATCGGGTTCTTTCTCCGGATCGACGTAGATGTCCGCCCGGCCGGCACCGTACGCGGCCACCGGCAGCGTGCCCGTCACCCAGTTCAGCACGTCCCACGTGTGGCACGCCTGCTCCAGCATCCA
>JAFGKA010000037.1 GCA_016928855.1 Phycisphaerae bacterium
CCGAGCAAGCCTACAAGCCGGACACGCGTGTCGAACTCGAACTCGGGCCGGGCGAGGCCGCCTTGCTGAAATTCGCCGGGAACGCCGCGGGCGTGACTGAGTTCCTGTTTCACAATAAGGAAGGCCGGTTGGACGTCCTCTACGCCTGCGCCGGCGAGCCGTACAATTCGACGCGCGTTACACCCCAGCGGCCCCGAAACAGCCGCACCATCAGCAAGGTGGACGCGCCGGAGTGGATGCAATGCGACGTGCAATGCGAGTTCCGGGACGGCATCGCGCACGTGACGTTCTTGACCGAAACCATCTCCGCCGAACGCGTGCGCAAAATTCAGGAAGACCAGGAAAAAGCCCGCGAGGCCCGGATGGACAAGCAGCGCCGGATCCTCACCTGGGACGACGCCGCGGATATACCGGCCTTCAAGATGGTCATTCCCGGCCCACACGATCCATCACTGCGGCAGTTGCGCCAGGACTACGAACTCGACAAGGTCGTCGCCGGCGCGGCGAATGACTACGAGCGGCTGCAGCGCCTCGTGAAATGGACCCACGACCGCTGGAAACACAGCGGCGACAACACGCCGTCGAAGTCCGATCCGCTCACGATCCTGGCCGAAGCGAAAGAGGGAAAGCGGTTCCGCTGCGTGGAATACGCGATTGTCGTCACGGGCTGCGCCCAGGCGCTCGGCATGCCCGCGCGTCGGCTCGCACTCAAACGAGAGGATGTCGAAACGGCCAAGTCCGGCGCCGGTCACGTCGTCGCGGAGGTCTGGCTCGATTCATTCGAGAAGTGGGTGTTCGTCGACGGCCAGTGGGACGTGATCCCCGAAAAGGACGGAAAGCCGCTCAACGCCGTCGAGTTCCAGGACGCCATCGGCCGCAAGGCCCCGAACCTGAAGCTCCGCTCTTCGTCGGACGTCAAGGAAGACATCTACCTGTACTGGGTCGCGCCGTATCTCTATTACTTCGACGTCAACCTCGATCAGCAGACCTTCGGAGCCGATTCGGATCACGCCGAAGCGAATCGACGGACACCGAAAGAGGGCAAGATCATGCTCGTGCCCAAAGGCGCCAAGAACCCCACGATCTTTCAAGGCAAGAGCCCGATCGGCAACTGCACCTACATCTCGAGCCCGAAAGCGTTCTACCCGAACCCGAAAACGCCGTGATGCGCACCGACTGTCCGCTCGGGCTGTCTTCACACATGGGTTACGTCGCCCGGAAGAAGCGGTTGTCGGTGCCGCCGGGGCCTACGCGGACGCGGACCTTCCTGAGGCAGTGCGGGCACCAGCCGACGTACGCCGTGCCGGCGCGGTTGCGGTACAGGCGGGCATAGACGCCGCAACAGTCGAAATGGACGCCGATCCACCGGCGGCCTTGAAACGACGACGCCTCCGCAGGTTCGTCACCGTCCAGGCCGGGAATATCCAGGTGATAGGCAGGCTCGTCACTCATCTTGCGATTCTATCGGCTCAGAACGGACTCAAATCGAAGGTGCCGGTCCAGAGAGCGAGGGTTCGGGCCCCTTTTTGCCCCAACCCCAGTTCACCAACCGGCGTTCTCCCTGTTTCAAGGCACCCGTTCGATAGCCCACGTCCGCCCGGAATAGAAGGCGCCAGACCCCTGGCCATCGCCTCAGCCGACGACGAACGCCTCAACCGAATCCCGATGCGCCCGGACCCGCTGGAGCATGCCCCGCAGGTCGCTGGCCAGCCGCTCGGCCTCGGCCGCATCGTCGAACGCCGCGAGATTGATCCGCGCGTTCGCGGCCGCCGCATGGGCCGCCGCATCGCACAACACCGCCCCAACAACTAAATCGGACAACAGATGGCGATTGCAGCACGCTTTCATCGCGTCCATCCGCTCGGCGGCCACCGCCGCAACCGCCACGATCTCCATCGGCACGGCCGTCGCGGTCGCCAGGGCCCGCGAGCGCTCGACGACGGCCTGCTCGTCATCGCCCTTGTTCCTTGCCGCGGCCGAATAGCGCCCATAGGCGGCCACATCCTCAGCCAGCAGCCGACAGAACGCCTCGCGTGTCCGCGCCAACTCATCGAGCCATGCCCGAACCGCCGGCTCATGCTCGGCATACCGGGCGTTACCGACCGTGTAGCGGGCGGTCATCTGGCCCATCGCCGCGGCAAGTGCCCCGACCAGCGCGGCGACACTGCCGCCGCCGGGCACCGGCTCGCGCGCCCCGGCTCGTTCGAGGAACTCAGCGATCGATAAGTTCAACATCGACGCGGGCAAGGCGCTCACGGCGAGACTCCTTCTGTCGCTGGCAGCGCCGGCTCCAGCCGATCGATGGCCGCGGGCGCGACGCCGATGTCCACCAACTCAGGCTGCGGCGTAACGACCGTCACGATCGGCTGCGTCAGGTACTTCTTCGCGACACGGCAGACGTCCTCGCGCGTGACGCCCTGAACGTCGGCGACATAATGCTCGCGGTGGTCGAAACCGAGGCCGTACAGCTCATCGAGGGCGGCCTGGGTCGCCCGATCGCTGTTCGTTTGCGATCGCATCAACTCGGTGGAGAGAATGACGCCCTTGGCCCGCTCGAGTTCGTCGTCGTCAAAGTCACCGGCCCGAGCGCGCTCGAAACTCTCCGTCATGATCCGATAGACCTCGCTGACCTTCTCCGGCTGGCACGCCGCGTAGGCGCCGAAGAACCCCGGCTCGAGCACGGCCCAGTTGATCGCGTGCACCTCGTACACAAGGTCGCGGTCACCGCCCCGCAGCCCCTCATGCAGCCAGCCGCCCGGATACCCGTAGCCACTCATGATCGTATCGAGCACCGCCATCGGATACCGGTCCTTCGTATTGGCCATGGTCATGCCGCGAAAGCCGACATAGATCCCCGCCGCGCGCCGGTCCGGCCCCTTGGCCTTGATGTACAAGGTCGGTTGCTCGATCGACGGCTCGGCGGGCACGGCCGGGCGTGGCAACGCGCTCGCCGACATCGCCGCGAACCGCTTGGCCACAGCCGCTTCTACCGTCGCTGGATCGAAATCACCAAAGATCGTCAGGACGGTATTGGGACCAACCCAGCAGCGGCGGTGATACGCCGCCAGTGTGGCCGAATCGAGCTTCTGGACAGCGTCGGCGCTGCCGATCGCCTGCATGCAGTAGGGGCTCTTCGAGAAGAACCGCCGGAAGAAGTACGCGTTCAACTCCGACCGCCAGGACTCATCAATCTGCGAAATCGCGTCCAGGAGGCGCGGCCGAAGCCGCTCGACCTCTTCCACGGCAAACGCCGGATGCAGCACGACATCCGCCAGCACCTCCAGCGCATCCTCGAAATCCTCGCGGAGCACCGTCGCCTGAACGAACATCGTGCTGCTGCCACTGGCGGCGCCGACGCTCGCGCCGCGAGAATCGAAGAACCGCGCGATCTCGTCCGCCGATCGCGTGGCCGTACCCCGCAGCATGAGTTCGGCGGCCATGTTGCTGATCCCGTTGTTCGTTTCGTCTTCGCCGAGCAACCCGCCGAGGCAATAGAGCTGCGTCGCGACCAGCGGCGCCGACGGGTCGTGGCGCAGCACGACGCGCAGGCCGTTGTCGAGCACGATCATGCGCGCCGGCTCGGCAGTCCGTGTCGTCGTTTCCGTTTCGCGCATCACCTCCTCCTGGGGCAGGATCATGATCGTGCCCAGTCGATCCGGCCGCAGGTACCGGCGTGCAACGTCAGAAACCTGTTCGGCGGTCACAGCCTGGATCTTCGCAACGTAGGTGTCACTGAAATGAGCATCGCCCGCTGAGATGAAGTCCCTCGCCATCGAGTCGGCGACCTGTTCGGCCGTCTGATTGGCGAACACGAGTTCGGCCGCCTTCTGTCGCTTGGCCTGGGCCAGCTCCTCCTCGCCGATCGGGTCACTCTGCACGCGGCGGATCTCGGCCCATAGGGCGTCGGTGGCCGCCTCGACGTTCTCCGGCGCCATTCGCGAGGTGATCGCGAATACGCCCCGCGCCCAGTCCGGCGTCCAACTGATACTGTCCATGCTGAACGCCAGCTTCTGGTCGCGCACGAGCGACCGCACGAGACGCGAACTCTCGCCCTGCGTGAGAACGAAGCTGAGGACATCCAGCGGATACAGGTCCGGATGAATCAGCGGAATCGACGGCCACGCCCACTGTACAATCGCGGACTGCACGTTCATCCGTTGGATCGCCGTGCGCGGTGCGGTCATTTCCGGCTCTTCCGGCAGCGTAATCGTCCGCACCGGTCGTCGCTTGAATGACGCAAATGCCACGCTCACTGCGTTGAGCGCTTCAGCCGGATCCATGTCGCCGGCGATGGACACCACGATGTTGTCCGGCACGTACATGCGATGGTAATAGCCGATGATGTCCTCGCGCGTCAGGCTTTGCACGGCCTGCTGATGGCCGATGATCGGAAACCGCGCCGGATGCCGCAGGTACATCGTATCGAGCAGCATGTAGAACAACTGCCGATCCGGCGAATCCAGGTCACGCTCCAGTTCGCGCTGCACGACGCCCCACTCGCGCTGGAACGGCCCTTCCGGAAACGTCGGCCGCGTGATCCAGTCCGCCACCAGTTCGACCGCCCGGGTAAGGTTTTCCTTGTCGGTGTTGATGAAGTACGCCGTCATCGAGAAGCTTGTGAAGGCGTTCGTGTTGTTGCCGAGTTCGGACAGAACCTTCGCCGACGCCTCCTCCGACCGCGTGGTGGTCTCGCCACCGTGCAGCAGATGCTCAAACAGGTGGCTGATCCCCGCGCCGGCGTACTCCTGCTCGTACACGCTGCCGGTCTTGCAGTACATCCGCACGGCTACGACCGGCGCCGTCCGGTGCGCCTTGAGGATCACCGTCAGGCCGTTGGACAGCACGCCGATCTGCTCATCCGGCTGGTTCACCAGGCAGCGCGACACGGTCAGCGGCGTCGCCGGCGCCGATGCCTCGGCCGACGCCTGCGCCAGCGCCATCGGCGCCATGGCCCCGGCCACAACGACCGCTACCGCGCTCGTGACTCGACGATGTCGTGTCATTCGCCACCCCCTTCCACATCAGCGGCCCCGAGGCCGCGGTCTTTGTTCGAAGACTGCTCCAGCTCCTTCTTGAGCCCGCGAAGCCGCAGCAGATTCCGCACCCGCGTCGCCAACTCGACGCGGTTGACCGGCTTGGACAGGAACTCGTCCGTGCCACATTCGCGCGCCCGCTCCATGTCGCCCAGCTCGTTCAGCGCCGTCACCATGATAATTGGAATATCGCGGGTTTCCGGATCCGCCTTGAGATGCTTGCAGACCTCGAAACCGGACATCTTCGGCATCATGATGTCGAGCAAGATCAGGTCCGGCGGATCGGCCATGACCTTGTCGATCGCGTCGATGCCGTTGGTAGCCGTCGTCGGCACCACTTCCGGAAGCTCATCCATGTAGGCCTCGAGCAATTCCAGGTTCTGCACGTTGTCGTCCACGATCAGGACCTTCCACGGCCCGCCGCCTTGTGCCTGTGACCCTTTTTCGCTCATGCTTGTTGTTCTCCTGCCGTCAGAAGCCGCGACACCGTTGTGTACCACCGCCCGGAACCCCATTCCCATGACCGCCACCCGCTCAACGGGCCCGCTCCGGTCTGATCACCTGTAATGCCCGCGCCCGCCTGGCGCTCATCCAGGGCATTATATGATCGGACGTTGCCCACCGCTAACGGGGGTCGGCCGAATGGAATCGATTGTCCCCTACGACATCGTGAAGCGTGCCAACCGGACAACCGATCAAATCTGTATATGGGAATCCGTCTGGACAGAGTTCCGACGGGCTACAACATTTTCGGACTTGCCGCCGCCACGAATTCGGGGTAACTCGCCACCAGCGGAATCGCGGCAGAGCCTGACGCAGGCACCGCCGAACCGTTCGGCGCGCCGGTAAGTCGGTGGACGTGAATGGGGCTGCATTCAATGCACAACACCATACTCCTGGTTGACGCTTCGGCACGGATCGCGTCGCTGCTCCGGCCGTGCCTCGAACAACAGGGGTTCCGCCTCCTTTGTGCGCCGAACAGCGAAGCGGCCCTGTGCACCGCGGACGAACACCCGGTGGACGTGCTCCTCATGACGGCGGATCCGTCAGACCTCAGCGACCACGAGCTGCTCGCACCATTCCGCGGCAGTCCCTACACCGCCAACCTCCCGGTAATCCTGATCGCCGATCATGCGGAGGACGCAAATCGCCTGTACAGCCTCGAAAACGGCGCCATCGACTACCTGGTCGGCCCGGTCGATCCGCCCGCAGTACTGGCACGCATCCGGTCCGGCCTGAGAATCCGCCACCTCGAACGGAAACTCGCATTCCACGAAGCGATCATGTACCAGTTGCACGAGTTCGCGTTGCGACTGAACACGCTTGAAAGCATCGATGATACCCTCCAGGAAACGCTGGCCGTTGCACAATCGGTGACATCGAGCAGCCGGTCCGCCATTCTTCTGCCGGACGCCGAAGACCAACGCCTCCGCGTCGCCCAGCACATCGGGGCGGACGCCTCCCTCGCCGCGACCTTGTCGATTCCGATCGGCGAACCGATTGCGGGCGTCGTCTTCGAAGAACAACATGCGTGTGTGGTCAATACGATCGAAGAGCTGCCCGCGGACAATCCGGTGGACCTGCCGCTGCTGGGCACCCCGCCGTTTGCCCTGGCGCCGATTTGCACCGACGCCGGCCCGGTCGGCGTGCTCATGGTCGCCGACAAGCGCATTCGGCACGCCTACTCCGACCAGGATCTCAAGGCTCTCTACAGCATCGCTTCGTCCGCCGCGGTTGCCATCGAAAGCCAGCGGCGCCGGCATCATCTCGATCAGACACGCGACGCGGCGCTCCTCGGACTGGCAAGTCTGGCGGAATGGCGGGACGCGGAGACCGGCCGCCACCTCGAACGGATGCGCGAGTATGCCCTGATCATCGCGCGGAAGCTGCAGGAGACGAGTCAATACAGCTCGACCATCACGCGCGGTTTTCTCGATGCGCTCTCCCGCTCGATGCCGCTGCACGACATTGGCAAGGTAGGCATCCCCGACCACATCCTGCTCAAGCCCGGCAAGCTGACGGAAGGGGAATACGACATCATGAAGACGCATGCGAAAATCGGCGCGGACGTCTTGCAGGCCATGGCCAACCGCATCCGCGGCGATTCGTTCCTCGACATGGCGCGCGACATCGCCAGACACCACCACGAACGCTATGACGGAAAGGGTTATCCGGCACGGCTGACCGAACAGGCCATTCCACTGGCAGCCCGCATCGCCGCGGTCGCCGATGTCTATGACGCCCTGTCGGCCAACCGGGTTTACCGGACTGCCTGGCCGCACGAGCAGGTCGTCGAGTATCTGCTGGCCAACCGCGGAAGCCATTTCGATCCGCTCGTGACCGATGCGTTCCTCGAACAGGCCAGTGAGGTCAATCGCATCCGGCAACAGATGTCCGACGCGCCGACACAGGAGTCGGAACAGGAAGAGGTGGTTCTCGGGAGGGCCTGATCCCGAGCCGAACGAAGCGGCGGCCGGCCCGGGCATCGCGGAAAGATGCAGGCCTGCGAAAGGGTGGAACGAAGGATGCACATGCGGCGAGGCGGGCATGGAATAGACCGCCACTCACTGAAGATCGAAAGGCCCACGGCGGGCATCCCATCGCGCGCCGCGAGGTGTCCAGCAGGAAGGGAGCGCTTCACGCGATGACCGATATTCTCGAGAGCGTCCGACATGCGGATAATCTGCCGACGTGTCCCGCCGTGGCCATGGAAGTGCTGCGCCTGATCCGGCAGGACGACGTCAGCGTGGCCGAACTCGCCCGCGTCATTCAGAACGATCCGGCCCTGACAAGCAAGATCCTCAAGACGGTCAACTCCTCGTTGTTCGGGATGCCCAGAAAGATCTCGTCCGTCCAGCAGGCTATGGTCGTACTCGGGCTGCGCACCGTCAAAGTGATGGCCCTCAGCTTCACCCTGGTCGACAGCATGCGGGAACTGCGCGACGGCACGTTCGATCTTCAGGGCTACTGGCGACATTCCCTCACGACAGCCGTCGCCGCCCGGTTCCTCGCGGAAACGACCCACCCGGTGCTGGCCGATCATGCATTCGTGGCCGGGCTGCTGGCCGATATCGGCGTGCTGGCCGCTCTGCACTGCGCGCCCGCCCAGTACCGCCCCGTCATCCGAGCACGCGGCACGCGACCGCTGCAGTTCGTCGAACAGGAGATGCTCGCACTGACACATGCAGCCATCAGCGAAATGCTGCTGCAAATATGGAATCTGCCGGAGCCGGTCGTACATGCCGTCGGCGCCCACCACAACACAGACACGCAGGCCCCGGAAGGATCCGACCGGGAGCTGGTCGCCATCCTGCGCAGCGCCGCCGCCATCGCGGATCTTTTCTGTGAGGACCTTACCGAAGTGAATATCGAGGAGACGAAGGCCTGCGTACGTGACTGGACCGGGCTCGACGAACAGGCCGTCGAAGCTCAACTGCATTCGCTCAACGAACGCGTGCGCGAAGCCGCGGCCCTCTTCAGCCTCGACATCGGCGAAACCCGTGACTACGCCCAGCTCCAGACCGAGGCCATGACGCAACTCGCCCACCTGACCATGACGGCCGAACTCGAGCGCGCCTTAGCCACCCAGCAGATGGAGAAACTCAACCACGAAACGCAGGCGCTCCGCCAGCGGGTCGCGACGGATGGCCTGACCCAGATCGACAACCGCGCCAGCTTCGACGAGCATCTTCGCCAATATCTGCAACAGGCCGCGCAATCCAGAACGCCCGTCGGCCTGATCATGCTCGATCTCGATCATTTCAAGATGCTCAACGACACGTACGGGCACCAGATCGGCGATGTGGTGTTGCGCGAAGTGGGCAAGTGCCTCCAGCAGATCCGGGACAACCTGCGATTCTGTGCGCGCTACGGCGGCGAGGAGTTCGCCATTCTCGTCGGCAAGGCCACGACCGGACGACTCCGCAAGCTCGCCGAGGATGTCCGCCAGTCAATCGAACAGATCCGGGTGCAGGTCGAAAGCGAAGCGATCACCGTCACCGCCAGCCTCGGGGCCGCGATCCTCGCCACCCCCGGCGAAGACCCGCACGGCGACGCCCTGGTCCAACTCGCGGACGAATGCCTCTACACGGCCAAGCGCACGGGGCGTAACCGGGTCGTGCTCGCGAGCTGAAAGTACGCGCCCGGGCGCCACTCTCCGCGTGCCACTGCTCGCAGAGCTTGCTGTTATCCACATTCGTCCTATCTGATCAGCGGCTGCAGGGCTGCTACGTCAAAACCGCCCGCCGTCATCGGCGTTCGCCTCCGCCTGAATTCCAACTTCTTGCACCGGGCCTCCGCCGCCCGCGCCCCGGGAAGGGGCTCCATCGGTGTGCAGACCTCTCCTATACCCACCGGGCCGATCCAGGTCCAGCCCCTCGCATCAAGACAAAGGGCATGGGCCGCAGGAAAGACGGCGCAGCAGGCTGCCCCGCATTTCGCACTACTGATCTACTGCTGGCCTGTTCAACTGTTCTCGCCCGAAGGGCGTCGTGTGCCGCTGCTTTCGAGCAGTCCTCACTTCCGCTGGTGGATTCGAGGGCCGTCCGCACGCCTGGAAGAAACGGCCGGCAGCGGCGCTTGGTGCACCGCCGCCGGCTGTGGTTTGGGGCACGTGGGGCGAGCGCCGGGTACCACTGCCGGCTTGCCCGCAGGGTGCCACTGGCGGCTTGCCCGCCAGTGTGACGCCCGTCAAGCGGTTTATTCCTCGTCGATCGTGAACTCGATCGTGACCGGCTCGCTGACCGAGCCGGCCGGCGTCGAGACACTGCCGGCTGCCGGCGAGTTCAGGTCGATGCCCGAATTCAGCACGCCGATATTCGCCGCTGGCACGAGCCGCAGAACGTAGTCGCCCGGATCGAGGTTCGTTGTGTCGATCGTGCCGGTCGCCAGCGAGTACGAGCCGAGCGCATCCAGCAGCAACGCCTCCTTGCGGGCGTCGAGGCCGACGCCCCAGGTGCTGTTGCCGGTCCAGCTCTTGCCGCTCAGCCGCCAAGGATCCCAGTTCAGGTACCCCGCGCCGACCTGCTCCAGCAGCCCCGGCGCCGCGTTGTAACCCGTGCTCGAAAGGGCGTTCATGCCCGGCCCGCCCGCGCTGCCCGAAGCCGTGACGGCCGCACCGGTCTCCGGCTGGCCGTCCGGCCCGGCGACGGCGAACGAATCGGCCCACGTGCCCGTGCCAAGCGTAATACCGGCCAGCGGCCCGGTCGCCGAACCTTCACGCAGTTCGAGACCGAACGCGAAGCTCGCCAGCCCCTGATTCGAGCCGGTCACCTCGACAATCGCCTCCCAGTCCACCGCCGTGCCGGCGCTGATCGTCTGCTGATCCTGGTCGCTGTCGAGCGTGAAGGTGACGTCGACGCTTTCGAGCAAACCACCGCCGCCCGACATACCTGCCATCTCGAGACCGCCGCCACTTGGACAACCTCCAGCCGGCGGCCGGTTGGGGCCATTGAAGCAGGCCGCGAACACGCCGAAATCGGTCAAGTCTACATCGCCGTCGGACTCGGTGTCGTGGCAAAAGCACGTCTCATTGGCAGTGGCATGTGGCCGGTTGGGCCCGTTAAAGCAACTGGCAAAGACGCCGAAATCAGTCAAATCGACGTCACCATCGCCGTCCACGTCGACCGTTGGCTCGTTGCATGATGCGACATATTCGTCCATGCCAACGTCAACACGTCCGTAGACCACGCGTGGGTCGCCCTCGATGTCGGTCTCGTATTGGGCAGGCGTGAAGCTTGGATCGCCGGTGTTCAGACAGGGCGACTCCCACGTGAGATAGAAGTCGTTGTCGGGGTCCGCATCCTCGCCGTCCGGATCAAGGAACTCGGGGTCCGCACTGAAATTCGTTCCCGAGGTCATGCCGTAGACGTCAGAGTAGTTCACCGACATAGCCCCGTCGTTGAGGATTTCAGAGCCCAAGGGTGCACTGTTGCCCCAGAGAATCGAATTGCGGACTATTAAGGTTTCATCGCCATCCACGTACATCGCACCGCCTGCGCTACCGGCTTCGTTGTCGCTGAATGTGCAGTGTTCAATCGCACCGTCACCCTCATCATCGGTCACGAGCCAGATACCCCCGCCTCCGTACCAGGTGGCCTCATTGGTCGTGATGCGCGAATCGCGAAGGATGATGCCGCGCCCATCGCTGGAGATACCACCCCCGAAGAACGCAGATCCGTTCTCAGAGATCGCACAGTACTGAAACGTGGGAGTCTGAGGCGTGAGAATCTCCGGATCCGAGACACAAGATACACCGCCTCCCCAAGAATAGTAGTATTGGCCGCCTGAATACACCGAGCCCTTCACTTCATTGAGCCTGATCCGGCATGCGAGAAACGTGGTATCGCTTGCGTAACAGTCGACGCCGCCACCGCAAGCGGGGTAGTTGGTTTGGCCTGCTAGGTTGGATTCGATCGTGCAGGCAATCATTGCGCTCCCCGGCGCCACGTTGATCTCTACCCCTCCGCCAAAAGCGAGTGCGTAGTTGTCATAGATGGCACAATTGACGATCGAGACGTCACAGTCCGTGATCAGGATGCCACCGCCTATGTCGGTGGCGCCGCCTCCGGTTCCGTCTGCATATCCGCCGCGAATATGAAAGCCGTCCAGAATCGCGTCTCCGCTTGTCGACGTGGCCGCTACAACGTGATATGAGTTGTCAGAACGGTTGGTGAAATTGACTCCATCGTTGTTATTCAAGTCGCCATCGAGAATTGTCTCGTTGTTGAATGGGTCACGATCGCCCCGAGAGCTTTCCGTGCCGGCGAATCCGCCGTATACGTCAATGCCATCGCGAAGGAGGAAGGTGTACGTCCTGCCCGACGTTGTGGTAGGATTGTACGTACCCTCTGCGACCCAGATCTCCTGGCCTGTACGTGAGTATTGCAGCGCGTCAAAGAGTTCGATATATGCCGTGCTCCAGCTTGTTCCGTTGGTGGTGCCTCCGGCGTGTTGCTTGACATAGACCACCTCGCACACGTCACCGACACCGTCTGTGTCTGCATCGGCCTGGTCGGAGTTCTCCGTGTTCGGGCAGTTGTCGTCGCAGTTCTGGGTCTGGCCGCCCGTGCAGTACCCAGCGCCCCCGTCGTCGGGGATCCCGTCGCAGTCGCTGTCGAGCGCCATTGGCGCGTCTGTTCCGCAGATCTTCCATTCACCGTTGCTCGGCGTAATGTTGATGTTCTGCGGCAGGCCTTCTTCAGAGCACACATCCGCGAGGTTGTCGGCACAGATGTTGAAACTCTGAATCGCATCATAGACGGTTACGGCGCCAATGATGGAGCCCTCAAACACGATGCTTCCGCTCACGGCTTCGTCGACGTCTTGTACGACGATGCTTGCGCCATAGGCGAGGTCGCCATCGACTTCGATGCTCGGAAAGCTGCAGGAAATCACGCCCGTTATATTCCCTCCGACACCGGGGGCGACGTAGTCGTCTAGGAGGTAGACCGCACCGCCGTCGCCATTGGACTTCTGGTGGACATACACAGAACCGAGATTGCCCGAGATGTCTGTGCTCAGGACATTCGTGGCAACCGCGCTTGGGCCACCCGTCAAGTTGATCACCCCAACGGAACTTGCATATGTAATTTCCACGTTGACATAGCCTTCCGCGTTGCCGGAAAGGTTCAGGCCGATGTAGCTGATGATACCATCGCATCGGACGAGGTACGGCTGGTAACTGGTCATCAGGAACAAGACGCTGGGGTTGTCCCCCTGGGTTATGTCGAACCGTGACGTGTCGTAGTCATACCAATTCTGTCCGTCATCGTCGCTGACCTCGAGTGTGGCAGCCCGCGTGGGAATAGCCGCGCCGAGGATCGCCAGCGCGCCGATGAGGGCGCCGGCCAAGCGTACGTCCGCGTGGCAACGTCGTGTCTCCATCGTCTTTCTCCTGTCTTGCGTGGAATTGTGTGGGTTCTCGCTGGCCGGTGGGCGACTCACCCGCAGCGCCGGCCCCTTTCTCGATCTGCGGCATAGGGTATTCCGCAAGACGATCAGCGTCAACGGGTTGGCGCTCGCCGTGCGCCGCAGAGCCGGATCGACAGAAATGTTCAACGCCAAGCTGCGTTTCCGCCGATAGATGGCCCGAGGAGTCTGTCGGTCCGTGTGTTACGCCGCGAGGGCACGGTTCCGAGCGTCAGGGAGGACGCGCCATGCCCACCCAATGCGGACTGGCACACCCCGGCACGATTCGACCCTCGTTGATTTCGGGCTCGATACGCAATCAGAAAGGGGCTTACCCATGAGTTCGACGACAAGGCTGGCTGCCGTGGTTCTCCTGTGGATTTCCCAGATGTGCCTTGGCGATGCTTCGGTCCAGGCCCTGGACTTTCCGGCCTACGGCGTTTCCGCCGACGGTCGCGTTCCAATTGGTGTGGGGCGCGGGCCGGTCCCCTCGCCTGCGTATCAGTGGTCGGAAGTGGGCGGGACGACGCTATTGGGGGCAATTCCGGACGGCCATTCTACGTTTGCCTGGGGGGCCTCGGCCAATGGCTCCGTCATTGCGGGCTCGGGCAGCACCGACGGCTTCCGGTGGACAGCCAGCCAAGGGTTCGAAACCTACACATCGCAGCTCGGCCAACCGTTCTGGGCCTATGGCGTCACGGGTGACGGCACAACCGTTGTCGGGAGGACGCTGGTCGGCGGCCTGGAGGTGGCGGCCACCGTCAGCGCGGCCGGCAGTCTTTCGGTCCTCGGCGATCTGCCTGGCGGCCGAACGGAAGCGAAGGCGCGTGGCGTTTCGATGGACGGAGGCGTGATCGTTGGCTATGGAGTCTCCGAGGACGCCGAGGCACTCGGGTTCTCCGGTTACGAAGCTTTTCGCTGGACATCCGAGCAAGGCATGATTGGCCTCGGCAGCCTGCCGGGAGACAGGTATGATACAGTCGCGAACGCGGTATCCGCGGACGGAACCGTGGTGGTAGGGCTGGGTACTGCAGCCGACGGAGCCCAGGAGGCGTTCCGCTGGACCGCGGACGAGGGCATGACCGGCCTGGGTCGCCTTTCCGCCGTCGCCTGGGCCGCAAGCCGGGCGAACGACGTATCCCTGGACGGTTCCGTCATTGTGGGCTCCAGCACGTCTGACGGCTATCCCGGTCAAGAAGCGTTCATCTGGGACGCCGAGCACGGTATGCGAAGCCTCTTCGATGTGCTTTCGGAGCAGTACGGTCTCGACCTGACCGGCTGGCAGCTTAACGAAGCACGCGGCATTTCCGACGACGGGCTCACGATTGTCGGCAACGGACGGGCGCCCGATGGCACGTTCGGCGGCTGGGTCGTCCGCGTCCCCGAGCCGGCGACGCTGCTCTTCGTCGGCGTGGGCACGGCGTTCCTCTCGCGCCGCCGCCTGAACGTAGCCTGAGTCTTGACAATCCCGAACGACCAAGGAGTCAATCCCTACGAGGACGGCTGACTGGCCGGGCGGGAATGGGTTGGCGATCGAAGCTCCGCAGGCGCCGCCGGCGAGGCCAGCCACTCCTGCCACCAGACATCAAACGCCGCCACAATTCTCTTGTACGCCTCCGGATCGGCTTCGGCCAGCACACTCAGCGGCCGATACCCCAGCCGCACGGTCCGGACCACGGGCAGCGCCTGGCCCCGCACCCACTCGATCGAAACAGTCTCGCCCGGCGCCCGCTTCGCCACCATCGCGGAAAACGCCTGACCCGAGGGATCCGCGGGAAACGCCTGGCCGTCGCACCGGACGATTAGGTCACCCGGCCGTAACCCCGCCCGGTCAGCCGCCGTGTCCCGGAAGACCTGGAGCACCTCGATCCACATCGCATCGACCGCCACGCGCGGATCCATGGCCTGCAGCCGCGGTCGCTGACGAATTCCCAGAAACCCGCCCTGCTGGCGGGTGTACTGCTGCGAAAACACCGACTCGGCCAGTTCGCGAATGCGCAGCCGGACCTCGTGCCGCTGCGTCTGCTCATAGGCCCGCCGCAGCGCCGGGAGACTGACCGCGCCGCCGTCACTCAGCGTCTCGGCCGCGGCCCGCCGCACCGACCACCGCGGATCCGCCAGGTCCCGAGCCGCCTGCTCGACGGCCGCGGGTCGCGTCGCCGCGGCGGCTGGCGCCGTCGTCGGCGCAGCCGAAACGCTCGACACGTCTCCGGAGACGCCGAGCCACCACGCCAACCCGAGCCCAAGCAGCCACTGAATCATCGGAACGCCCCGCCGTCGCCCGTGCGCCTGGCCCGGCCTACCGCTGCGGCACGACCACGGCCTGCTGGCCGTGTTCAAGCAGCCACTGGGCCTTTCGCTCGATCATCCGCAGGAACCGGAAGCCTTCCATGCGACCGAACGATCCGGTCGCCGCAATCGGAAGAACCGCCTCCGCGATGACCGCCTCGATCATCAGATACGGCAGCGCCTGCACGTCTTCTTCCCGCAGCGCGTGTGTCTCGTCATAGCCGAGCAGAAAATGCCGCAAGCGTGCCTCATCCGGCGCGGGCGGCCACTGCAGCGGGTCACTGCCGCCGCCGAGAATGGAGAATTGCAGCGCCCCGTTGGCCACATCCAGCACACGCGGCACCCGGCGCAGCGAATCGAAATCAATCACACCCGACACACGGCTGTTGACGAACAGCATGTTGCCCGGATGCCAGTCGGAATGAATGATCTGCGGCGGCCAGTGCGCGAAACCGAGTTCGTCCACCACACTTGCCGCACGATCGTAGACATCGAATAAGCGCGATACCGTCGAGAGAAGCTCCGATTCGTGGCCGGCCACGCTGTCATTGCTCCCCGCCGCCGACGGCACGCCGTTCAAGCTCGTACGAACCCCATTGTTGTTGTGGTACGCGGTGTGCGACGGCTCCCAGTCGCTCTCGTACACCTCGAGCAGCCGATGGAACAAACCGAGCACCCGGCCCGCGTCGCAGGCCGCCTCGACCGTGGCGTCGAATGGCCCGCCCGGCAGATACTCGAACACCTCGTAAATCGCGTCGGACCACGAGAGCATCGTGTCGCCTTCGTCCCGCGTCGGCTGCAGCCGCGGCAGCGGAAACTCCCCCTCGGCCAGGTACCGCTGGACGGCGTGCGAGAAGGCGACCTTGAGCACGTGATCCCGTCCCGGCGCCCGACGCTTGAGAAGATAGCGACCCCGGTCCGTGGTGATGATGAGTTTGGGCGACTTGCGCGAACCCTTCAGGAGCGGATCGATCCGCTCAATGCCGCCGAGGTCATAGTGGCTCAGGACCGCAACGAGTTCCGCTTTCTCGAATTCAGCTCTGGGACGGTTGGATGGCACCAAATCATTCTCGCGGCACGTATAGGATCCCTGGATTCCCGATATCCCGATCCTATCGGGGGCGACAGACGGGGTCAAACGCCGCTGACGCCCGCGCCAGGGCCCCTGTGGGCCGCCGGCATGGTGATAAACTTTGCCGGCAATTATCATGGCGTGCCGGCCCGGCTCGTTGTATGCTTTGGACAGGACGCAGCGGCGGCGCGCGGGCGGTGCGGCCGAATCGGCCCCCTCGGATCGCGCGAAGCGATGCCGCCGGTAGACGACACCGTGGCTGCCCGAGCCTGGAAACGAGCATAGGTGAAGCGATGCCGAGCGAACTGCTGGCCATCTCGACAGACATCTTTGCGTGGTACAACGCGGTCTTCGCGGGGTGCTTCGCCGTCGGTCTGTTTTTCACCGCGCTGCAGGTACTCGGCCTGGGCCAGACGGACACGGACGTCGATGTGGATACCGACGTCGATGCCGATGCGGACGTCGATACCGACACCGACGCCGACACGGACATTCACCACGGCCACGCCGACTCGGTGGGCGCCACACAGGCCGTCGCCCAGTTCTTCGGCCTCGGCCGGGTGCCGATCTCCGCGATTCTGATGACGCTGTTCTACACCGTCGGCATCACCGGCTGGATGGCCGCGGCCATCCTCGCCCCGCGATATGCATCGGAGCGGTCGTTGTTCCTCACAAGCCTGGCCATCGCGCTCGTCGTGGGCCTTGTCATCATGCGGCTCGTCACCGGCCTGCTGGCCAAGTACATGCCCGCCGTGCTGACCAGCGCCCTGCGCGAGCCGCAGCTCGTCGGACTGACCGGCGAAGCCAAGCTGCCGATCAACGAACGCTTCGGCCGTGTGATGATCAAAGATCAATACGGAACGCTGCATACGGTCAACTGCAAAGTGCCACCGGGCGTGGAGCCCATCGCCAAGGGCGCCCGGATCGTGCTGACGAAATACCTCGCGACGGAACACATGTTTTATGCGTGCCGGGCGCGCTGAGAAAAGGAGAACACAGCCATGACGAACGGAATTCTCTGGATCCTTATCGGCTTCGTGCTGATTGCCGTCGGCGCCCTCGAGGTGCCCGGCCTCCCGGCCATCAAGCCGGCGTGGTCCGTCACGCTCGCGGGCCTCGGCGGTTTCATGGTCATCATCGTCTCGCTGGCCATGGCTTACTCGCGCCTCTACCGCAAGCCAACGGCCAACCAGGCATTCGTCCGCACCGGCTCCGGGCGCGCCAAGGTCATCCTCGACGGCGGCATGTTCGTCATTCCGATCATGCACCGACTGATCGAGGTCAGTCTCGAAACGATGCGCCTCGACGTCAAACGCGTCGGCCCGGACGCCCTGATCACCAAGGACAATCTCCGCGTCGATATTGCCAGCGAGTTCTACATCCGCGTCGCGCCGACGGAGGACGACATCCTCGCCGGCGCCCGCTCGCTTGGCGACAAGAGCGTTAGTGCCGACGCCGTCAGCGAGCTGGTCTACGAGAAGCTCGTTAGCGCCCTGCGTTCGGTCGCGGCGACCAAGGAACTGCTCGAGCTGCATATCAAGCGCGACGAGTTCGCCTCGGCGGTCCAGGAGAACCTCGCCAACGACCTGCGTCAGAACGGCCTGACACTCGAAACCGTCACGATCAGTCAGCTCGACCAGACGCCGCCGGAGAACCTCAACCCGAACAACGTCTTCGACGCCCAGGGCCTGCGCAAAATCACCGAGATCACGCAGTCGCAGAACGTCGAACGCAACCGCATCGAACGCGACGCCGAACAGGCGATCAAGGGCAAAGACGTCAACACGCGGAAGGAAATCCTCTCCCTGGAGCGGGATCAGGCCGAAGCGGAGGCCGAACAGGCCACCGAAGTCGCCAACATCCAGGCCGCCAAGCTCCGTGAACGCGAGCAATACGAGATCGAGCAGCGTAAGCAGGTCGAACTGGCCGCCGTCACCAAGGATGAAACCGTCAAGAAAGCCGACATCACCAAGAACCTGACGATCCAGACGACCGATGTCGAACGCGAACGGGCCGTCGAGACCGCGAACGTCAAACGCACCCAGGCGGTCGAGGAAGCCCGCGTCGCCAAAGAACGGGCCGTCGAGGTCGCACAGCGTCAGGCGGAAATCGCCGTCGCCGAGCAAGAGGCCGCACGCGCCGCCGCCGAAACGAAAGCCAAGGCCGCCGAAGCGGAGCGCGAAGCCGAGGCTCAACGGGTCCAGACCGTCGCCGTCACCGCTGAGGCCGACCGGCTGGCCCAGAAGAAGATGATCGAAGAGAAGCAGGTCGTCGACGTCAGCAAATACCGCGAGCAAACAGAAGCCGACGTCCGTGCCTACGAACAAGTCAAGCACGCCGAAGCGGAACTGCAAGCGGCCGACAAACAGCGGCAGGCAAGACTCGTGCTCGCCGAAGCGGACGCCAAGGCCGCGAAACTCCGCGCCGAAGGCGATCAGGCCGTCAAGATGGTCGATGTCAACGTCGATCGCGAGCGCGTGCAGGTCGAGCAGGCCCGCGTGGACGTCGAACGCCAGGAACTCGAGAACAAGCAGACCTTCAGCGAGGCCGCCCTGAAGTTCGAGGTGCAGAAGCTCGAAATCCACGCCGGAGCCGAGGTCCAGAAGGCCTTCGCCGCCGCCATCGGCGAAATGCTCAGCAAGGCCGACATGCAGATCTTCGGCGACCCGACCACGCTCTCGAACATGGCCGGCCGGTTCATGCAGGCCGCCGGCTACGGCCAGATGGTCAACGGCCTCCGAGCGACACTGCCGCAGGACGTCCAGACCGCTGCGACGCGGCTGGCCGGCGGGCTTGGCACCACCCTCGCCGGCGCGATCCGCAAAGCCACCGGCCACGAGGTTGACGCGGCGACCATCGAAACCGTAATCAACACCGTTCTCGAAGAGAAGACGGCCCCGGCCTCAGGCAAGGATAACGGCCACGAGGACGAACCGAAGCCGCCGAAACCGAAACGCGACGCGTAGTCGCGATCGTTTCCGTTCGGGACCGATGCAAAGGGCGACCGGCAGCCTGAACGGAACGCTGTCCGACGGGCGAGTGAAACGCCCGATCGACGATAGCGCGCGCAGCCCCGGGCCGAATCATCTCGCACGGGCGCAACCCGCCTCCGACCCGTTGGCGGGCGGCGAGATGCAGTGGCAACGGGGTCTGCGCGTGCGCACACCAAGCCCCCAACCGGTCAACGCAAGGCGAATGATACAGAAACCCGCGCGATGACTCACGGCGCGGGCTGCGTGGTGATGGGACCAATCTGCTCCAGCAGGCTCCGGGCACCCGCATGGTTCGCGTCGAGCGCGAGGATCTTCTTGCACGTCGCCGCCGCGTCCGCCCGCTTGTACACCTGGAACTGAAGCGTCGCCAGTTCGATCAGAATAGCGGGGTCCTTCTCTGCGTATCGCGCTGCATCGGTCATGACCCTCAACGCCTCATGCAACGTGGCCGTCTGCTGAATCGACGCCGCCTCCGTAATGGACCGAGCGAGTTCGAGCAAGAGATTCGCATTCTCGGGCTCCCCGGCCAGCCTCGCCTGCAGCACGGCCTGCAAAGACTTGTGCAGCTCGCTGATGTTCTCCAGAAGCTCGGCATCACCCGGCGTCGCCCGCAACTGGCTTCGCGCCATGTTCAGACCTTCACGGACAGCCTGTTCTGCATCATTGGGCTTGTTCAGCGACAGCAAAATCGAGGCCCGGGTCCGATAGTATTCGGCGTTCTCCGGGTCGAGCTGGATGGCACGATCCGCACACCCGCTGGCCTCATCGAGCCGGCCGATGCCCTGCAGGGCAACCGCCAGCATCCCCTGAATCTCCGCATCCTGCGGATTCAGTTGCTCGGCCTTGCGCAGCATGCTCACCGCCTGGCGGGGATACCGGCCTTTCGCGTAGAGTCGCCCGAGGGCCAGGTACGCCCGATCCCGCTTCTCCATGTCGCCGGTCTTGAGATACCGCTGATACGCTTCAATCGCCTGCACGTTCCGTCCGGTCTCCGCCAACACTCGGCCCTGGCCGGCCAGCGCCTCGGCGTTGTTCGGATCAATCGTGAGGACCTGCTCGACCAACTGTTCCGCCATGGCGAAGTACTCGAGGTCGATCGCCTTGTCCGCGGCCTGCATGAAGAACCGCATCGCGTCGACCGGTGCCTGCTGCGCCAGCTTGACTTGCCCCATGCCCGCCAACGCGAAGACGTTGCCGGGATCCTTCTGCATCGCCCGCTGGAAATGTTCGGCGGCCTCATCCGGCTTGTTGTTCGCCATCGCCTCGCGCGCGGCCGCGAGCATGTCATCCACGGCCTCTTCCGCGGGCTGCGTGGCCGCCACCGGCGGCTCCTGCGCTCGAACGGATTGGACGGCCACCGCGCCGATGCATGCGGGAATCATCGCTCCGACACAGCACTTGAACCATGACGTCCTCTGTAATGCGATCATTCGGAATGACCTCCGTGTTGCTCTCCGCGGCCGATCTCGATGCTCACAACGCGAAAATGCTGAATTGGACTATAGAATCCGCCTCAAGGCCGGTCAAGCGCAACGTTTGCCAGATGACACCCCTAACGATCCATGCCCGCGCGATGCATACTCCGACGCACACAATACAAAAGATCGAAGCACCCGCCGTCGGATTCGCGGACACCCGATCGGACACGCGCACGGGGCCGTTGCGGCCGATCCCAACGCTCGAGCCCCACCCAACGCCCGCGACGATACCGTCACCAGCAGCACACCAGTGCCGTTTTCGTTTGGTGACTTTCGCTGGTCCAGTGGGTGCCACTGGTCCCGACGGACGTCGGGACCCGCCAGTGCTCTGCTGAAAACGGCACACGGCTGACAGGAAACGAAACTGGCCAACCGAAAGCGGCGCTAGGCAGCGGAAGCGGCGGCGCCGTATAATGCCCCTCCGCCACCCGGCGGCGTAGCCGGACCATGGCTCCTCAAGAATCTCGACAGAGACATCACACCCAAGACCCACCCTCCTACCCTCAAGACTGGAGGCAACGATGAGCAAGGTTGTATCCATCCTTCTGCTGCTGAACTCCTCTGTGCTGGCCAACCCATTCTGGATGCATACCTCGCCGGACAATCCGGCGCTGTGCCTGAGCGTTCTCCCGAATGCCACAACGGAGAACCAACCTGAACTGGTGGCGGGTTTCGATTCGGGAGCCATCATCGCCTTTGACGGTGGCGCGGCCAGCGCGCCTCACGTGGCCTGGACCAGCAAGCTCGACGGATCCATTCTCGCAATCCGTCCCATCGCCGACATCAACGCGGACGGCTTCCCGGATGTGGTCGCATCGACAGACCGAGGCCACGTGGCCTGCATCAGCGCCGGCAGCGATTCGGCCGGAAAGATCCTGTGGGACGCCAAGGTCGCCTTCAACATCTCCGAACTGGTGGTTCTGACCGATACCGATGGTGACGGGGTCAGCGACGTGGCCTTTGGCGGCGCCGACCATCGCGTCACACTGCTCAGCGGAGCGACCGGCAAGCAGCGCTGGTCGCGCCTCCTCGACGCAGGCGGCGACTACACGTACGTGGACTGCATTACCAATGCGGGCGATCTGAACGGCGACGGGGTCAACGATCTCTTCGTGCGCACATGGATGGCACACCGCTGGGCCCTCAGTGGCGTCGATGGCGCCGACCTCTGGGAGCCCCGCCCTGGCAGCCCCTTTCTTTCCACGCTGGCCACCGCCGCGGACATCAACGAAGACGGCGCTCACGAAATGCTCATGAGCGGCAATGACGGCAATCTGCTCCTCTGCAACGGAAAAGATGGCGAGGAAATCTGGCGGTGCGCCCTCGGCCGACCGATCCGGGCTATCACAACCTCGAACGACGCGGCCGGGACCGGCCCATTCGTGTGCTTCGCGGGAACCGCGGAAGGCAAGGTCGCCTGTGTGACCGGCACAACTCGCGAGACCATGAAGACCCGCTGGACCGCCACAATCGACGACGTCTGCCGCAAGATCGTGATCCTGGGCGATATCGATGACGACGGAACGCCGGACGTCGTGGCCGGCGCGGAAAATGGCGTCGTCGCCGCCTTCTCGGGCGCCAATGGCAAGCGGCTCTGGCAATGGCAAGGCGCCGACGTGGTGCGCACACTGGCGCGCGTGGCCGACCGTGATGCGGATGGCGTGGCCGATCTCGCCGTCGCGCTGCTCGACGGCACGTTGGCCCTGCTGCCCGGACGGCCGGCAAAGACGATGGCGGCGCAGGCGCCGTCCATGGCTGCCGCACCCGCCGCGAGACCGCCGCTGAAACGCACGTCCGCGCCGCCCTCGCCCGAACCCGTAACCGAAGTCCCCATTTTGCTCTACCATGACATCCCCCCCAAAGGACCGCGCCCGGGCGATGCGGATCCGCTCGTCCACTTCCGCGAACAGATGGACCTCCTCGTGGCCGACGGCTACACCGCCGTCTCGCTGGACGAAATTGCCGAATGGGTCGAAGGCAAACGCGAACTGCCCGCCAAACCGGTCTGCATCACATTCGATGGCCAATACGCGTCACACGACACACATGTGCTCGACATCCTCCGGGAGCGCGGCCTCTTCGCAATCTCCTACATCACGACGGACTGGATCGGCACCGCTAATCACTGCGATTGGCATGAACTGCGCCGGCAGGAACGCTCCGGCGTCCTGCTGATCGAGAACCACACCATCAACCACCCCTCCCTGACCACTGTCAGCCGGGATGAAGTCGTCCGGCAGGTGGCCCTCTGCAACGAAGCGATCACTCGACATCTCCAGGGCAAGATCTCGAAACACCACACGTATCCGAACGGCGCCGTCAATCTCAGCGTGCGCGATGTCATGCCGGAAGTGGGATTCCGCACCGCCACTACGGTTCAACACCGCAAGGCAACGCGGAGTGACAGCCTGTTCACGCTCCCCCGGTACACGATCGCGGAACAGATGAACCTCAACACGTTCAAGGCCGTCATCGGCTACACGCCGCTGCCGTATCCCGCGCTGCCCTACACATTCAAAGGATGCGTCGGCGACGACTGGCGCCAGCCGAGCTACGGCCAACTCGACGCCGAGGGCAGGCTGTGGGTCTGTGACATATCCGCCAACCATGTCCGCGTCTTCCGGCCCGACGGGCGCGAGGCCCCCTTCTCCCCGATCGAACACGGCATGAATCAGAAGGACGAACGGCTACCCATCCGAACGCCCTCGGGCATCGCACTGACGCCGGACGGCGAGATGCTCGTCAGCGTCTCGAGCCGTTCCGGCGCACGATACGACGGCCTCTTTCGATATCGCGCCTCGGACGCCACGCCTCTCGCCGGCATCGACCTGCCCTATTACCCTGGCGAAGCTGACACTGACGCAAAGGGATTGATCTACGTCGTGGAAAAGCTGACGGGCCTGTGGCATGTCTACACACCCGAGGGCCAGGAGATCCCCGGCAGCCCCTTCGGCAAGGACAGCGGCCTGAACATATGTCGCGGCATCAGCGTGACGCCCAACGGAGCCATGGTCTATGTGCTCAGCGAAACGTCGGCCAACGTAAGCCTATGGAAGGGCAACGCCACCCCAATGGCTGCCCGCTATGAACACGCGGGGGTTCTGGTCGAGAAACTCAGCAGCGAATGCGGCAGTGTGGACGTCATGGACGACGGAACCATCCTCGTCAGCTACAGCGACGAAGGCATGATCGTAGCCTTTGATGCCCAACACCGGCTCCTTGGCCAGATCAGCGGTGGGACCGTTCCGTCTCTGAGCACACCCCGCGGAACCGCCTTCACGCCGGACGGCGACACCCTCTGGATCATCAGTCGTCTTGGCCAGGTCCAGCGATGGAAGAAAACAGCGCCTTGAGCGGAAACTCCGCCTGGTTCATCCGCTTTATATGATGCCTTCGGTGAACATCGTGGGGCCGGTTGGCGCCGTAGGCGGACCGCACGAGCCGCGATCCACGACGGAACCCGGCACGACGATCATCTGTGGTCGTCGATCGGCCGGGTTGCGGTTCAGCAGTTCCAGCGCCCAGCCGATCACCTTGGAATCGTCGATATCGTAGCTGGTCAGCCCCAGCCGGTCCGCCATCGTCTCCCCCGACCCCGTCACGACGGCAAGGCTGAGGTCACGCGGGATGTGCCGTTCCGTGCGGCTGGCCTCCTGACGCGCCGCCTGTGCCATCGCCGCCCCCACGCACAACAGCGCCCGGGGCGCCCCCCGGCCGCCGAAGAATGACGGATCGGCCGACACCGGATTAGCGCTCACCGCCCGCCGCGGCGACAGGCCGTGCCGGCGCATCGCCGCCAGATACCCGAGTTCCGCCACCGCACCGCAGGGCATCAGCGCCGAATCGACCAGCAATTGCACATCGCGATGCCCCAGGGCAATCAGATGCTCGCACAGGTGAAACGTGCCCGCGGCGTAATCGCCGACAACACAGTTGGCCTGAACATGATCGCTCTGAATATTGACCAGCACCAGGTGCATATGCCGACGCAACAGGTCGGCCAGCAATGCCCGCGTCGGCCGCGCGCCAACAATCGCCACCCCGTCGATCTCCCGCAGCTCGGCCGGCGAGAGCGCCTGCTCCGGCATCCGCCCGTCGAGGTCCGCCTGAACGCAATGGAACACAAGCTCGTGCCCCTGCGCGGCGGCAACACGGCGTGCACACTCGAATCGCGCCTGTTGGAACGCGCGGCTGCGGTCGAACAGAGTCACCCACGCGAACCGCTTCGCACGCAGAGAGGGTGCGGGCTCGTCCTCCGATGCGACCACGAACGTGCCACGACCGATATGGCGGACAACCACACCCTCTGTCGTCAGATCGCTCAGTGCCTTATTGATGGTCTTCGCGTTGACTTGAAACCGCCGGGCCAGCGCTCGTTCCCCGGGCAGCTTGCCCGACAACTCGCCCGAATCGATCGCCCGCCGAATCCGTTCCCGTAGCCGCTGAAACTTGTAGCTCAACGGGCCGTCTTCTTCTTTCCTGCCTTCGCGTTCGGCCTGTGAATCCATACCCGTTGCAGTCCCTCGCTCGTATGAACACAACATCGAATGCGAGCAAGCAACTCAAGGTGCCGGTCGGTGCGATCCCGCCCGAGAGCAGCCCCCCCCCACACACCCGAATGACGAACAGCCTCGCCATCCCGTCGAAGCAGGATGTTATTATCAGGAAAGGAATCGCGAAGTCAATAGAAAAATCAGTGCGCCCGACCGCAGAATCGTTATTCAAATCGGTCGCGACCGCAACACACCGTACAGATGCGTACAGCACCCCGTTCTGCCGACACGCAACGTCCGATCACGCCCCATCGAGTGCCCCGTTTTATTGCCCCCCCCGAGCCCGCACGCCCAAACCGGGCCGATCCGAGAGAACCAGCCGCCCGCCATCACCGCCGAGCCCCTCGAACGGATCGTCCGCGAGCAGCAAGTGCCCGTCGAGATCCAGATAGTCCACCAGCGGCGCGAGCTGCAACGCCGCCGAAATCCCGACGGACGTCTCGACCATGCAGCCGAGCATGATCCGAAGCCCCAGCAACCGGGCCGCGTGAATCATCCGCAGCGCTGGCCGAATCCCGCCACACTTACTCAGCTTGATGTTGATCGAATCGAAACTGCCCGCGCAGCGCACCACATCGGCCTCGCGTACGCAACTCTCGTCCGCCATGATGGGCAGAATCTTCGCGTCACGCATAGCCCGCATGGCGTCCACGTGCTCCGGCTTGCAGGGCTGCTCGACGAACTCGACCCCGAACCGCGCCATGCAGCGCAGACGGTCCATCGCCACCTCGGGGGCCCAGCCGCAATTCGCGTCCACACGCACCGTCTTGTCCGGCGCCGCCCCGCGAATCGCGCCGAGAATCGCCTCGTCGTCCGGCGTGCCGACTTTGATCTTCAGGACCGGATACGCAGCCGCCTCGCGCGTCTTGGCGGCGACAGCATCGAGATCATCGATGCCGATCGTAAACGACGTCAACGGCATTGCCGCCCGATTCAAACCCAGCAGACGCCAAACCGGAACACCCAGCAGCTTGCCAATCAGATCGTGCAGGGCCCCGTCGATCGCCGCGATCGTCGCCGCCTGATCGCCAATCTCGCGCCAGAGCTTCTCATGGATCACATCGAGCGAAAACGGATCG
>JAFGKA010000248.1 GCA_016928855.1 Phycisphaerae bacterium
CAGACTGCCATCGGAGTAGAGCGTCAAGTCGTTCTGGAATATCTCGCGCCGGGCGATGTAGATCTCCCCCTCAATCAAGCCGAACAACTTCACGATCACGGTCACGCCCGGCTTTCCGTCGTTGTCGTCATCTCTTATCAGGGGATCATTGCGGTCCATTGAAAGCGGCACATCGGGGTCACCGTCAATGCCGTTAAGGGTAGGCGTCGCGGGACGGTAGAGTCTCCATGCGCCATTCTCCTCATACACCTCGACGATTGCACCAGGGGGCTGAATGGCCTGCGTGGCTGCATCCGAAAAGATTGTGTCGAAGGGCTGATTGGCGATGTACTCAGCATGGCAGAAGCGGTCGTACGCGACCAGCTCTCCGTCTTCGATGACGAGGTCCGTGAAGCCATACGAGACGATGAACGCGGAGAGCGGGCCATTAGCCGTTTCGCCCTCGTAGGCAACGATGTCGTAATGGGCATAATGTCCCGCCATGGCCGCCATGGCCTCTTCCCTGTTCGCGGGCGCGACCCAATTCGGATCGTTGGTCGGCGTTTCATACAGCGGGCTTTCTGGCCAAGGCAGCGGACTGGAGCATCCAGTCGGATTCGAACACCCAACAAGAAAGAGGCAACTCGCAACCGCTACGGTACGCGTCAACACCTGACGAACCGAAGTCAACATCTGTAACTCCTTGTTGGACAATAACCGGCTCGCGAACCTGAAGCAACCACAACGCGTTCAGCAACCTGTTCACATATACGCGTCTCCTGAAGACGAATGCCGCAAGGTCGGAGGCACTCACCATCGATCACGTTGCCGGAAGAAAAGGGCCCGCTGAAAGAGAAACGGAAGAAAAAGGGTCGGAAATCGTTTTCGCATATTGCACCCTTGTTCTTCGTCTTCGTCGTCTTCATGAGCCGGTCGCCTGGCTCAGCAAGCGATACGTCCGCCCGTCGGTGTACGTGGCCGTCTCGGCGTGGCGCAAGGCTACCACGTCGCCTGCCGGAAGTCCAAGCGAGCACCATTGCCTTATCTTCGCCGGAGCAGGCCTGTTCCGTGTTCCGCTGAGAAGACAGGAATCCGGAATCAGAAGGCAAACGACAGAACATGAATCGGGGGATTTTGCGGAGCGGCTGCCTATGGGTTGATTCGACGTCGTACGAAATTGACCGACGGACGCGGCTCCGCCGCGCGTGAAAGCGGTCCCGATGTGCATCGGGATTGCCACCGCACTCGGAAGGGACCGACGCCTGTCTCGTTACCGCCGGCGCGGCGCGCTTACCGCAGTGACACCACGGTCCCGAGGTCCATCACCGGCGCGTGGGCCGCGTGTGTCCGGCGAAGGGTCGCAGCCGACAGGAGGAAGCTGACGATCGCACGGGCGCTCTGCCCGCGCGTATGCCCCTTCAGCGTCAAGGCGTCAAACACACCTTCGGTCGTGTCATCCACCATGGAGATGCCTTTGACGTTGTTGCCGGTAAACCAGGCATGGGCATATTCCGCGTATTGCGTGTACGCCCTCTCGCCAGCCACGTCGTGTGCGTAGCCCAGCAGCTCGACCGTCGCGGCCACATCGTCGGGATACTGATCAAAGACAGCCTTGCTCCCGTGCCTCGGCCACGTTCCACGACTTCCGACCGGAACAAACAGCCCATCCTCGAATAGATGCTCGATCAGGAAATCGGTGGTCACGGCCGCCACGCGGGCGTAGCGTTGCTCGCCAAGAATCGAATACGCCGCCCATAGACCGTGCGGCAGGCAGGCGTCGCCCGGCAGGAACCACTGGTCAAACCATTCCCACTCGCTGCTTCGCAGCGGGTAATACGCGTTCTCCACCAGCCGGCGGGCCAGTCGGTCCGCCTGGGCCTCGAGCTTGCGCTGTTCGGCCGGCGGACGGGCTGCGATCGCGATGAGCCATCGTGCCGCCGTGCGCGGGCAGCGCACCGTCGCCAGAAATGGCAAGGCGATGTTCCAGAGCGCGTTGGCCCGATCGCGCGTCACGCCGGGCAATTCGCTGTTGGACGCAACCGCCAGAGCCCACACTACGCTCGCCAGTTCCTTCGGCTCGACCACCTCGTCCGTCCAGGTCCCCATCGCCTCCCGATGCGCCCGGAAGCCCTGGCCGCTGCGGAGCGACTGAAACATGAACTGCAGGTACGTCGCCGCCCAGGCATCCGCATCGTCGGCGATCCCCGCCTCGTTGAGGTACGCGGCCAGGCGAAGACCCTGCGCGTTGTCGCGTGTGTCGTATCCGGAAAACGCATCCGGCTCGCCCCAGTCTCCACCACAGGAGAGCAAGCCAATTCGATCGGTCAGTCGCCTGAGGTGTCGGACACGCAGATGGGCTCGTTCGGGCATCATAAGGCTCCTGCTGGAGTCGCGGGTTGATCGGCCTTCGGTTGGATGGGCGAGGGTTGGGCATCCTCAACAAACGCCCGCGCCGCCATGTTTTCCGGTCGCCATTCGGGATACACGCCGACCGGCACAGCCCGCGCCATCACGTATCCGATTCGCCGTGCACCGACCGATATCCTCGCCCCGACTCACTCAGTATGTCGGACTGTTTCCTGCTGCGGTTTACCTCCGCCACCGTGTTTCACTGTCCAGAACGAGAAAACTGACGACCTCCGGCCACGCGCACCTGACCGCGCCACCGGAACTTGCCGCAGGTCTGTCACCTGGACGCCCCCCCGCCACGGTCCGATAACCGTACCCCAACGTTGCAGAGAGGATAACCACGAAGAGCTCGAAGGACACGAAGAAGACTCAAGATTGGACGAGGGGCCGAAGACCCCATCTACACCACCCCAGGTTCAGCCCCGGTGCGTGGATTGGCTCGTCACAAACTCCATTCTTCGTGCTCTTCGTGGCCTTCGTGGTGGTGTCTTTTTATGCAACTGGGGGGCGTACATGGCGCCTCAACCCGTGGCAGCCCGTCCGACCGGCCCGCGAATCGGGAAGCTCGCCTCGACCAGCAGCGTGTGGCGCGGTACGCTCCGACCACAAACGGGCGCGGCGCGGGCGACTGCCGCTCGATCGGGATCGAGCCGCCGCGTGCCTCTCTGCGCAACAATCAGTCCAGTCAATGGAGGTTTGTCATGCGACCGCTGAGCTATCGGATGCTCCTCGCCCTGCTGCTCATCACGGGCATTGTCGTGTGCGCCGCCGAAGACGATGCCAGGCAAGCCAAGTCCCAGCCGCTGCCGCCACCGAATCTTGAAGGCAAAATGCCCTTGGAGCAGGCCATTGCGAAACGACGCTCCGTCCGCGAGTTCGCCAACACAGCCGTGACGCTCCCGGAACTCGGCCAGCTCTGCTGGGCAGGCCAAGGCATCACGGACCCGGACCACGGCTATCGTGCCTCGCCGTCTGCCGGGGCGACGTTTCCGATCGAACTCCTTGTGGTCAGCCACGAGGGCGTGGATCACTACCAACCGAAGGACCATTCACTGGCGCGCGTGCTGACGGGCGACTACCGACGCATCCTGGGTGAAGCCGGCCTCGGCCAGAAGGCGTTCACGTCCGCGCCGGTGAGCATCATCATTACCGCTGTCATCGAACGCACGGCCGGCAAGTACCGCGACCGCGCGGAGCGTTACTGCGTGCTGGAGGCTGGCCATGTAGCGCAGAACATCCTGCTGCAGGCTACATCGCTGGACCTGGCGGGCGTACCGATGGGCGGCTTTGACGATGTGAAGGTGGGCAAGGCCCTGAATCTGCCCGCAGGC
>JAFGKA010000249.1 GCA_016928855.1 Phycisphaerae bacterium
CCATGAGTCGACGGCCAGCTTTCGACGGTGCTGTCCGGGGTGTTTACAGCGCATCGTGCATACGCGGGAAGGCGACCGCATTCAGTATTATCATCGCTACGTTGCCCTCCGGTTGGTGGGGCGCGATCTGTCGCTGATGCTCGATGTCGAACCCATCGGCCCCGGAGAGGACGAACTGACATCCGCCCGGCGGCTTCTGGAACGGGTGCTGGCCGCGTATCCGCGGGCGTTCGATGTGGTGGCGGGCGATGGTCTGTACGCGACGACGGAATGGTTTCGCTTCATCGTCTCCCGCGGCAAGGACGCATTGGCCGTCCTGAAAGAGAATCGCCCGAAACTGCTCGACGATGCGCGCACGCTGTTCGCGTTCCTGCCCGGCGTGGACTGGGCCGCAGGAGGGGTGGTGTATCGGGGCTGGGATTCGGATGCCTTTACCAGTTGGCCCGACCTGGCGCCTCAGGTCCGCGTGGTGCGCAGCCTCGAAACCCGCGCCGTTCGCCGGCAGCGGACCGGACACCCCGAGAAGAAGACCGCGGACTGGTACTGGGTCACGACGTTATCCCAAACACGGGCAGCCACGGCGGCCGTGGTGGATATGGGCCATGACCGCTGGGGCGTCGAGAACGAAGGGTTCAACGAACTGGTCAACCGTTGGCACGCCGATCACGTCTATAAACACCATCCGGTCGCCATGCTGGTCTTCGTGCTCGTTGCCATGCTGTGCCTGAACGTTTTCGTGGCGTTCTACTGCCGCAATCTCAAACCTGCGGTACGACGGGGCCTCAGCATGCTGCACATCGCCCGCCGCGTGGCCGCCGAGCTCTATGCCGGGCTCGAACGCGGACCCGCACGTGTCCCGACCTGACCGGCTGGCACGCCGCACGCCACCTGGAACGCCGTCCGCCTGCCTCGCCTCCGCCGAGACCGGCCGCGTACGCGCCCGCACACACAAAAACACCCCCGCGAATCTGATCCCGGGCAATTCTCAGCGCAACTCCTTGTTCCCACGACCCTTCACGCCAAAGCTGCGGAACCGCTGCGACGGCCGCCGCGGTGTTTGCCTCGATCGCGTGACGTGGCTACACTGCCGCCCAAACCGATCAGGTATCCGTGGCCACAAGGTGACCGATTGACGATCGTGCATGAGACCATCCGACTGCTTCGCCCCCCCGAGTGGGTCAAGAACATCTTCGTGTTCGCCGCCCTGTTCTTCGGGGCCAAGCGTGGCGAACCCGATGCGGTCATTCACGCGGCGCTGGCGTTCGTCGCCTTCTGTCTGGCCTCGTCGTCGGGCTATGCCCTCAACGACGTCCTCGACCGGGACCGGGACCGGCACCATCCCGTCAAGAAGAACCGGCCGATCGCCAGCGGTGCCATCAGTCCTGCCGCCGGTCTGGTGATTTCGGCGCTGGCCATCATCATCGCCGTGACGATTGGCGTCGCTCTGTTGCCGCACTTGTTCTGGCTGACCGTCGCCGCGTATTGGGTCCTGACGCTGTTCTACTCGCTCGTGCTCAAGCAAGTGGTTATCTGTGATGTGATCGCGATTGCGGTGCTGTTCGTCATACGGGCGCTGGCCGGGGCGCTGGCGGTCCAGGTCGAGATCTCGCCCTGGCTGATCGTCTGCACGTTCATGTTGTGTCTGTTCCTCGGCTTTGGCAAACGGCGCTGTGAAATTGCCATGATCGGCGACAGCGCGGGCGCCGCGAATCATCGCGCCACCCTCAGCGGCTACACGCCGGAGTTACTCACACACCTGCTGAGCACCTCCGCCGGCATGGCGATCATCACCTTCCTGCTCTACACCATGGACCGGACGACGGAATCACCGTTTCCCAAGCACTACCTGGTCTACACGATCCCGCTGGTAGTCTTCGCGATCTGGCGCTATGCGATGTTGATCGAGACCGGAAAACTCACCGGGCCGACCGATATCGTCATCAACGATCGCCCGTTTCTGGTCACGGTGATCCTCTGGTGCATCCTCGCTACGATCATCGCCCTCTGGGGCAACCAGATCGAAAACTGGGTCGCGGCCTGCGGGCCGCCATTCACTCCGTTCGCCGGCTGATCCGCCGCACTAGAATAGACTAAACCGTGGCGGGCGCCGCGACGTAAGAGAGGTAACACGGGAAGACTCGGCAACATCCGGAGTATTGAGACCACATATGTCCAAATCAAAGGTCGCCATCCTGAAGACCACGCCTGCAAGCGTGCGTTCTGACTACCACGAGCTGCTCAACCTGGCGGACTATCAGCAGACGATCGCCAAGGACATTGAGACCGCGCTCAAGATCAACATCTCGTGGCACTTCTTCTTCCCGGCCAGTTCGACGACGCCGTGGCAGCTCGACGGTGTCATTGCGGCGATGCTCGCCGACGGCTACGACCGCCACCGGATCCACGGCTGCCACAACCGCACGGTCGTCATCGACGCCCATCTCGGCGAGCGTGAGAACAAGCAGCTTGACGTCATTGAGGCGTACGGTCTGAAGAACGTGCACCTGTACGAAGGCGAGGAGTGGATCCACATTCGCGACGCGGTCGGCGACCTGACGAAGCAGTTCCTCTGCCTGAACGAAGTCTATCCGAAGGGTTTCTCGATTCCGAAGCGGTTCATCGGCGAGAACATCATCCACCTGCCAACCGTCAAGACGCATGTGTTCACCACGACGACGGGCGCGATGAAGAACGCGTTCGGCGGCCTGCTCAACGAGCATCGGCACTGGACCCATCCGGTGATCCACGAGACGCTGGTCGATCTGCTGATGATTCAGAAGAAGATCCACCCCGGCGTCTTCGCGGTGATGGATGGCACGTTCGCCGGCGACGGCCCGGGGCCGCGTTGCATGGCGCCGTACGTCAAGAATGTGATCCTTGCGTCAAGCGATCAGGTGGCGATCGACGCCGTTGCCGCGAAACTGATGGGCTTCGACCCGCTGCGCGACTGCAAGTTCATCCGGCTCGCGCACGACCTTGGGCTCGGCTGCGGCGACCCGCGCGAGATCGAGATCGTCGGCGACACCGCCGCGGCCGCGGAGAACTGGCACTTCGACGGGCCGTTCCGCAAGATGACCTTCGCCAGCCGCATGCAGCACCGGATCTACTGGGGCCGGCTCAAGGGCCCGGTCGAATGGTCGCTCAAGACATGGCTGGCGCCCTGGGCGTACATCGCCAGCGTGATCTACCACGACATGTACTGGTATCAGCGCAACAGCCGCAAGAAGATGCAGCAGTGCCTCGAAAGCGACTGGGGCCACCTGTTCCAGAACTGGGGCAAAATCGAGGCCACCGCCGAAGGCTTCCCCAACGTCGGCACGGACCAGGCCCACTTCCACCGAGACCCCTGGGCGCTGTTCCGGCAGGGCGTGCGCATCCTCGGCACGTGCATCGCCGAAGCCCCGGAAGTCGCCGCCCGCCGACGCCGAAAGAGTGTATAGCGGTCAGCAGCCCTTGCCTCGCGCATGGAGGCTGGATGGCACGGCCAAGCCGCGCTCGATTTTTGCTCCGCTCGTCCATGCCCCGCTTCATACGGAGCAGCGCGGGCCGCTCGACAACCGGCCTCCTGATGCCTTGAGCGCAGCGAGAACGCACAGGTTCCACCGCTGACGGCGAATGGCAGCGCGCCGGCCGCGACTCTCCGTCGATGGGAGTAAGGAATGGTTCCGCAATACTCCACGATGGTTTCTATTCCATATGAACGGCGCATTTACAGATTCGCGCAGATCCGCACAGATTCGCGATCCTCTTCCAGGCCGCGGAGGGGGAGCCAGGGAAGACGCGCCAGCCTGTGGAGTGCAGTCCCGATGTCCATCGGGACCGCTTTAGCTCGCGACGGAGCCGCATTCGGTGGGCGAGACAAGCGTCATAAATATGTCAAAAGACTCCCGACCCGTTATCTTCGCCCGTTATCTTCGCCATCCAGATTGACGGCCCTGCCGGTAGCCATGTGTCGTCGGCACTCACGTTGCCTCATCGCGCCGGCGGCGTCGCCTGCTGAGTGGCCGGATGTGTTGTGGGTTGAGTAGCGAGGTGATTGTCGGATCGCGGTTTCGGCCAGGACACCCAGGTTGTACAGAGTATGACGACGATCGCGAACCTGGCGTACATGCGACGATGGTCCTCCGTACCTTTCCGGTGATCTACACATCCCGAATCGGCGCGGGGCCGGGTGTCGCTGGGCGGCGCTTCCTGGTATCAATCAGTCGCGGC
>JAFGKA010000250.1 GCA_016928855.1 Phycisphaerae bacterium
CGGCGCAACACGATCGACCTGAACCACATCCATCACCTCGGCCAGGGTGTGCTCAGCGACATGGGCGCGGTCTACACGCTCGGGCCGGCGCCAGGCACGACCATCAGCCACAACGTCGCCCACGACATCTACTCGTACGCTTACGGCGGCTGGGGCCTGTACACCGACGAAGGCAGTTCGTACATGCTGCTGGAAAACAACCTCGTCTACAACACCAAGACCGGCGGCTTCCACCAGCACTACGGACGCGAGAACATCATCCGCAACAACATCTTCGCGTTTGCTATGGAAGGCCAGATCCAGAACACGCGCATCGAGGACCACCTGTCCTTCACCTTCACCAACAACATCGTCTACTGGAATCAGGGCAGCACCCTGTCGGGGCGATGGGACAATCTGAACGTCCGCATGGATCACAACCTCTACTGGAACGCCGCGGGGCAGCCCGTTCAGTTCGCCGGCAAAGACCTCGCCGAATGGCAGGCCGCCGGCCGCGACACCGGCTCGCTCGTGGCCGACCCGCTGTTCGTCGACGCCGAGAACCATGATTTCCGCCTGAAAGCCGGCTCACCCGCCGAACGGATCGGCTTTGAACCGTTTGATTTCACCAAAGCCGGCGTCTACGGCACGCAGGCGTGGATCGATCTAGCCAACAGTGTCGAGTACCCGCCGGTCGAGTTCGCCCCGCCGGCGCCACCCTCGCCGCCACTGACATTCCGCGATGATCTTGAATCCGCCCCGGTGGGCGCGCCGCCCTCGCATACCGGCGGCGTCCGCGTCGACAGCCGTGGCGATTCGATCGGCGTCACCGACGAAACTGGCGCACACGGAAGCGCGAAATGCCTGAAGATCGTCGATGCGCCGAACCTGGTCGGCAAGTACTACCCGTATTTCTATTACTACCCCCACCACATCACCGGCGTGACGCGGTGTCGATTCACCATCCGGATCGAGCCGAAGGTACTGGCCTACCATGAATGGCGTGATGACGCGTCGACCTACCAGATCGGCCCGAGCGTCTGGTTCCAGGACGGCAGCCTCCGCGTCGACGGCAAGTCTCTGTTGGACATCCCGACCGGCGAATGGGTCGGTATCGAGGTCGAAGCGGCCCTGGGCGAGCCCGCCACGGGCACATGGACGCTCCGTGTCACGCTGCCGGACGGCCAGAGCAAGCAGTTCCGCAACCTCGCGTTCCGCAGCCCCGGTTTCCGCAAGCTCCACTGGCTCGGCTTCATCAGCGACGGCGTCGAAGCCGCGACCTATTACCTCGACGACATCGAGCTGATCAACGCAGCGCCGTAAAGCTCCCTGCGCTGCGATATATCGTCGTCAGGAATCACGACCGTCACCCAGGGCGTGGACGTGGATTCGATGCGGGCCGTCCACGTCACCTCGACGGGAGTCCCGGGCTCCAGCTCGACTTCCTGCTCCGGCAACGCAGGTGTGAGGTTGTACGTGCGGACCGCAAAGCGATGCCCGCCGACGCCCGTGGCTGTCAACCGCAACCGCAGTTGATCGTCAGCCATCGTTTCGGCGCTCAGCGAGAAGTGCACGAAATGGCCGGGGCCGAAATCGATCGTATGCATTCCCGCTGGAAGCAACGTGACATGGGTCTGATAGTCACTGCACCGGACGCGATAGTCGCCCTCCGGCACAAAGTCGTGAAAACGTCCCGTGGCAACATCGGCCTCGATCGCATGCACCTGCCCGGTGAGCTGATGCTCGAAGGTGACAGTGCTGGCGGCGCCCGGAGGCACGCGACCCTCGACCAGCGCCGCGCCGAACAAATCCTGCATCAGCCAAAACCAACGGGCCGACGGGTGGACCCACACTTCCTTGTAGACGTAGCCGTTGCGCGGGGGCCAGAACGGCACATCGCGATTGCCGCGCGTCAGCATGCCCACCGGAAGCGAGCCGACGAGATCGCCGGAGGAGACCGAGTACTGCTGCGCGAAATCGTAGCCCTCGCCCCACATCGTGCTCTGCGCGAACGGGTTCCGGCCGACCACCCACTGCAATTGCCGTTGAGCCAGTTCCGCCGCCGCCAGGTCACCTCGCAGATGCGCCGCCGCCGAAAGCCCCTTGGCCTGGGACAGCAGCACGCCGTAGTTGCCCCGCCGCGAGAACCACACAGGAAACGCCTTCAGGTAATAGCCGTCGCCCATCGGCATGCCCTGCAGCACCTGTTCCCGATAAGCGGCCCGGCTGGAGGCGTAGCGATCACCCTCGGCAATCCGCTTCGAATCGCTTTCACGGTAGACGTAGGCGGGAAGCACACCATACGGCTCGGTCATCACGGAGCTGGCCTTCTGGTATTCCGAATACAGCGCGACCACCGTATACCACTGCATCCAGTCGGCGTGCTCGGGAAAGGCTTCGCACAATTTCGCCATGGCGACGATCGGCGCCTGATCGCTGCCTCGGTGGAACTGGTAGAAGATGTCGGTCTTGGCCGGACTCGTGTAGAAGAACCCGGCCAGAGGGAACTTGTCACCCACGTAGCTCTTCTGCTGGGAATTGACCACTACGCCGGCCAATTCCCGCGCCTTCTCGGCGTAGCGCCGATCGCCGGTCACCTGATAGAGCTCCAGCGACGCAAGGATCCCGACCGCCGCCAGCTCCATCTCTGTCGCCGCGAACGCCGGCGTGCTTTGCGTCTCGGGCGTCTCCTCACCCACGATGGCGTGCGCCCAGTCATCCTTCGCAATGTGCAGCGCGCGGGCGGCCCGATCCGGATCGCGGTCCTTCAGGACGCGGTAGGCCATCGCGCCGGCCGACGCCGCCAGGTA
>JAFGKA010000251.1 GCA_016928855.1 Phycisphaerae bacterium
ATCATAGTTCGAAGCGCTCTGCCGGATGAACTTCCGCATCGCGTCCGATTGCAGGATCTCGCTCGGATCCACGGGCTTCGGCCAAGCTGGAACCACACGCAACGTCTCGAGCTGCGTCCGCATCGCGGCCTGGCCGCCTTCGAGCGCCTCGACCGAAAGCTCGGTGGGACCGCCCGAAAGACTCAGAATGTCCGACAACAGCACATGCTGCGACGGGTGCTGATAGTTCGCGTCAATCAACAAAACGCTACGACCCATCTGGGCCACGGCGGTCGCCACATTGGCAAGCACGACCGACTTGCCTACCCGCGGCTCGGCGCTGGTGACCAGCACGCAGCGCGCTTCCGCCTCGGCCGCCCCCCGCAGGATCCGCTGCCCGAGTCGGCGCAAGGCTTTCGCCGACTTCGAGTCACTCTCCCGCAGGATCCACGTGCCCAGCGCCCGTTGAGATCCTCGCCCCCCGGCCCGCGGCAATGGCGGCACCACGCCCATCACGACGCTGCGGCGCGCCGTCTTCCGGAACGACCGCCCGGAAGACTGAAACTGCGACCGGACCGCCGGCTTCGAACCACGCAGGTAGACCAAGGCACAACCGAGCAGCAATCCAACGCCCGTCGGGACCAGGAACAGCTTGGGCCGATCGGTGATCGAACCGACACGCGGCGCGTTGGGCGGCACGAGAACCGTCATCCGCATCGGACCGCTGCCGGTAACGGACGCCAGACTCAACTGCTCCGCCCGCTTGCACACGGAGGTCAACGCCTCGTTCGTCACGTTGACGATCTGGCGCAAAATCTCCATCTGCATGGAAACGTTGTCCGGACCGATCACTTGCGACGCCGAAGCCTGGTGTGTCTCGATCGCCTCCTGCAAGCGTTGTTCTTCCTCGCTACGAAGCTGGACCTGGGCCTCGGCCATCCGGATCGAACGAATCGTCTGCCGATCCACCGTGCTGGCCAACTCCGCGAACCGGGTCTTGGCGGCGAGGAGCTTCGGATGATCCGGCCCCCACACCTGTTCCATCCGGCGCAGCTCGTCCTTCTCGGCCAGCAGGTCGACGTCGCTCATCGTCCCCATCGCGCTGAGCCCCAGACCACCCACGCCCTCGGTGGACGCGTCAATCCGATCAGCCAGCGTCAGGGCATTGAGCCTCACCGTATCCAGGCCCGTCGCCTCATCGGTACCGCCACCGGTCGCGGCGGTCATCATTCCCTTCAACGCGTTCAGCTTCACCTCGGCGTCAATTCGCCGAAGTTCCGCACGAATCCGCGCCTCCACCAGCGCCTTCACGCGATGATCCTGCACGGGAGACGCTTCGGATGAATGCAGTTGGGGATTCGCTTCCTCGAGCTGTACGAGTTCAAGCTGCTTCCGTTGAAGTCGCTCGAACAGCGCCTTGCGGTGCTTCTCGAGCATCGCGACATTCTCGCTCAGACGTTCTGCAGTCCACCGCTCCGCGGCGATCTCGTACGCCGCGATCAGACTCTCGAGCACACGCTCCGCCGCCTCGGGATCATCGATGCACGTGTAGCTCAAATCGTAAACATGGCCAGACCCCGCGCTGGCGGGCGCGGTATCGACTTTCAGATTGGAGATGATCCGGATCGGCAGATCGGACGCCGGACCCAGACACGCAAACGATTCCAGACCGCCGATTTCAACGGCGAGCTTGACGGTTTCGATGCTGCGCAGCAAATCCGCCGGCGCCGCCGGCGAAACCCCGAGGTCGCCAATACCGGGTTCTTCGATGGTTGCCGTTCCGGTCGGGACCAGGAAGAGGCGGGCCGACGCCATGTGTCTCGGTCGGGCCGTACCCACCTGGTAGGCACCAATACCGGCACCGACGACGGTACAGGCAATAATGAGTGCCGCTCCGCGACCAAGGATTCCCCGCTTCAGGAAGCGTCCTCTTGGACCGCTACCGGCACTACCCGCGCGTTGACTTGCGGTTTTGTTCTTCACGTCCGCAACCTTGTCCATCTGTGCCCACTACAGCAGCCACCCCCCTCCTGCCGTATGGAATCCGTTCCGGTTTCGGGGCACTGCTCCCATAATCGTCCCGAGGTGGAGGTCGCTTGAGGTACAATGCAAAAAAGGACCCGCGCCGCCCGCCGCCCCGCCATTTATGGGACCAGCCCGCCAGCCTTCCCGACACCCCACACCAAGACGCTCTATGGTTAATACCAGAGCATCACCGCCGGTCTGTCGCCGCCGCCGGCCTACAAAACATGACGAACAAATGCAGGAAGACGCCTGCATTAAAGACTTTCGGTGCCGCTCCTAATGGTGCATGCCCGCCCGTTCGATGAAGGCACGGGGCCAGTTCATCCCGCCCCCGCAGGAGCCAGAGTCACGGATGATCGCGTTATCGTGGGTCACAGATTCAACGGCAGGTCTCGCCTGGACCATCCCTGTCTCCGCGGGCATGGTCGCTCTCGTTTCACCCTGGAGTCGTCAGTTCGCCTGGCGCATCGGCGCCATCGACCGGCCGGCGGCTCGGAAACTGCACCTCCGCGCAACCCCACGACTCGGCGGGCTCAGCGCCGCGTTGGCGGTTTTCACCTGCGTCGTCCTCTGGTTGATGACCGACCCCACCGCAATCGAACAATGCGCCCAATACTGGGGCCTGCTCCCCGGCGCGCTCGTCATGTTCCTGGTCGGTCTCTACGATGATCTCTTCCGCCTTCGTCCCTCTGTCAAGCTGGCGCTGCAATTCGTCGCCGCCAGCATCATCTGCTCGGGAGGCATCTGCCTCACCGCGCTCGATGTACCGTTGCTCGGACAGTTGCATCTGAGCTGGCTCGGACCGGTTCTCACCGTGATCTGGCTTGTCGGCGTGACGAACGCGATGAACTTCCTTGACGGAATCGACGGCCTGGCCGCGGGAACGGCGGCCCTGGC
>JAFGKA010000252.1 GCA_016928855.1 Phycisphaerae bacterium
CGGCCCATTCTACCGCGCTAACCGTAAAACCTAAAGGATTCGCCTGACGGCGAGGGTTTTAGACCCATCGTTGAGACAATAAAGGGCTCACGGCGGAAGAAGGGCGCACACGGGGTAAGGGATACTCGGAATGAAGTAACATGGAATACACCACGGAGACACGGAGAACACGGAGGGACGTGGCACTCAAAATAACTTCCTATCTACATGATTCAAATCATCTCATTCTCACTTGGCGAGATACATTATGACAAACGCGCAAGACTCCCGTGGTGGAGTGTCGGCGCCGCGTCTGGCCAACCTTCAACCGTCTCCGTGTTCTCCGTGTCTCCGTGGTGACTCCCTCGTCCACCGATCCTCGTGCGTCAAAGTCCGTGCGTCGCAGTCCAAGCGATTACTATACCACCCAACCCTCGCGATAAACACCCTGGACAAACGGCTCGGCCTCGGGGCAGTTCGTCGCACGGAGGTTCGCCGCGTCCCACTCGAGCTTCTTGCCCACCCGATAGGCCACGGCTCCCAGCAGCACGGCCTCGGTCAACGCCCCGGAATAGTCGAAATTGCACGTCGTGGGGCTGCCGGTCTTGCAGGCCACCAGCCACTCGCGGTGATGGCCGATCGAGTCGGGGATCGTCGGCGCCGGCGGACGGTAGTCGGCGTATTTTTCTTTCGGCAACAGCACCCGGCGGCCGTAGTCGGCCAGCAGCATCCCCTCGTCGCCAACAAACAGGACGGCCGATTCCCACGCGGGGATCTTCTTCTCGGCCAAAAAACCGGGCCGCCGGCCGCCGTCGTACCAGGTGAGCGCCACCGGCGGCATCGACCCGCGGGCGGGGTACGTGTAGCGGACCACGAGCCACGCCGGCGTGCCGGCCGGATGGACCGGCGGGCCTTCCGCCTCGATGGTCGTCGGATGGCGAAGCCCGAGCGCCCAAAAGGCCAGATCGCCGTAGTGGCAGCCGAAATCGCCCAGCGTCCCGCAGCCAAAGTCCCACCAGTTCCGCCAAGCAAAGGGCGCATAGGCCGGGTGGTACGGCCGATACGGCGCGGGTCCCAGCCACCGGTCCCAATCCAGCGTCTCCGGGGCGGGCGGATACTCCTTGGGCGGATCGCCGGCCGTGTATTTGGCAGCGCTCCAGACGTGAACCTCGCGGACCGGCCCGACCGCGCCGGCTTGGACCAGCTCGACGACGCGCCGGTAGTTGCCCTCCGCGTGGATCTGCGTGCCCATCTGCGTGGCCAGGTTCTTCGCCTTGGCCGCCTCGGCCATGAGCCGGGCCTCGCGGACGGTGTGCGCCAGCGGCTTTTCGCAATAGCAATGCTTGCCCAATCCCATGGCCATGAGGCTCGGATGGGCGTGGGTGTGATCTGGCGTGCTCACCACCACCGCGTCGATCTCGCCGTGCATCGCGTCGAACAGGTTGCGGAAATCGCGGAACTTGCGCGCCTTGGGATACTCCTTGTAGGTGTCTGCCGCCCGGGCGTCGTCCACGTCGCACACCGCCACGATGTTCTCGCTGGCGACGCCCTCGAGGTTACCCCGGGCACGGCCGCCGCAGCCCACCAGCGCGATATTGAGCTTTTCGTTGGGCGAACGACCGCGGTTTTCGTCCGCGCGGCTCCGCAGGGTTCCGGAGACGAAGTAGCCCGCGCCGGCCAGCGCGGCGGTTCGGAGGATCTCGCGACGATTGCAGGCGGTCATGGTGGGTTCTCCATTGGGGTGGGCAGTGGAATCAAACCCCCGCGCCTTGACGCCGGGCTTTGAGGTGGGTGAAATGGACTGTAACGATTGATCTCCCGATGCCGCGTCAGGGCGTCTTCGGGCAGGGAGTTCGGGGGAGAACCGCCTCCCATCCTAGTCCGTCCAGGCATCCGGTGCAATTGCCCCGCTTTTCTCCTACCGGCGCTCGGGCCGAGAAGACCCTCCCGTGAATGACGCTCCCGACTCGCTCCGCGCCGTTCTCCACGAACAGGCAATCGCGCTACCCAACGCGCAGGTGGACCTACTGGAGCGGTATTGCGCCCTCCTGTGGGAGTGGAACGCCAAGATCAACCTCACCCGGCATACCGATTATCACAAGTTCGTCGCGCGCGACCTGGTCGATAGCCTCGCGTTCGCCGAGTTCCTGGGCCAAGGCGAGCGGGTGCTCGACGTGGGCAGCGGCGGCGGCGTGCCGGGCGTCGTCCTGGCGATCGTTCGGCCCGATCTGAAGATCACTCTGGCCGAGTCGGTCGGCAAGCGAGCCCGCGCGCTGGACGACGTGGTCGAGAAGCTTGGCCTGCCGCTTCCCGTTTGCCACGTTCGGGCGGAGCGTTACCTGGCCGACCACCATTTCGACACGCTGGTAATCCGCGCGGTCGCCCGACTCAAGAAACTGCTGGAGTGGTTCAAGCCGCATTGGAGCCAGTTCGACCGCATGTTGCTCATCAAGGGTCCCTCCTGGCCCGAGGAACGCGGCGAAGCCCGTCACTTCGGCCTGTTCCGCGCCCTCTCCCTGCGCAAGCTCAAGGTCTACCCCTTGCCCGCCGGCGGCGTCGAAAGCGTCGTCCTCGAGATCCGGCGGAACCACGACGGCTCCGGCGATACGTCATCGTGAGCGCAGCGCACGTCATCCTGAGCGCCTCGCACGTCATCCTGAGCGCATCGCACGTCATCCTGAGCGCCTCGCACGTCATCCTGAGCGAAGCGAAGGATCTCGTCAGCGGAGGAAAAGAGGGGAGGGGGAGGAAAAGGCCCAGAGCCATCGCGTCTTGTCCGCCCACCTGCAAGCCCTGGTCGACGCAGTGTCAAGTGTCAAGAGTTGACCCCTACCCCCCCGAAGGTCGGCCCAAGACCGCCAAACCAAAACAGTAGCGCAGGAGTCGAAACGGGGAGTCGAAACGGGGACGCAGCTAGTATGGACACGCGAAACCTGGCAAAAACGCCAGGCCCGTCGATTGGGTCTGCTGCACACGCTCCGCGCCGAAGGTCGCCCCAAGGCCACCAAGCCAAAACAGTAGCGAAACCGACCAAAAAACTAGCTGCGTGCCCGTTTCGGACTGGCATATCGTGCAGCAAGTGGCGTTCGCTGTGCGTTGGCCCCGCGTCCTTTGTTGCCCCGCTGCCGCGAAAACGTAAGCGAAATCAGATGGGACTTCTTCCTGTGGTTTCTGCCGGTTCCTCAGTCTACCGGTCGGAGAAGCTCCTTGCATGCGTCGCGCGGAGTGAGAATCAGAAACGGGCAATTCTCAGCAAAAGGGGCGTGAGCGGGAATGGGCACGGTGGCAACTTCAACCTCGAGGTCTTCATGAAAGGTTATCTCGGGAGAATCGACATCAGTGCCATGAGGCGGTCCCGGGTTGAACGGCTTGTGGGGTTTCGCTCGGTAGATGTCGAAGTACTCGTCGATATCCTCGAAGCCAAGGTGTAGGTAATGGGGCCCGAGCAGTTCGCGTCTAACATAGCGGTAAATCGGGAGTTCTATTGGGCCGAACTGCCAAAGTTGCCTGTCTTCGTCCTCCTGCACGATCGTGAGGGGCACTCGACCCTCGTGATGCTTTCGATATGCGTCGGCAAGAGGTTCAGAAATGCACGTATTTGGGAAGTCGAGCAAAACGAACGCCCGCACTCGCTCCTTGCTTGTTGTGCTTGCGCCCGGGGGCAAGACCGTCAGCGCGTATGCTTGGCAGCCGTGGACTTTGTACGATGGATGGGTAGTGAGCGGGGCGACCAGACTTTCCATGACGTCGACGTTCCGTCAGTTAGAAGTGAGCGTACGCACGATGCGGGTCGACAACGCTGGTCGTGGTGGTAAGTCTAGATTGTTAGTCGTAGATGCCCGCTAAGGAACACAGAGGTCGTCAAAGCTCCCAATATCTTCCGGGATAGGGCCGGGTATGCTACACCAGCACTGATTCTCGTAGCCGCGAGCAGCGACCTGTTCCCGAAGTTCTTCGACGGTTGGTGCAAATGCGATGATGTCACCTGTCGCTTCCAGAAAAGCAACAATGTTTCCCTGGTAGCGAACGCACTCTTCATGTGAGAGGTCTTTGAGCGGGTCTTTGTGCCGTTTCGCTCGCTCGGCAGCTCTCGCATACCTCGGATCGTCCGGAGCTAGTTCACGGATTTCTTGTGTCACGGTACTTTCCTCCTTGAAAGGGCCGCTTGGCCAAATGCGCGTGCCGCGCTCATAGAGCTTGCGGCGAAGTGCGTTTAGCTTCTCCTGGCCGGTATCCTTACCTAAGAGTCTGAAGGCAAACACCTTCGGCTCATTCGCAGATTCCGTGTCTGTGGTCAGGGAGGGCGACCCCTTCAGCAAAGATGCAACGCCAAGTAGCAGGCAGCGAAACTCCCTCTTCATCTCCATTTCGGCGTCGAGCCAATCCTGTTGGTCCAAGCCGTGCGTTCCACCTCGTTCTCGATAGCGGTAGTAAGCTCGTTCTTCGATGTATCGCAGCGGAACTGGGATTTCCTCTGGAGACATTTGCTCCAGTTGGTCAAATGAGTGACTCGACACAATGTCGAGCAGGTCATCATCGAAGTCTTCCGGAAACTCGACCTTAAAAGCATCTGGCGGGTCAAGGACATCTATGCTGGCGCGTCCGTTCAATACGCAGTCCATGCTCCCCTCGCTCATTCGGCCCAATGGATGTCGGAAAGAACCTCCTCTATTATGTTACCGGGTCGAGTGGGCCCCTGTAAAGCCTCTTGCGAGGTATCATCGCTACAAGGAAGACGTCCTGGCAACCACAATGGGGGGGCGGCTTCTTGGGTCACTTAGCCGTGGCGTTTGGCTTGGCCCGTCTACCGATCCTGTTCGGCAGTGTCATTGCGGCCAAGGGGTCGGTTTCAACTTACCCCCAAGGAAACTGTTGGAAGGATCGACCACCCCAAATGCCAACCTTGAGCCGGTTCCCCGGGAGGGACTTCTACAAGTCATAGGCAGTTGGAGCGGCAGTCGAAACCGGGAGTCGGGAGTCGAAACCGGGACGCCGCTAGTATTTTGGTTTCTGGGCATGACGAAAACGTCGCCCTCCCCAACACCTTCACGCGATCTGATACCGCTCGACCTTGGCGCGATCGACTTGGACGCCCAGGCCGGGGCCTTGGGGGACGGCGATCATGC
>JAFGKA010000253.1 GCA_016928855.1 Phycisphaerae bacterium
CGATGGGCCAACGTACGACAGTCCCGGTTCATGCCGGTAAGACGCTGCACCCGAAAGTCCTGCAGAGCATCTTGCGCGACATCGACATGACCGCCGACGAGCTGAAGAACGAATTGGGGCGATGAAGAGAGCCATGGAAGAATTGGATTCGTCTTGCGCGAAATATCGGTGTCACCGGCGACGGATTGTCTGGGCCGTGGCGGCGGTTGGTATCGTCGTTGCGGTCGCGGGGATCGGCTCGCGCGTGCCGACGTGGGTGCGGCTTGCTCGGCTGGACGACCCGGACCCGAAGGTCCGTGTCGCGGCGGCGCGGGCGTTGGGGAGCCGGTTCAACCATGCGGCGACGGATCGCATCCGCTCGCTGATCACGGAGGACCCCGATCCGGCGGTTCGCGACGCGGCGGCGTATGCGGCCCGCAAGCTCAACGATGACGCGGCGATCGAGCCGATCCAGAAGACCGTCTTGGAGTTGGCCGATGAGCCGGTGGCGGCGGATCTGCTGATGAGCCTGGCGAGGCTCAGCGGTCCGCGGCGCGAGGACGTGGCGGCATTCGTCGATCAGTGCGCGGCGTCGGAAGCTCCGTATCTTGCGATTGGCGCGGCGGTGGCGCGTGCGGAATGGTTCGAGGCCCGCGGCGTGGACGACCTGCTTCGGCTGGCGCCGCTGGTCCCGGAGGCAGCGCGGCCCGTGTTGTTCGAACGACTGGCCCGATACGTCATGCCGGTCGTGGTGTTGACGGGTGGCTCCCTGGATCTCAGTGAACCTTGGGTGCCGGCCCGGAGCGAGGCCCTGCGACAGTGGTGGAGGCAGCACGGCAGCGATCAGCGGCTGGCGGACGTGCTGGAGCTGAAGCGCCACGGCGACCGGGACCGGCAGGAGATTGACCGGCTCGAACATGCCCGGGGTCGCATGGCGGGCGTATTGGGGCTGTGAACGCGGTGCACGTTGACGATACGCACGGATTCGCGGAGACTGACGAGGTTTCCGGCGGCGTGAACACGAGCATTTCCTTTGGGCGATGCGCGGCGAGACCGATTTCAGCAGGAGGTCGTGCTGACGATGGGAACTTATCTCGTAACCGGTGGGGCTGGCTTCATTGGGTCGCACCTGACGACGGCGCTGGTCGCGCAAGGCCAGGCCGTGCGGGTCTTTGACAACTTCAGTACGGGCCGGCGCGAGAACCTGGCCGGGATCGAGGGCAAGTTCGAACTTGTGGAAGGCGACCTGCGAAAGCCGGAGGACTGCCGGCGAGCGTGTCAGGATATCGAGGTCGTCTACCATGAGGGCGCGGTGCCGTCGGTGCCGAAGTCGGTCGCGGATCCGGTCACGAGCCACGAGGCCAACATCGATGGGACATTCAATCTTCTGTCAGCGGCGCGGGCGGCCGGGTGCCGGCGCGTTGTATACGCCGCCAGCAGCAGCGCTTACGGCGACACGCCGACGCTGCCGAAGCGCGAGGAGCAGGTTGCCAATCCGCTGAGCCCGTACGCGGTGCAGAAGCTGGCGGGCGAGCACTATTGCCGGGCGTTCTACGAGTGTTTTGGGCTCGAGACGATCGCGCTGCGGTATTTCAACGTGTTCGGGCCGCGGCAGGATCCGAAGAGCCAGTATGCGGCGGCCATTCCTGCGTTTGTGACAGCGATTCTGGCCGACCGGCCGCCGACGATCTACGGCGACGGGGAGCAGACGCGCGACTTCACATATATCGACAACGTCGTCCATGCGAATCTGCTGTGTGCGAAGGTTGCGAAGACGGCGGGGCAGGTCCTCAACCTGGCCTGTGGTGAGCGGATCAGCATCAACCGGATCATCGCCCGGATCAACGAGCATCTGGGCAAGAACGTCCAGCCGATTTACGAGCCCATGCGACCGGGTGACGTGCGCGACTCGCTGGCCGACATCAGCCGCGCGAGGGAAGTCATCGGCTTCGAGCCACAGGTGTGTTTTGATGATGGGCTTGGCCGGGCGATTGACTGGTATCGTGAGAACTGGTCTGCCTAATGGAAGGAGTGCGTGGGGATGCGTGCGGTGGTAACAGGTGCGGCCGGATTCATAGGCTACCACGTCTGCCAGCGGCTGCTGCGCGACGGTCATGAAGTCGTCGGCGTGGACAATCTCGAGACGGGCCAGCAACGCAACGTGGACGACCTGACGAAGCTCGCCCGGTTCTCGTTTGTGCAGCACAACATTATCGAGCCGCTGGACATCGATGGGGCGGTCGATCGGGTATTCAATCTTGCGTGTCCGGCCTCGCCGGTGGATTTCGAGCCGCGCGCGGTGTTCATTCTGCGTACGTGCAGCGAGGGTGTGCGGCATATGCTCGATCTCGCGTTTCACAAAGGTGCCCGGTTCATGCACGCCTCGACGAGCGAGTGCTACGGTGATCCCCACGAACATCCGCAACGGGAGACCTATTACGGCCACGTCAACCCGATCGGGCCCCGCTCGCCGTACGACGAGGGTAAGCGGTTCGCCGAGGCGATGGTGATGGCCCATCATCGGACGCATGGGACGGCAGTCGGCATCGTGCGGATCTTCAACACGTATGGGCCGCGGATGCGAGGCAATGACGGTCGGATTCTCCCGAACTTCATCCGGCAGGCGCTGCATGGCGAGCCGCTGACGGTCTACGGCGATGGCTCGCAGACGCGGAGTTTCTGCTACGTGGACGATCTCGTCGAGGGGATCGTTCGCCGGCCGGAATGCGACTTTGTCGAGCCGATCAATCTGGGCAACCCGATCGAGGTCACGGTCCGCGAGGTCGCCGAAGAGGTGATCGAACTGACGGGCAGCCGCAGTCGCATCGAGGTGCGGCCGTTGCCCGGCGATGATCCCAGGAAACGGCGCCCGGACATCACGCGCGCGAGGGAGAAGCTCGGCTGGGAACCGACGGTGCCTCGCCGTGACGGTTTCCTGCGGACGATTGAGTACTTCCGGTCGGTGGAGCTGTAATTCTGCGATTGCCCATGCCCCGTTCTCGCCGATCCACATCGCGGTCTCGAACGATGTTGCCGCCACGATGGCGCCGACATCCGGCTTGGCTTGCCGTCGTGCTCGTGCTGCTCGTTGTGGCGGTGGCCGACCGATCGGGTTGGCTTGGCCGTCGCCGTTCCGCGCCGGCGCCGTCGCAGTACCATGATCAGATCGCCCGTGTGGTTCATGTCGTGGACGGCGATACGCTCGATATCGACATTCCCGATGGTGACAGACCGGACACGCGCGTGCGCCTCTGGGGGGTGGATACGCCCGAAACCGTGCGCCCGCGGGCCGATACGATGTACTTCGGGCCGGAGGCGTCGGCCTTTGCCAAGGAGACTCTGCTTGGCAAACGTGTTCGGCTTGAACTCGTACCAGGCCGGGTGCGGGACAGGTATGAACGGGTGTTGGCGTACGTCTATCTCGTGGATTCCGGCGTGATGTTCAACGAACTCCTACTGGAGACGGGGCATGCGTACGCCGATCCGCGGTTTGATCACGTATGGAAGGAGCGGTTCCGGGAGATTGAGGCCCGGGCGCGGCGGGCGAAGGTCGGGCTCTGGCGCGACGTGCGGCCGGAGCAGTATCCGGCGTGGAAGCAGCGTGTGCAATAAGGGCTTGTTCCTGAAAAGCACCGTTTGCGACCAGTGGCACATTCGGTGCGCGTTGGCCGGGGCGCGTGCGGCCGTTAGAATGCCGGGCGCGCAGTCCGATGCGGAGGATGAGTCCGGATGGAATCGCTGAGCCTGTCGGTGTTCTTTCCCTGCTACAATGAGGAGGCGAACGTCGAGCGAACGACGCGTGCCGCCCTCGAAGCCTGCCGACGGCTCACGGATGACTTCGAAGTGATCATTGTGGACGATGGGAGCCGTGACTGGACGGGGGAGATCGCGGATCGGCTGGCCGCCGAACACGACAAGGTCCGGGTTCTTCACAATCGTCCCAACCTCGGCTACGGCGGGGCCCTGCAGGCAGGCTTTCGCGCGGCGGGCAAGGAGTGGGTCTTCTACACCGACGGTGACGGGCAATTCGACTTCAACGAGATCGAGAAGCTACTGCCACTACTTGGGCAATACGATATTGTCTCGGCCTATCGGTTGAATCGGCAGGACCCGCCGTTGCGTCGCTTCAACGCATGGGCCTGGAGCACGCTGGTCAATGTTGTCTTCCGGATGCGCGTCCGCGACGTCGATTGCGCGTTCAAGCTCTATCCCCGCCGTCTGTTCGAGGAGATCGAGATGCGGTCGATGGGGGCGCTGATCGATGCCGAAGTGCTGGCCAAGGCCACGCGCCGCGGCTATTCGATCGGGCAGATCGGCGTGCGGCACTATCCGCGCACCGCCGGCAAGCAGAGCGGCGCGAATCTCAGAGTGATCCTGCGGGCATTCTGGGAGCTGTTCAAGCTGTATCGGCACATTCGCCGCGACGGTCGTTGACCCCGATCCATCCTCTGCTTATCGAGTGCCTGGTGCTCTGGCGGCCTGGCCATTTCGCCCCGATTCGAGCGTTATGCTATACTCTGCTGGCCGTGGATTCCGCCAGTGCCGTAGTGGAGTAGAGTGATCATGTGGCTGAAATCCCGAGGAACAGATTTGATCCGGATCACGGTGTCCGTGCTGTGTGGGTTGGCCGTGACGACGGCGCCGGCGCAGCCGTCCGCCCGGGAGGCGCGGCGCACGCCGGTCGTCCAGGTGTTCGAGGATACCCGCGACGCCGTGGTGAATATCGCCTGCACGCAGATCGTCGAGATGCCCACGGCCGGCCGCGATCTGTTCGAGCATTTCTTCGATTTCCGTTCGCCGCTGGCGCCGCGATTCGAACGGCGGGCGGTCACCAGCGTCGGCAGCGGCTGCGTCCTGCACGAGGACGGCTACGTCGTGACCAATGCCCATGTCGTGCTCAAGACGGTCGATCAACGCATCATTTTCGCGGACAAGAAGGAATACAAGGCCACGCCCGTCGCCATCGACAGCAAGAGTGACCTGGCTGTGCTTAAGGTCGATGCCGATCATCCCTTGCCGGCGTTGAAGCTGGGGCGCAGCAGCGACCTGATGATCGGCGAGCCGGTCGTGGCGATCGGCAATTCGCTGGGCTATCAGCATACGCTGACGACCGGGGTGGTCAGCGCGCTCGATCGCACGCTGCGTTTCAAGCAGGGCGTGGAATACAGCGGGTTGATTCAGACGGATGCGAGCATCAATCCGGGCAACAGCGGCGGGCCGCTGCTCAACATTCTGGGCGAGTTGATTGGAATCAACACGGCCATCCGCGGCGATGCGGAGAATATCGGCTTCGCTATTCCGGTCGACACGTTGCGGCAGGCGCTGCCGGAGATGCTTTCGCTCGAACGCCTCAAGCGGGTCCAAGTCGGCATGCGCGTCAGCGGCTACGAGACCGTGCGCGTCGTCGAGGTGCGCGAGGGCGGACCGGCGGCACTGGCCGGGATTGAGGCAGGTGACCGTCTCGTCAGCCTGGACGGCGAGGCTGTGAAGCACGACCTGGACTTCTATGTGCGTATGCTGTCCAGACGCGCCGACGATCGTGTCGGCGTACAGATCGAGCGTCAGGGCCAGCCGCTCGCCACGACGTTGATGTTGCGCGAGATTCCCGTGCCGGATGGCGCGAAGCTGGCTTTCGATCTTTTCGGTCTGCGCATCGCGCCGTTGTCGGCGGAGATTGCCCGGGAACTCGACCTGCAGGGCGGCCTTGTGGTGACCGAGGTCGAGCCCGACAGCCCCGCGCAGCGGGCCGGTCTGGAACGCGGCATGCTCATCGTCACAATCGCGGGCGATTTCCCGCGCGACCTCGACCACGTAGGCCTCTTGCTGGAGCGGACGCGTCCCGGCGAGGCCGTCGTCTTTCGGATCTGGCGATTGACACGCCGTGTGATCCTGGTGGACGAGGTCGTCGTGCGCGCCCGGTAGGCCGGTTCAGCCATGAAGATCGTTCTTGCTCCGGATAGCTTCAAGGAATCGCTGACGGCGGCGGCCGTATGCGAGGCGATTGCGGAAGGGCTGCGCTCGGTGCTGCCGGATGCGGTCATCGACAAGTGTCCGGTCGCTGACGGTGGCGAGGGTACGGTCGATGCGCTCGTCGCGGCGACGGGCGGGGCGTTCGAGTCGACCGAGGTGGCCGGACCGCTGGGTGAACCGGTTGTGGCGCGGTGGGGCATGCTCGGCGACGCATCGGCCACCGCGGTGCTCGAGATGGCGGCGGCGTCCGGCCTGGCGATGGTACCGCCGGCGAAACGCGATCCTCTGAAGACGACAACGTTCGGCACGGGCCAGTTGATCCGCGCGGCGATGGATCGTGGCGCGAAACGGCTCGTGGTCGGAATTGGCGGCAGCGCCACGACCGACGGCGGCATGGGGTGTGCCCAGGCATTCGGAATCCGGTTCCTTGACGCTGACGGCCGTGCCCTCGCGGATCGGGCGGGCGGGGCCGACCTCGCGCGCATCGAGCGGATCGACGTATCCGGCCTGGACCCGCGGATCGGCGAGGTGGAGATTCTCGTCGCGTGCGATGTGGACAATCCGTTGTGTGGTCCACGCGGGGCGGCGGCCGTATACGGCCCGCAAAAGGGCGCGACGCCGGAGGCCGTGCGGCAACTGGATGCCAATCTAGCCCACCTGGCTGGAGTGGTGCAGCGGGATCTGGGCATCGACATCCGTTCGTTTCCCGGCGCCGGCGCGGCTGGCGGGCTGGGGGCCGGGCTCGTCGGGTTTTTGAATGGGGTGATCCGGCCGGGGATCGAGATCGTTATTGAGGCCGTCCGGCTGGCCGAGCGGCTGGTGGGGGCGGATCTGCTGATCACGGGTGAAGGGCGGCTGGATCGGCAGTCGGTCATGGGCAAAGTGATCGCCGGCGTCGGCGGCGCGGCCCGGCGGGCGGAGGTGCCGGCGATCGCTCTGGTCGGCAGCGTTGGCGAGGGAGCCGGCGAGACGCTCGCCGTGCTCGATGCGTACGTGTCGATCGTCAACCGGCCGATGCCGCTGGATGAGGCGCTGAGCGATGCGGCGGCGCTATTGAGGGATACCGCGGCACAGGTGGGCCGGCTGCTGCAGATCGGCATTGATTCCGCAAGGTCAATCGGGTAAGCACAGGACACCATGGATCATTTTGCGTATCGTCAGGGCGAGTTGTATTGCGAAAACGTTCCGGTGTGCCAGATCGCCGAGGCCGTTGGCACGCCGGCGTACATCTATTCCAAGGCCACACTGCTGCATCACTTTCGGCAGGTTCGGGATGGGTTCGCCGAGGTGAACCCGACGATCTGCTTTTCGATCAAGAGCTGTCAGAATATCCACATCCTCCAGTTGCTGGCGCAGGAGGGGGCCGGTTTTGATGTGGTCAGTGGCGGCGAGCTGTTTCGTGCCCGCCAGGCCGGGGCGGACATGGCGCGCATCGTGTTTGCCGGCGTTGGCAAGCGGGATGTCGAGATTGAGCAAGCCATCAAGGCCGGTATCGGATGGTTCAACGTCGAATCCGAAGCGGAGTTGGTGAACCTGCAGCGCGTCGCGGCTTTGCTCGGGGCGACGGTTCGCGCTGCGTTGCGGATCAACCCGGATGTCGATCCCAAGACGCACACGTACACCACGACCGGAAAGAAGGAGACGAAGTTCGGCGTCGATCTCGAACGGGCGATGAACGTGTTTCAAGAATCCGTTCGCCAGCCAAACGTGCGGCTCTGTGGCCTTCACCTGCATATTGGCTCGCCCGTCAACACGGTGCAGCCGTACGTGGAGGCGGTGACGAAGGCGCTGCTGTTCATCGACGAGCTGCGCGTAGCGGGTTTCCAGATTGAGGCGCTCAACATTGGCGGAGGCTTCGGCGCGAGTTACTCAACCGACGAGGCACCGACGGCCACGGACTACGCGCGTGCGATCGTGCCGCTGCTTCACGGCAAGCGACTGAGCATCCTCACGGAGCCCGGCCGCTCGATCGCAGCCAACGCGGGCATCCTGGTGGCGCAGGTCCTGCTGGTGAAGCAATCCGGCGAGCGCCAGTTCGCGATTGTGGACGCAGCGATGACGGATCTGATCCGGCCGGCGCTGTATGGTGCCTATCACTTCGCGTGGCCGGTGCGCCCGGGTGAAGACTTCTGTCCGGAACGTCGCGGAGCGGATCTCAAGCTGGCCGGAACGGTCGAGATGGACATTGTCGGACCGGTGTGCGAAAGCGGCGATTTCCTTGCGAAGGGGCGGCATCTGCCCCCCGTCCAACGCGGCGATTATATGGCCGTCTTCACGGCCGGCGCCTATGGTTTCGTGATGAGCAGTCAGTACAACTCGCGGCCACGGGCGCCGGAGGTGCTCGTGGACGGCGCTGCTTATGCGATCATCCGTCGTCGCGAGACGTATGAGGATCTTGTCGGTCCCGAGTACGTCTGAGCGAATGACACGGACGTAGGGTGGAGGCCGTCGCTTGACTCGCAGGGGTCGTTCCATGATCTCGAAGACGGATTCATCGTCGCCAGAACGTACGCTGTCACGTCGTTCGGTTCTGGAGGCCGGCATTGCCTTGGGCGTCGGTGCGGCCGCGCGGGCGGCCACCACGCAACCGGTGGCGAACGAGCCGATCGAGGTACGGCCGCTTGGTCGAACCGGCCTGAAGGTGACGCGTCTTGCGGCCGGCGGGAGTTTTCCCGAATACGGTCGGCGCATCCTGGAGTTCACGTATCGGTCGGGTGTGCGGTATTTCGATAACGGCGATCTGTACTGCGGCTTCAAGGCCGAGACGCTCTTCGGTGATTGGATCCGCCAGCGCGGTTGTCGTGCGGATATCATCATCACTACGAAGGCCCGCACAACCGATCCCGCGGCATTCGAGGCCCGTGTGGATGACGCACTGAAGAAGATGCGGGTCGATACGATCGACCTGTTCTTCTTGCACGGTCTCGAGGATCCGGCGGTTCCACTCGATGCCGACGGTCAGTGGCGAACGATGAAGGACCGGCTTGTTCGGGAGAAGAAGGTTCGCTTCATGGGCTTCAGCACGCACGCCGAGATGCCACGGCGCATCGCTTGTCTGACTAACGCGGCAAGGAGCGGGTGGGTCGATGCGCTGATGATGGCGTGCGATCCGGTGCTGATCCGGTCGGATGCCGGACTAAACCGGGCGATCGATACGTGTGCGAAGGCTGGTGTGGGTCTGCTGGCGATGAAGACCGGGCGCGGTCTGGGGGCGGCCGGGACGTTATCGCCGCGAGCGATCGAAGCGTTTCGGGCGCTGGGCATGTCGCCCCACACGGCGATGCTGGCCGGCATCTGGAGCGATGAGCGGTTCGCGGCGGCCTGTTCGGAGATGCCCAGCTTCAAGATCGTCGAGGAGAATGCCGCGGCGGCGCGGGCGTTTCGCAAACCGTTCACGCCGGATGAGTGGAAGCTTTTCGACGAGGCAGCCAAGGGGCTGGCGCGCACGACGTGTCCGGGGTGCGATGGTTCGTGTCGGCGCGCGGCGGGCACGCAGACGGATTTCTGCTCGATCATGCGTTACCTGGCCTACTGTGAGGAGAGCGGCAACCTCGCGGCGGCACGCGAATTGTACGCAGAGCTTGCGCCGGAGCAGCGCGACTGGCGCGACGCGGATCTGGCGGCGGCGTCGCAGGCCTGCCGCAGCCGGCTCGATTTCGAGCGGCTGCTCGCGCGCGCCGCGCGCTGGCTCGGGTAGCCTGGTCGCCGTCTATGGCGTTGGCTCGGTTGCGGCACGTGTCGGTGTGGCCGCGTTCAGGCCGATCTGCACATCGCCCTTGCTGTTATTGACGATCCGCTCCGGGCCGGTGAAGACGTTGCCGACGATGACGGCGCGCTGCACGTCGGGGTTGAGCGAAACCTGTGGGGCGCTCTCGCGGAACTCGCAGCCGCGTACAAGCACGGTGCCGCTCTCAGCCTGAATGGCGGCGCGACCTTCCTTCGCCTTGTCATTCTGCATGAATGTGCAGTCGCCGAAGCCGACGGTCCCGGTTCCGGCGATGCGGGCGATCTGGTGATTCGGGCCCCAGTAGGCACAATTCACAAATCGCACCGCGCCGGTGTTCTTGGGCCCGACGATGACCATCGTCGGATCTTTGCTTCGGAAGTTGACGAACTCACCATTGGTGATCAGCAGGCCCATCGGCGCACACTCGTCTACGAGTACGGCGGCTTCCCACGCATCGTCGGCGCCGATGCCGAGGAAGTTGCCGTTGCACACGCCGCTCGGCGTCCGGATGAAGCGATAGCCGATCCGATAGCCGAAGCAGAACGTGTTGTGCACGTATTGCCAGTCCGTTCGTCCGAAGATGAACGCCTCGCCTTCGGTCCGCATGAACTCCAGGACTGGCGACGTCATGCTCCACCAGGGATTCCAGTGGACGTTCTCAATCCGGCCGATGTCGAAGATGTGATCGACATAGATGCCGCGGCGCAGTGGTTGTCCCGATACGTTGCGGATCAGGTGGCGCTGATTGCGGCTGGCGTCGATGGCGTTGTACGGGTTGAGCAGCTCTACGTCGAGCACGGCGGGATTGTTGCCGCGCATAGCGATCGCGTAGGGGTACGGCGTGGGCGTCGCATCCGGGCGCTGCTCCGGATAGTGAATCACCATGCCCCGTAGCGTCGCGTTGGTCGTCAGCTCGATAAAGGGTTCGCCAGTCTCGCTGCCGGCGCCGGCAACGGCCAGCAGCGTCGTGCCGTATGTGGGTCTGGGATGACTCGCATCGCGGATTCCTGCGTGTGCCGGCGGGGCCGCCCAGATGCCCGAGAGTGTGACGGCTATCGGCACCTTCAGATTGCCGGCGATCCGGTACGTTCCGCGCGGCGCGAGAACGATGCCGCCCCCTGCCTGGCCGGCGGCATCCATCGCTGTCTGGAATGCCTGTGTATCGTCGGCCTGCCCATCGCCCACGGCGCCGAAGTCGCGGACGTTGTACTGCGAGTCTTTCGGCTCCGGCGGCGCGGAGGAGGGGGCCTGTCCGGCGGTCGGGACGGTCAGCGACAGAAGGAGCGGGATCGCGAGCGTCCAGGCGAGGAATCCGTGCGGCATGAAATACCTCCGTTGCATGGTGTGTGGGGAGTCCGTTGGCTGCGGCGTCAGGGATTCAACCACAGGTCGATCGGTTTGTCCACCGGCCGCGGCTCGTAGGGCCAGTCGATGCGCCTGCCCGTGCCGGCGGACTCGTACGCCGCACAGATGATCTTCAGGACTTCACGGCCGTCCTCGCCGGTTTCGATGGGCGTCTCTTCACCTCGCACGCAGCGGACGAAGTGGGCCATCTCCTGCGGGAAGCCGTAGTTCCAGATTTCCTCGAACATCGTGAAGGTGTATCCGCTTGTCGACGCGGCCTTCTCGACGGCGTAGCCGTAACCGCGTTCGCTGTAGGTCAGCAGCGAGCTGCCACGCAGCAGGTCCGCGCGGGTGAAGCCGCCGGAGCCATATATCTCGCACTGGTCATCGACGCCGCCCTGCTTGGCCCAACTGTTTTCGGCGAGGCCGACGCGGCCACCGTCGTATTCGACAATGCAGAGGCTGTGGTCCTCGCCGCGCGTCTTGTCCGTGTGTACGCGCACGCCGAGATTCGCCATGACGCTCTTGACCGGTGGTTTGCCGAAGACCCAGCGGGCGTATTCGATCGAATGGCAGCCCATGTCCAGCAGCACGCCGCCGCCGGACTGTTCGACATCCCAGAACCACGACGAGTGGGGGCCGAAGTGTTCCTCGCTCTGTTTGACGAGGAAGGTGCGGCCCAAGGCGCCCTCATCGACGAGCCTCTTGGCTCGGACGTACTTCGGCGCGAAGCAGAGTTCCTCGGCATACATGAGCAGCACGCCCGCCTTCCGGCACGCAGCGATCATCGCGTCCGCCTCAGCGAGTGTCCGGCAGAGCGGCTTCTCGCAGACGACGTGTTTGCCGGCCCGGGCGGCGTCGATCGCGGCCTGGGCGTGAAACGGGTTGGGCAGCGCGAGCGTGACCATGTCGATCGCTTCGACTGCGAGCAGATCGCGATAATCCTCGAATGCCCGCGGGATGCCGTGCGCCTCCGCAAATCGCTTCGCCTTGCCGGCCGTCGGGGATGCGACGGCAACGACCTCGGCGTCGGGCAGCATGGCGAAGGCGGTGGCATGCAGGTCGCCGACGAACCCCGTTCCGATCAGTCCCACATTGACTCGGTCCATGGCCTTGGACTCCTCTGATGCAGTGGCACACCCACGATTTCC